>NZ_JBNHES010000002.1:0-410565 GCF_050591105.1 Methylobacterium endophyticum
CGCAGGGCCAGCACTTCGCGGAACTCCGCCTCGTGGGCGGAGGCGAAGTCGGCGATCTCGACGCAGGTCTTCTCGCCGCACACCAGCCCGCACAGAGCCAGGAACAGCAGCTCCCCCAAGTCGTGGCGGGCCGTGAAGTCGCGCGGATCGCGCACTTCACGCAGGATGACGAGCAGATCCTCGACCACAGCCATGCCCCTCACAGAGAAAAGCTTGGTCAGAATCGATCAAACTCAAAAACGCAACGCCCACGATACTCATATGCGATTCCCCTGCCCCATTCGGCGACGTTGAGATAGATCTCGAAGCCGCGCCGCTTGCCCCAGAGCGTGTCCGTCACGACCGCGAGCGGGATTTCGAGCGCCTTTCGCAGAACGGAGCGGCCCGGCCACAGGAAGACGTTCTTCACCGTCTGCATCGGGATGGTGGAGGCCCCGCGCGAGGGCCCGTCCTCGTCGTCGACCACGTCGCGCAACTGCCCCCAGTCGACCCCGTTATGGAGGCAGTAGCGCTGATCCTCCGAGGCGATCACGGCCTGGACGAGATAGGGCGAGACCGCCTCCAGCGGCACCGCGCGGCGGTCCACCGGCTGGAGCGTCAGCCAGCGGCCGAGCATGAGGGTTGAGGGCGGGCTCACCGCGCTATAGACGAGCGCGAGCGTCAGGAAGACGACGACGAGCGCCATGGGGACGAGCAGGACGAGGGCGGTCAGCCGCCTCGCGAGCCGGCTCCGGCCGGGGCGCGGCGGGCCGCTTCGGTCCGTCGCCGGCGCGTCGTCCGGGGCCTGACCGAGATTGGTGTTCCGCAAGGCGACGCTTCCATTCCCGACCACGGTTCCGCACCGACCGAGGTTTTTGAGCCAAGGCCCTCGACCATGACCTCAACGCAAGCTTCCTCCGTTTCGGTCAAGGCGGATGCCGCCGCGGCGGCGTTTTCCCACAAGCTTGCGGGCGTGGCCGATTCGGTGGAAGCCTTCCTCGCCGACCGTCTCGGGCCGGAGGTGCAGCCCGGCGAGATCGCCCGGCCGGCGCGCCTGATGGAGGCGATGCGCCACGCGGTGCTCGGCGGCGGCAAGCGCCTGCGCCCGTTCCTCGCGGTGGAGACGGCGCGGATGCTCGGCGGTTCCGAGGCCGGGGCGCTGGCGGCGGGCTCGGGGATCGAGCTCGTCCACTGCTACTCCCTCGTCCACGACGACATGCCCGCCATGGACGACGACGACATGCGTCGGGGCAAGCCCACCGTTCACAAGGCCTATGACGAGGCCACCGCCATCCTCGTCGGCGACGCGCTCCAGACCCTCGCCTTCGAGATCCTCGCCGATTCCACCTGGCAGCCCGATGCCGCGATCCGGGCCGATCTCGTGCTCGGCCTCGCCCGCGCCTCCGGGCTCGGCGGCATGGTCGGCGGCCAGCTCCTCGATCTCGGTGCCGAGGGCCGCTTCGGTGCCGTCTCCCTCGACGTGGACGACACCCTCCAGCTCCAGGCCATGAAGACCGGCGCCATCCTCGCCTTCTCGGTGGAGGCGGGTGCCATCGTCGGGGGCGCCACCAAGGACGAGCGTGCCGCGCTGCTGCGCTACGGCCTCGCCCTGGGCCAGGCCTTCCAGATCGCCGACGACATCCTCGACCGCGAGGCGTCCCCGGAGGCGATGGGCAAGGCCACCGGCAAGGACAAGGACGCCGGCAAGGCCACCCTGGTCGACCGGCTCGGTCTCGACGGGGCGCGGGCCGAGTGCGACCGGCTGGTCGGTCTCTGCGAGGAGGCGGTGAGCCGCTGGGGCGAGCGCGCCCAGACCCTGCGCGAGGCGGCGCGCTTCACCGTGGCGCGCAAGACCTGAGGGCAAGACGCAAGACCCGAGCACAAGACCCGAGTGCGGGGCTGCGTCCTGCGCAATCGGCCGCCCGGCGGCGCGGCTTCTCACGATTGTATGAAAACGAACACACGAGTAGTTTGAAGCGGGGCGCCGTGGCGGGCGCGGGCCCCGCCGAAGCCGCTCACGCGCGTGCCGGTTCGTGATCCGGATGCGGAACGGTCCCGGCCCGGTTCCGCCTGCATTGCGAGTTCATCATGAGCACCGACACGACCCGCCGCGCATCCGCGGAGTTCTTCGGCACATTCTGGCTGGTTTTTGGCGGCTGCGGAGCCGCCGTGCTGTCGGCGGCCTATCCGCAACTCGGCATCGGCTTCCTCGGTGTCGCGCTCGCCTTCGGCCTCACCGTGCTGACCATGGCCTACGCGGTCGGGCATATCTCCGGCGGCCATTTCAATCCCGCCGTGACGCTCGGGCTGTGGTCGGCGGGGCGCTGCGCCAACCGCCACGTCGTCCCCTACATCCTCGCCCAGGTCGGCGGCGCGATCGCGGCTGCGGCCGTCCTCTATCTGATCGCGTCGGGCAAGCCGGGCTGGGTGCCAGGCGGCTTCGCCTCGAACGGTTATGGCGATCTCAGCCCCGGCAAGTACGGTCTCGGGGCCTGCCTCGCCATAGAGTTCCTGCTGACGTTCTTCTTCCTGTTCATCATCATCGGCACGACCTCGAAGGGCGCGGCGACCGGGTTCGCCGGCATCCCGATCGGCTTCGCGCTGGTGCTGATCCATCTCATCTCGATCCCCGTCACCAACACCTCGGTCAACCCGGCGCGCAGCACCGGCACCGCCCTCTTCGCCGGGCCTGAATTCGTCGGGCAGCTCTGGCTGTTCTGGCTGGCGCCGGTCTTCGGGGCGGTCATCGCCGGGTCGCTGGCCCGCTGGCTCTACGAGCCGGCCGACAGCGTCGACACGGTGGTCATCGAGAAGCGGGCCGCCTGACGGGCGGGCGGGGCCGGCGGCACGGGATGGCGCCGGCCCCGCGCGTTTGAGCCTTGCCAACGACGCGTCCGCGTCGATACAGCCGCGCCCTGACCTTCCTTCGCGCATCGGGACAGCGGCCATGCCCAGCTACAACCTCCTCCTCCTGCCCGGCGACGGGATCGGCCCCGAGGTGATGGCCGAGGTGGGCAAGGTGGTGGCCTTCCTCGGACAGGCGGGGCTCGCCTCCTTCGAGACCGAGACCGATCTCGTCGGCGGCTCGGCCATCGACGCGCATGGCAAGCCCCTCGCCGACGCCACCCTGAAGCGCGCGGACGCGGCGGACGCGATCCTGCTCGGCGCCGTCGGCGGCCCGAAATGGAACGGCGTCGCCTACGACATCCGCCCCGAGGCGGGCCTGCTGCGCCTGCGCAAGGATCTCGGCCTGTTCGCCAACCTGCGCCCGGCGATCTGCTATCCGGCTCTCGCCGACGCCTCCGCGCTCAAGCGCGAGCTGGTCGAGGGGCTCGACATCATGATCGTGCGCGAACTCACCGGCGGCGTCTATTTCGGCGAGCCGAAGGAGATCACCACCCTGCCGGACGGCAGCAAGCGCGCGGTCGACACGCAGGTCTACACCACGGGCGAGATCGCCCGCATCGCGCATGTGGCCTTCGACCTGGCGAGGAAGCGCGGCAACCGCGTCGCCTCGGCCGACAAGAACAACGTCATGAAGTCCGGCGTCCTCTGGAAGGAGGTCGTCGGCGAGGTCCATGCGGCGCATTACGCCGATGTCGAGCTGGAGCACGTCCTCGCCGACAACTGCGCCATGCAGCTCGTGCGGCGCCCGAAGCAGTTCGACGTGCTTGTCACCGACAACCTGTTCGGCGACATCCTCTCCGATGCGGCCGCGATGCTCACCGGCTCGCTCGGGATGCTGCCCTCGGCCTCGCTGGGCGAGGTCGACGACCGGGGCACGCGCAAGGCGCTCTACGAGCCGGTGCACGGCTCGGCGCCCGACATCGCCGGCCAGGACGCGGCGAACCCGCTCGCCATGATCGGCTCGCTCGCCATGTGCCTGCGCTACTCCTTCGGTCTCGGCGAGGCGGCCGATCTCCTCGACGGCGCCATCACCGATGCGCTGGCCGGCGGCGCCCGCACCCGCGATATCGCCTCCGAGGGCTCGCGGGTCGTCGGCACCAAGGGAATGGGCGACGCCGTCGTCGCGGCCCTCAAGGCGCGGGTCGGCTGAACCGCCCAACCCCCTGCCGCGCATGGAAAAAGGGCGCCGGCCGCGTGGCCGACGCCCTTTCTCGTTCGCTGTCGTTGTCGTTCGCTATCCCGGCGAGGCTCAGTACGGGGCGCCGTAGCGGGCGCGGTACGAGGTCGGGTCGATGGCGTCCACCGCCGAGAAGTCGACATTGCGGATCGCGGTCGAGCGGGCGCCGATGAACGGGCCGTTGGTGATCGGATCTGGCAGCGTGCCGAACAGGTCGTTGCGGCCGTAGGGTGGCGAGTTCAGGTTCGAGGCGGCGATGAAGCGGGGATTCGTCGCCGGGTTGCCGACGGCGCCGCTGTTCGGCTCCACGACGTTGCCGGCGTCGAGCCAGCTGCGCGGACGGATGCGGATCGGCAGCGGGGCGCTGACCCGGACATAGCCGCGCGGCGCATAGCCGCCCTGGGCGTCCGCCGCGGTGTTCAGGCCGACGCCGAGGACGGACAGGGCGCCGAGAAGGGCGATCGTGGAAGAGCGCATGACGCACCTCGTGTTGGGAAGCGTGGAATGATGGTGGCACCGGCGGATTAACAATCTGCGGCGCCGTGCCGGGTAGACGTTCGAGCGGAACCGGAGTTCCCTGGAATATGGCAGAGCTTACACTTTTTGCCGCATTGTCGCCTTATTTTTTCGAGCGCCGGCGAAGTCCGATGGCCCCCGTCTGAAGGCCGGTGTCCCGCGCGGCGGCGACAGGGAGCGGGGCGGGCTGGCAATGCGGATCGCGGCGGGCCTTGGCGAGCCCGAACACGGCCTCGGTGGCGGCATCCGCCGGCCCGTCCAGGGCGAGACGGTCGATGGTGCAGGCCAGCGCCTGACGCTCGGGGGGCTGTCCGAGCGGCGCGCAGAGCCAGCCGTCGATGCGGACGGGACGCGGCTCCAGGCTGGCGAAGCCGGTGCAAATACGGCTCGATGCGCCGACGAGCGTCGCCTCGATGGTCTCCATGGGGCCGAACTTGGTGTCGATGCGGCCGCGCTCGCCCGTGCGGGTGACGGCGAGCCCCGGCCCGTCCGCCGCGCGGCGCGCCAGGGTCACGAACAGGCTCTGCGGGCCGTCGTCGTCCCCCTGCGAGACCGTGACCATGAGATGCGGCGACTCGATCGCCTCGAACGTGCCTTGCGTCAGGCTGTCCTCGCTGAACGGCACGGCGGGCCCGGCTGGTAGCGAGCTCGACGCGGCCGGCTCCTCCAGCCGCAGCCACACGCGCGGCCGGCTCGCCTCGGGGACCGAGGACAGCGGCGTCGAGGGCGTGAAGGTGACGGACAGCGCCCCCTCCGCCGGCTGGACGGGGGGATGGCTGCGGATGGTCTCGCGGGCGAACAGGCTGAGCGCCGCCACGATGGCCGCCGCGCCCGCGATCCGCGCCATCGTCCGCACGGCGCCGAAGGGCCGGGCGCGCGGTAGCGGCACGACGTCGTCGGCCGGCGGTTCGTCCTGCGCAAGGGGTGAAGGGTCGCGCGGCATGGCTTCCGTGGGACGGGCAAGGCATGGCGGCCTGCCGAGTTCGTCCAGCGACGATGGCAGAAAGAGGCTAATCGACCGTTGCGAACCGGCCGTCCGGTTTCAGATCTGCCAATGCCTCCCGGCGGATGCGGCCCGCGCGCCCCTTGCCGCCCCCGGACGGCCTTGACAGGGCGGCCCGGCGGGCGTCTTGCTCCCCGTTTCCGAGGGGCCGGCCCGCATCGCGCGGGACCGGCTGCGTTCGCTATGGACGCCGGGGCCGCCCGATGCGGCCTCGCGGGACGGGCGGCGGCGCATCGGCTTGCGACCTCCGGCCTCCCCTGCCCTCGCGCGGCGTGGAGCGGAGTGAGAGAGATGGGTTACAAGGTCGCCGTCGTCGGTGCCACGGGCAACGTGGGCCGCGAGATGCTCGACATCCTGGCCGAGCGCGCCTTCCCGGCCGACGAGGTGGTGGCGCTGGCCTCGCGCCGCAGCCAGGGCCAGGAAGTCTCCTTCGGCGACAAGATCCTCAAGGTCAAAGCCCTCGACGCCTACGACTTCTCCGACACGGACATCTGCCTGATGTCGGCCGGCGGCGAGACCTCGAAGGAGTGGTCGCCGCGCATCGGCCAGCAGGGCTGCGTCGTGATCGATAATTCCTCCGCGTTCCGCTACGACTCGGACGTTCCGTTGATCGTGCCCGAGGTGAATGCCGACGCCGTCGCGGGCTTCACCAAGAAGAACATCATCGCCAACCCCAACTGCTCCACCGCGCAGCTCGTGGTGGCGCTGAAGCCCC
The DNA here is from genome assembly GCF_050591105.1 of Methylobacterium endophyticum. NCBI lineage: Bacteria > Pseudomonadati > Pseudomonadota > Alphaproteobacteria > Hyphomicrobiales > Methylobacteriaceae > Methylobacterium > Methylobacterium endophyticum. The sequence goes on from NZ_JBNHES010000002.1 coordinate 6,298, forward strand.
TGCACGACGTCGCCAAGATCAAGCGCGTGGTGGTCTCGACCTACCAGTCCGTCTCCGGCGCCGGCAAGGAGGCCATGGACGAGCTGTTCAACCAGACTCGCGCGGTGTTCACGGCCGGCGAGATCAAGCAGGGCAAGTTCACCAAGCGCATCGCCTTCAACGTCATCCCGCACATCGACGTGTTCATGGAGGACGGCTACACGAAGGAAGAGTGGAAGATGGTCGCCGAGACCAAGAAGATGCTCGATCCGGCGATCAAGCTCACCGCCACCGCCGTGCGCGTGCCGGTCTTCATCGGCCATGCCGAGGCGGTGAACGTCGAGTTCGAGAACCCGATCACGCCCGAGGAGGCCACCGCGATCCTGCGCTCCGCGCCGGGCATCCTGGTGATCGATAAGCGCGAGAACGGCGGCTACATGACCCCGCACGAGGCGGCCGGCGAGGATGCGACCTACATCTCGCGCATCCGCGAGGACGCCACGGTGGAGAACGGCCTCAACTTCTGGTGCGTCTCGGACAACCTGCGCAAGGGCGCGGCCCTCAACACGGTGCAGATCGCGGAGCTGCTCGTGAACCGCAAGCTCCTGACCAAGGCCAAGCAGGCCGCCTGAGCCCAAAACCCCTTCACGCCATCGCGCCGAGCACGCCGCCCTGGAAACGGGGCGGCGTTTTCGTTTTGGCCGCCGGGTACGCTGAATAGGAAATAATACACAAAACCGGGTCTGATTTTGATAGGCTGATTTTCCTATTGCGCGAACGCGAAGGGAATCGGCATGCGAAACGGGCTTTCTCTCGACGGGCGGCTTGCGGAGGGGCGGCACCGACTTGCCGGTGTGGCGGCCGACCTCGCCCTGCTCCGCCTCGAACTCCGACTGGAGCGGTCGTTCGACGCCGACCAGCCCCGCGTCCCCGCCGGACAACCCGGCGGCGGCCGCTGGATCTCGAACGGAGACGTCGACCCGGCGACGACCGGCTCCATCGGAGGAACGCCCGCCGACGACGCCCCAAGTCCGAAGGCGCCGGAGACGGAACAGGCGGTCGCCGGGGACGGAAGCCGCGTCCTCACGATCCGCATCCGCGCCCGGCCGCGTCCGTTCGACGAGCAGAGCACCGTCGTCGCGCCGGACGGCGAGAGCCGCATCGTCGAGACCTCCGGCGCCACCCAGACCATCCGCGACGGCGATACCGGGGAGGTTTTGGGGCGCAGCACCTTCACGCCGGAGGGCGTGATCGCCGAGCCCACGGTGCAGCCGGCGTTCCTCCCGGCCGTCCCCCTGATCGGTGTCGGGATCGGCGTCGCGCGGACGCTGCAACTCCTCGGCATCCTGTTCGCGGTGCAATCGGCCCGCAACGACCGGTCCGGCACGGCCGTGCTCGGCCTCTCGGCGAACGAGTACCGGACGGACGGGGCCCTCGACCAGAACCCGGCCGCCTGGGTCGGGCGGATCGATCAGACCACCCTCGACGCCGCCTGCCCGCGCAACGGAGAGGTTCTGACCATGACGGATCAGGTCGCCGCCGAGGTCCGTCAAAGCGGCCTCTACCGCTCGCCGCAGGATTTTGGGAACAAGGTGCACGCGCGGATCGCACAGATCGTCAAGGAGATGGATAATCCCAATTTTCGCGCGGAGTTATCGCTTCTTCCTGAACGGATCGATGCATTTTATGGCCAGAGAGGCACGCTCCGACTCGATCTGCTGGAGCGGACCGTGCCCGGAACGGCTTGCATCTATGATTACAAGACAGGTGTGCGCGGCATCGAGCCGGCGCGGGCGCTCGATCTGGTGAAGATCGTCAAGAAGAATTTTCCCGAGACCACGCGTATCATCGTGATCCAGGTGAGGCCGCGCGAATGACGACGACCAAGCAGGTTCAGCAACTCGTGAAACCGTTGCTCGAACGAAATCGCGATGTGGTGCTGATAGGTCGATCCCTGTACTTGGTGCCGTTCACGCATATTGCGAGGAGCGTCGTGATCGACCGCTGCTCGGATGTCGACGGCTTCGTCCCGAGCTGGACGTTCAAGGAGACATACAGGCCGACCGATATGTTCGCGAAGAGTTTCGGCTGGTACGCGGATCGGTTGGCTCATCCGGTCACGAAGAGCGGGAACTGGCTCGTCACCGACCCGACGATGGCCGGAGATCTGCTCTCGTATCTCGAAACGGACATCCTGCCCTGGCTCAGGTCGGTGGACACGTTGGAGAAATACCTTCAGGCCGTGCGTGGGCATCGCGACGCCGAGGTGCATCTCGCCCGCGAGGTCGGCCTTTTTCCGAGCATCGTCCTCGGCGACCTGACAAACGCGCAGGCCATCTGGCGGACCATCGGTCCCGAATACGTGAAAGGGCGGGACACCGGGTGGCGATATTACCAGCCGGTCTACGACAAGATCTGCAACCTCGGCGAACCGTTGATGGCGGGGGATCGTGCGGCGCTGGCAAGGCTGCTGCATCGATGGGAAGAAGACAATATTCTTGGAACGAAGGTCGCTCCGTATTGGGTTCCCGCGCCGTTCCCCTTGGAAGGTGCGCCTGTGTAGCGCTGATTTTTGTGGGCATTTTTCCCACATAATCCGGCAACAATCCGGGGCCATACCGGCGGCGACGTCGCCAACCGATGGTCTCAGCCGTGTCCGTTCCGCCTCCTCCCCGCAAGCCGCCCGCTCCGCGCCTCACCCTGCGCGAGATGCTCTTCCTGGCCTTCGTCGCGGCCTGGGTCATGGCGGTGCTGCTCACCGACCGCGCCCTGCCGCTGACCCCGCCGGTGACGCCCTATTCGACGGTCGCCGCCTCACGCTGAGGCCGCCGCCTCCAGGGCGTCGACGTTTCCGTCGGCGATGGCGCCGAGATGGCGGGTGATGCGCTCGGGCTCCCAGTCCCACCAGGCGATCCGCAGCAGGCGTGCGATATCGGCTTCCGGGAAGCGCAGGCGCATGACGCGCGCCGGATTGCCGGCGACGGCGCGGTGGTGGCCGCGATGGCGCAGAAGCGGCTGATGCGCAGGCGCCGCCCCCGCCGGCAGAGCGCGCTTGAATTCGGCGCGATCCGGCGCTACATCGTCAGTCAACAGTTCTGGTTGCAGTCGACAGGCTGCGGTTCGGGAGTGGGCCCCACCGGGTCCGCTCTTTTTTATTGCCGCCGCCCGCCGCAGGATCTGTCCCGAATCGTCACCAGCGGAGACCGGACGCGCGCATGGCGGAGCCTTCCGAGAAGCGTCTCATCAGCGAGACCGGGGTCGCCGCGCGCGTCGCGCAGGCGGTGGAGGGGCCGATCGAGGGGCTCGGCTTCCGGCTTGTGCGCGTGCGCGTGTCGAGCACGCAGGGCTGCACCGTGCAGATCATGGCCGAGCGGCCCGACGGCACCATGACGGTGGAGGATTGCGAGACCGTCAGCCGCGCGATCTCGCCGATCCTCGATCTCGAGGACCCGGTGGGCGGCGCCTATTATCTCGAACTCTCCTCGCCCGGCATCGACCGGCCGCTGGTGCGCGTCTCCGATTTCGCGCGCTGGGCCGGCCATGAGGCGAAGGTCGAGATGGCCCGCCCCCTCGACGGCCGCAAGCGTTTCCGGGGGCTGATCGGCGCGCCGAGCGCCGATGGCAGGACCGTGCCCATCGACCTGCCGGACGTGAAGGAGGGGCTGCCCTCGCGCTACGACCTGCCGCTGGCCGACCTGGCCGAGGCCCATCTCGTCCTCACCGACGAACTGGTGCGCGAATCCCTTCGTCGCGGCTCGGCGCCTCCCCAGGACGACGAGGACGCGTTCGAGGAGGAGGACGAGGCCGTGCCCGTCCGCGTCATCCCCGGCCCGCAGCGGCCGAAGAAGGCGGGCAAGCCCGTGAAGAAGGCGTCCGGCAAGCCCGCGCCGAAGGCCGATCCGGCATCGAAGGCCGCCCGCGACAAGGGCGGCATCGTCACCAAGGCCGCCCGTCTGAAGGACTTGGGCAGGCTTCACTAGCAACGGGCCGGGCCTGCGCGCGGCGCCCCCGGCACCAGTCGAGAAGACAAGAGAAGGAACGCCACCGATGGCCGTCGTCAGCGCCAACAGGCTCGAGCTCCTCCAGATCGCCGACGCGGTCGCCCGCGAGAAGGTGATCGACCGCCAGATCGTCATCGAGGCGATGGAGGAGGCCATCGCCAAGGCCGCCCGCTCCCGCTACGGCGCCGAGACCGACGTGCATGCCGAGATCGACCCGAAGACCGGCGCGCTGCGCCTGTCGCGCCATCTCCATGTGGTCGAGCTGGTGGAGAACGACGCCCGCGAGATCACTGTCGACCAGGCGCATTACTACAACCCGGCCGCCCAGGTCGGCGACGTCATCTCCGACACCCTGCCCCCGTTCGATTTCGGGCGCGTGGCCGCCCAGTCGGCCAAGCAGGTGATCGTGCAGAAGGTCCGCGACGCCGAGCGCGACCGCCAGTTCGACGAGTACAAGGACCGCATCGGCGAGGTCGTGAACGGCCTCGTGAAGCGGGTCGAGTACGGCAACGTCATCGTCGATCTCGGGCGCGGCGAGGGCATCGTGCGCCGCGACGAGATGATCCCGCGCGAAACCTTCCGCCCCGGCGACCGCATCCGCTCCTACCTCTTCGACGTGCGCCGCGAGGTGCGCGGGCCGCAGATCTTCCTGTCGCGCTCGCATCCGCAGTTCATGGCCAAGCTCTTCGGCCAGGAAGTGCCGGAGATCTACGACGGCATCGTCGAGGTGAAGGCGGTGGCCCGCGATCCGGGCTCGCGCGCCAAGATCGCCGTGATCTCGCGCGACGGCTCGATCGATCCCGTGGGCGCCTGCGTCGGCATGAGGGGCTCGCGCGTGCAGGCCGTCGTCGGCGAGCTTCAGGGCGAGAAGATCGACATCATCCCCTGGTCGGAGGATCAGGCCACCTTCATCGTCAACGCGCTCCAGCCGGCCGAGGTCGTCAAGGTGGTCCTCGACGAGGAGGCCGACCGCATCGAGGTGGTGGTGCCCGACGACCAGCTTTCGCTGGCCATCGGCCGGCGCGGCCAGAACGTGCGCCTCGCCTCGCAGCTCACCGGCTGGGATATCGACATCCTCACCGAGGCCGAGGAATCCGAGCGCCGGCAGAAGGAGTTCGCCGAGCGCACGCAGGTGTTCATGGAGGCCCTCGACGTCGACGAGACGGTAGGTCAGCTCCTCGCGGCGGAAGGCTTCCGCTCAGTGGAGGAGATCGCCTATGTCGACACGCAGGAACTCTCCTCCATCCAGGGGCTCGACGAGGAGACCGGCGCCGAGATCCAGGCCCGCGCCCAGGACCATCTCGCCCGCATCGAGGCCGAGCACGACGCCAAGCGCACCGAGCTCGGCGTGCAGGACGAACTGCGCGAGATCGAGGGCGTGACCACGCCAATGCTCGTCGCCTTCGGCGAGAACGACGTGAAGAGCATCGAGGACCTCGCCGGCTGCGCCACCGACGATCTCGTCGGCTACACCGAGGGGCGCGGCCCCGAGGCGACGCGCCACGCGGGCTATCTCGACGGGTTCGAGCTGTCGCGGGCCGAGGCGGAGGCCATGATCATGGCCGCGCGCGTGCATGCCGGCTGGATCGAGGCCGCCCCCGAGCCGGAAGCCGTCGAGGAAGGCGAGCCCGCCGAAGAGCAGACCGAGGCCCAGGCGGGCTGAGGATCGGGCTGATCGCATGACGGACGTGGCGGACGACGATACGGAGGCGGTCGGGCTCGATTCGGGGCCGGCCCTCGGCCGCCGTCGTCCCGAGCGCACCTGCATCGTCACCCGGACCGTCCAGGATCCCGACGCGATGATCCGCTTCGTCCTCGGACCCGAGGGCGAGGTGGTGCCCGATCTCAAGGCGAAGCTGCCGGGGCGCGGCGCCTGGGTGAGCGCGAGCCGGGCGACGCTGGGCGAGGCGATCAAACGCCGTCAGTTCCAGCGCGCCTTCAAGACGGGAGACGCCAGACCCGCCGCCGACCTCGCCGACCGGGTGGGCCTGGCGCTGCGGGCGGATCTGCGGCAGGCGCTCGCCCTGGCCAACAAGGCCGGCTGCGTGGTGGCGGGATTCGCCAAGGTCGAGGCGGCCATCGGCGACAAGGCCGGGGTCGCGGCGGTGATCCATGCCTCGGATTCGAGCCTCGACGGCCGGCGCAAGCTCCGCGCGGCGTTGCACAGGCGGCTCGGGGATGCCATATCCCGCTTTCCCGTACTCGACGACCTGTCCGGCACCGAATTGGACATGGCCTTGGGCCGGGATCATGTGATACACGCGGCGCTCGTCGCTGGAGTCGGTGCTGCCGGCTGCCTCGCGCGTTGGCGTCGGCTCCGCTCGTTCGAGGGCGTGGCGACGACGACCGAGGAGTACGGTTCCGCCCGACACGGCGAGACCGCTTCCGTTCTGCATGACGAGGCAGGATTTTCCACCGGCACCCCGCAGGGCGTCGGTCCACGGGACGATGGAACCCCCCAGGGGTCAGGCTGAATGAGCGATACGAACAACCCGAGCGACAAGACGCCAGATATTTCATCGAGGAAGCCGCTGTCGTTGAAGCGCCCGATCGAGCCGGGCGTCGTGCGCCAGAGCTTCTCGCACGGCCGCACCAAGCAGGTGATCGTCGAGACGAAGCGACGCGTCATCGGCGCCGTCCCCGGCAATGCCCCCGCCGCGCAGCCCGCTCCCGCGCCGCGCCCGGCGCCGGCCGCCCCTGCCGCTCCAGCCCGTCCGGCCGCGCCCGCACCGCGCTCGGGCACCGTGCTGCGTACGCTGAGCGAGAGCGAGCGCGATGCCCGCGCCGCCGCCCTCGCCGATGCCCAGCGCCGCGAGCAGGAGACGCGCCGTGCCGCCGAGGCCGATGCCCGCGCCGATGCCCAGCGCCGCGAGCGGGAGGCCGCCGAGGCACGCGCCCGCGCCGAAGCCGAGCAGGCCGCCAAGGCGAAGGAAGCCGCCGAGGCGAAGGCCAAGGAACCTGCCGCCAAGGAGCCCGTCGCTGAGGTGAAGGCCCCCGAGGTCGCCAAGGCCGCTCCGGTTGCCGCTCCGACCCCTGCCCCGTCCGCCGCTCCGGTGGCGCCGCCCGCTCCCGTGGCCGCCGCCCCGGCCGCGCCTGCGCAGACCGCAGCCTCTGCTCCCGCCGCCGCTCCGCGTGCTCAGGCTCCCGCCGCTGCTGCGCGTCCGGCCGCCCCTGCCGCTGCCCGTCCCGCGGCGGCGACGCCCGCGCGCCCGCCGCTGACGGCCCGTCCCGCGCCGGCCGAGCCGCGCAAGACCATCACCGCCGATGTGAGGAAGCCCCGCGACCTCAACTTCATGGCCCGTCCGGCCCCGGCGCCCGAGCCCGAGAAGGCTCCGGGCGCGGCCACCGCCGCGCGTCCCGCCGGTGCCGCCACGACGGCCCGTCCCGCCGGCCGCGCCACCCCGGTGAACGAGGACGAGAGCGAGACCAAGCGCGTCATCCGCCGTCCCGGCATGCCGCTCAAGATCATCACTCCGCCCAAGACTCCGAAGTCGCCGGGCGGCGACCGCAACCGTGGCCGCCTGACCATCGCCAACGCCACGGCGGGCGAGGAGGAGCGCACGCGCTCCGTCGCCTCGTTCCGCCGCCGCCAGCAGCGCATGAGCGGCAACCGGCATGTGGAGCAGAAGGAGAAGCTCTCCCGCGAGGTGACGATCCCGGAGACGATCACGATCCAGGAACTCGCCAACCGCATGTCGGAGCGCGGCGTGGACGTGATCCGCCTGCTGATGAAGCAGGGCCAGATCCACAAGATCACCGACGTGATCGACGCCGACACGGCGCAGATCATCGCCGAGGAGCTCGGCCACACCGTGCGCCGCGTGGCGGAATCGGACGTGGAGGAGGGCCTGCACGACGACGAGCCGGATACTGAGGACGATCTCGATCCGCGCCCGCCGGTCGTGACCATCATGGGCCATGTCGACCACGGCAAGACCTCGCTGCTCGATGCCATCCGCAAGGCGCATGTGGTCGACGGCGAGGCCGGCGGTATCACCCAGCATATCGGCGCCTACCAGGTGGCGGCGCCCTCGGGCGACCTCGTCACCTTCATCGACACCCCCGGCCACGCGGCCTTCACCTCCATGCGCGCCCGTGGCGCCAAGGTGACGGACATCGTGGTGCTGGTGGTGGCGGCCGATGACGGCGTGATGCCCCAGACCATCGAGGCCATCCAGCACGCCAAGGCGGCGGGCGTTCCGCTCATCGTGGCGATCAACAAGATCGACAAGCCCGAGGCGAACCCGCAGCGGGTGCGCACCGAGCTGCTCCAGCACGACATCCAGGTCGAGTCGATGGGCGGCGAGACCCTCGAGTTCGAGGTCTCGGCCAAGACCGGCGACGGCCTCGACGAGCTGCTGGAAGGTCTCCAGCTCCAGTCCGAGATCATGAACCTGCGCGCCAACGAGAAGCGCGACGGCGAGGGCACCGTCATCGAGGCCCAGCTCGACCGTGGCCGTGGCCCGGTGGCGACGGTGCTCGTCCAGCGCGGCACCCTGTTCACCGGCGACATCGTGGTGGCCGGCGCCGAGTGGGGCCGCGTGCGCGCCCTCATCGACGACAAGGGCGAGGTGGTGCAGTACGCCGGCCCGTCGGTCCCGGTGGAGGTGCTCGGCTTCAACGGCACGCCGGAGGCCGGCGACAAGGTGGCGGTCGTCACCAACGAATCCCGTGCCCGCGAGGTCACGGAGTACCGCGCCCGGATCAAGCGCGAGCGTCTCGCCGCCCGCACGGGGGGCGCCAACCGCTCGCTCGTCGACATGATGCGCGACCTCAAGGAAGGCGCCGGCCGCAAGGAGCTGCCGGTCATCATCAAGGGCGACGTGCAGGGCTCGGTGGAAGCCATCGCCGGTGCGCTGGAGAAGCTCGGCAACGACGAGGTCGCGGCCCGCATCCTGCTCTCGGGCGTCGGCGGCATCACCGAATCCGACATCACCCTCGCCCAGGCGTCGAAGGCCGTGGTCATCGGCTTCAACGTGCGCGCCCACAAGGAGGCCCGCGAGGCCGCCGACCGGTCGGGCACCGAGATCCGTTACTACAACATCATCTACGACCTCGTGGACGACATCAAAGCGACCCTCTCGGGCATGCTCCCGCCGACCCTGCGCGAGGAGCGTCTCGGCGAGGCCAGCATCCAGGAGATCTTCGAGGTGTCGAAGGTCGGCAAGGTCGCCGGCTGCCGCGTCACCGACGGTGTCGTGGAGCGCGGCGCGCATGTCCGCCTCATCCGCGACAGCACGGTGATCCACGAGGGCAAGCTCAAGACCCTCAAGCGCTTCAAGGACGACGCTAAGGAGGTTACCTCCGGCCAGGAATGCGGCATGGCTTTCGAGAACTTCGAGAACATGCGCGCCGGCGACGTCATCGAGTGCTACCGGGTCGAAGAGATCCGCCGCACCCTGTAAGACCCGGCCTCACGGCCCGTCCCGGCGGTCGCAGCGGGTGCTGCGACCGCCGTTTTCGTTCCGGCATCCCGATTGCTCCCGCATCGTCTTCCGCGCGGGGCGCGGGGATGTCCGGTTCACAGATCGTCACCGACCGCAGGCGGCGCGATGCCCCAGAAACCACCCAAAGCCGGACCCTCCCAGCGCCAGCAGCGCGTGGCCGAGCTCGTCCGCCACGCCATCGCCGAGGTGCTCCAGCGCGGCGATATTCAGGACCCGGTGCTCGGCTCCCACGTCGTCACCGTACCGGAGGTGCGCATGTCGCCGGACCTGAAGCTCGCCACCGCCTATGTCATGCCGCTCGGCGGCATCGACGAGGCGCCGGTGATCGCGGCGCTCGAGCGCAACCGCAAGGCGCTGCGCCAGGAGGTCGCCCGGCGGGTGAACCTGAAATACGCCCCCGAGCTGCGCTTCCGCCGCGACGAGACCTTCGACGAGGCCGCCCGCATCGACGCGCTGCTGCGCACCGAGCGCGTCCGGCGCGACCTCGCCCCCGCGCCCCAGGATGAAGACGAGGGCGACGAGATCGCAGAACCCGACGCCGGGGCCGGGCATTGATTCCCGCCGCCGTCCCTCCCCGCGAGACCCATGAAGCCGGGCCCCACGAGGCCGCCGAGGATCCGATGAACGAGACACAAGCCGGGCCGGTGCCCGCGCCCGCCGCCGCCCATTCGCCTTTGCCGCGTCCGCCGCGCCAGGGCGGCCCGCGCCCCGATCGTCCCAAGAAGCGCGACGTCTCGGGCTGGGTCATCCTCGACAAGGGCGTCGGCATGACCTCGACGCATGCCGTCGCGGTGGTCAAGCGCGCCTTCAACGCCAAGAAGGCCGGGCATGCCGGCACCCTCGATCCGCTGGCCTCGGGCATCCTGCCGATCGCGCTCGGCGAGGCGACCAAGACCGTCCCCTTCGTCATGGACGGCCGCAAAGCCTACCGCTTCACCGTGACCTGGGGCGTCGAGACAGACACGGACGACACCGAGGGGCGCCCCGTCGCCACCAGCGACGCGCGGCCCACCCGCGAGGCGGTCGAGGCGGTGCTGCCGCGCTTCGTCGGGACCATCGAGCAGGTGCCGCCGCGCTATTCCGCCATCAAGATCGCGGGCGAGCGCGCCTACGATCTCGCCCGCGACGGCGAGGCGGTGGAGCTGGTGGCCCGGCCTGTCGAGATCGACCGGCTCGCGGTGGTGGAGCATTCGGACGACCGCACGGTGATCGAGGCGGAATGCGGCAAGGGCACCTATGTGCGGGCGCTGGCGCGCGACCTCGGCCGGCTGCTCGGCTGCTACGGCCATGTCTCGAGCCTGCGGCGCACCCGCGTCGGCCCGTTCTACGAAGCCGATTCCTGCCCCGTCGCCGCGCTGGAAGGCCCGGCCGAGGAGAACCGCGCGCATCTCAAGCCCGTCGAGACGGCGCTCTGCGACCTCGCCTCGGTCAGCATTTCCCGCGACATGGCCATGCGCCTGATGCGCGGCCAGCCGGTCATCCTGCGCGGGCGCGACGCCCCGAGCGAGGGCCGCATCTTCGCCACCAGCGGCGGGGTGCTCGTGGCCGTGGGCGACGTCGAGCGCGGCGAGCTGGTGCCGCACCGGGTCTTCCATCTCGGCGGCGGCCAGGGGCGCGGCGAGGCGTAGCCGCTCGGGCAGGCGTTTCTGAAAGCGCCTGCTACGGATTCCGGTCGATGCGAACGCATCGTCCCCTCTCCCCGTTGCGGGAGAGGGTGGCCCGCGAAGCGGGTCGGGAGAGGGGAGCGCCCTTTCCGGATACGGCGCTCCCCTCTCCCGACCCTCGCCGAGGCGAGGGCCACCCTCCCCCGCAGAGGGGGGAGGGAAATGCGGGTGGTCGATCGCCTACGAGGCGACTTCGCGCACGAGCGTTTCCCGCTCCCGCAGGGCCTCGACGAGGTCGAGCACGCGCGCAGCCTGCCCCGCCACGTCCCACCAGGCGAAGGCCGGAGGAGCGGCTTGCGCCGAAAGTGCGCCCGCCTCGACCAGGAAGGCCGTTTCCGGCAGGGCCGGGGCGGCGGCGACGGCCTCGTTCGCCAGCGGCCTGAGGGCGCGGGCCAGCAGCGCCGCCTTGCGGCGGCCGGGGACGCGGGCGCGCGGTCCGATGCTGTCGAAACCGTTCTCCGCGGTCTCCCGGCCGATCTCGGCATAGATCAGCCGCGCGGCACGGATCGCCGGACGGCAGGCGGGGGGCAGCCCGGCGATGCCAGCCTCCGAGCGGGCATAGAGCGGATCGGCGGCGGCCAACAGGCGGGCGACGACACCCCTGATCGCCTGCGTGGGGCGCGGATCGGCGAGGAACGCGTCCGGGTCGATGCCGGCCTCGGCGAGCCAGTCGAGAGGCAGGTAGAGGCGACCGGCGCGGGCGTCCTCGCCGACGTCGCGGGCGATGTTCGTCAATTGCATCGCCACGCCGAGATCGCAGGCGCGGGCGAGGGTCGCGGGATCGCGCACGCCCATGACCAGGGTCATGACGGCCCCCACCGAGGCAGCGACGCGCGCGGCGTAGGCGCGCAGATCGGGGAGGCTCGCGTAGCGCCGGCCGGCGGCATCCCAGGCGAGGCCCTCGATCAGGGCGGCGGGCAGCGCCGCCGGGACGGCGTGGGCGGCGAGGAGGTCGGCGAGGGCTCGGTCGGCGGGATGGTCGAGCGGATCGCCCGCCGCCGCCCGCTCGAGACGGGCCGCGAGCCGGTCGACGGCCTCGTGCCGGCCGATGCCGCGCGGAGCGTCGTCCACGGCGTCGTCCGAGAGCCGGCAGAAAGCGTAGAGCCCCAGGGAGGCTCGGCGCGCCGTGGGCGGCAGCAGCAGCGAGGCGGCGCGGAAGCTGCGCGACCCCCGCCGGATCGCATCGCGGCAATAGGCGTGGTCCTCGGCCGAGGCGAAGGTGCCCCAGCCGCGCATGGCGAGGCGGCAATCAGGCGAAGACGCGCGCATCCGGCACCACCTTGTCGAGCACCCTGGCCGAGGAGAGCACGCCGGGCAGCCCCGCCCCCGGATGGGTGCCGCCGCCGACGAGATAGAGGTTGGCCACGTCCTCCGAGGCGTTGTGGGGCCGGAACCACGCGGATTGCGTCAGCACCGGCTCCAGCCCGAAGCCGGAGCCCCGGAAGCTGAGGAAGTCGTCGGCGAAGTCCTGCGGCGTCGTCACCCGCGAGGTGACGATCGCCTCTCGCAGGCCGGGCAGCACGCTCGCCTCCAGCGCCGTCTCGATGGCCTGCCGGTAGGGTTCGGCGAGGCGCGCCCAGTCCTGGCCGCCGTCGAGGTTCGGCACCGGCGAAAGCACGTAGAAGGCATCGCATCCCGGCGGCGCGAGCAGGGGATCGGTCGCGGTCGGCCGGTGGAGGTAGAGGCTGAAATCCTCGGCCAGCTTCTTCCGGCGGAAGATGTCGTCGATGAGCCCGCGATAGCGCGGCCCCATCAGGATGGTGTGATGGGCGAGCCCCGGATATTTCCGGCGCGTCCCGAAATACCAGACGAACAGCCCCATGGACGAGCTCGACGCCCGCAGCCGGCGCGTCGTCCAGCGCCGCCGGGCCTCCTTCGGCACGAGGCGGTCATAGGTGAAGGCGGAATCGGCGTTCGAGACCACGATGTCGGCGCGGATCGTCTCACCCCCGGCGAGCCGCACCCCCGTGGCGGTGCCCGCCTCCACGACGATTTCGGCTACGTCCGCGCCGCAGCGCAGCGAGCCGCCCTGCCCCCGGATCAGGCCGACGAGGCCATCCACCAGACGGCCGGTGCCGCCCATGGCGAAATGGACGCCCCAGCGCCGTTCGAGATGGGCGATCAGGCAGTAGATCGCGCTCGCGCGGAACGGGCTGCCGCCGATGAGCAGCGGGTGGAAGCTGAAGATCGTGCGCAGGCGCTCGTCGCGGATGTAGCGGGCGACGACATCGTAGACGCTGCGATGGCCGCCGAGCCGCAGCAGGTCCGGCGCGATCCGCAGCATGTCGCGCACCGAGCCGAAGGGGACGTGCCCGAGCTCCTCGAAGCCGATCCGGCAGATCTCGGCGCTGCGCGCCATGAAGCGCTCGTAACCCGCAACGTCCTCCGGCGAGAAGCGGGCGACTTCCGCGCGCATGGCCTCCGGGTCGCCGCTGTAGTCGAAGCTCGCGCCGTCCTCGAAGCGGATGCGGTAGAAGGGCAGCATCGGCACCAGGGCGACGTCCTCCGCCATGGAGCGCCCGCAGAGCCGCCACAGCTCCTCGAACAGGAACGGCGCCGTGACGATGGTGGGGCCGGCGTCGAAGGTGAACCCGTCCTGCCGGTGGACTCGGGCGCGCCCGCCGGGCTCCGCCAGCCGTTCGAGCACGCTCACGCGATAGCCGCGTGCGCCGAGCCGGATCGCCGCCGCCAGGCCGCCGAAGCCGGAACCGATGACGATCGCATGCGGCCGCTCGGATGCCCGATCATCGGATTGAATTGACGCGTCGAGTGTCAACATAAACTGACAGTACGGTGCCTGTCGGCGTCGAGGCAAGGGGATTCCGGCGGGTCCGGTCCCCGGACTGCGTCCGTCAGGCGTCGACGCTTCCGGTGGCGAGGATTCCGGCTGTTTCCGCCTCGCGCAGCAGAAGCTCGGCGATCCGCTCCGGTGCTTCCTCGTGGGCGAGATGCCCGAGACCCCGGATCAGCTCCACGCGCGCGTCGGGCAGCCCGTCGCGCACCGCGAAGGCGGTGTCCGGCAGGATCGCCCGGTCCTCCGATCCGACGACGAGGAGCATGCGGACCGCGAGGTTTCGCAGGTCGCGGTCGAGGGCGTCGAGGTTCCAGTTCGCCATCATGCCGAGCGCCCCGGCGACATGGCCCGTGCGCCGGAAGAGCCGGGCGTAGAGGTCGATGCCCTCCTGGTCGAGCCTGGAGCCGGTGCCGCGGATCAGGCGCTCGACGGCCTTTCCGTCCGCCGACCAGGCGAAGACGCGCGGCGTCACCGGGTTGAGGAAGAGCAGTTTCGCCATGCCGGGGAAGAGGAACCCCGCCATTCCCGGAAACGGCTTCAGCGCGCCGTTGAGCGCCACGAGAAGCCGAGGGGCGATCGTGCCGTCGAGGCACATCCGCGCCAGGATCGCCGCGCCCGCCGAATGCCCCACGGCGATGGCGGGCCGTGTGCCGAGGGCGTCGAGCAGGCCGCCGAGCGCCGCCGCCATGCCCGGCAGGGAGAGGCGAGCGTCGGGGAGCGGATCGGTGAAGCCGTGTCCGGGCAGATCGGGCGCGACGACGCGGAATCGCTCCGACAGCAGCGGCAGCAGGGCGCGCCAGGAATGCGTCGCGGCGCCCGTCCCGTGCACGAGCAGCAGCGCCGGCGCGTCGGCCGGGCCGGCCTCCTGAACGTGCCAGCGCAGGCCCGAGGCGTCGAGGAAGCGGCTCGCCGCGCGGTTCGGCCAGTCGCGGCCCTCGCGCTCCCAGAGCGGGCGGTCGTCGGTGAGCGCGCGCATCGGATCAGGCCGCCGTCGTGGTCCGGGCCGCATGCGTCACGGCGAGGCTCAGCATGCCGGCATCGGCATGCGGGAGCGGAAGGTAGCGCGCGGCCATCGCCTCGGCCAGCCGTCTGGCGGTGTCCTGCGGACGGGGAGCCGTGTCGACCAGGATCGCGCCGAGATCGGCGGCGCGCAGCAGGCGGCCGGCCGCGAGGGCGTCCTCTCCGGCGCGCGCCCGGCCCGGCTCGCCCGAGCGGGCGATGTTGGCGCGTCCGTCCGTGAGCAGGACGATGGCGGGAACGCCGCCGCCCCTGCGCACGGAGAGCGCCAGGGCGACGCCCGCGTCGAGCCCGGCGGCGAGCGGCGTGCCGCCGCCCCCCGGCATGCCGGCGAGACAGCGGCGCGCGCGCGCCAGCGAGCGGGTCGGGGGCAGCACCAGTTCGGCGCCCGTCCCCCGGAAGGCGATGAGCGCGACCCTGTCGCGCCGGACATAGGCCTCGGCGAGCAGCAGCTCGACGGCGCCCTTCGCCTCGGCGAGCCGTTCCGTCGCCGCCGAGCCGGAGGCGTCGACCACGAAGATCGTCGTCGTCTGCGTGGGCTGGCGATGGCGCCGGACGCGGACGTCGCCGGGGCGGACCAGCACGCGCGCGGGCGCCTCCGGCCGTTCCGCCCGGCGCAGCCGCTGCCAGGGGGCGGCGGCGCGCAGGGTCGCCACGAGGTCGAGGCGCTCGCGGCGCGGATCGCCGGGGCGGGTGCTCGCCGGGCGGCCGGAGCGCGCGGCCGGGGCCGCCAGGCCGGCCTTGCCGGTGCGGGCGGTGCGCGGCGCCGGTCCGCCCGCCGCGATCAGCGCGAGGAGACCCGGCGGGATCGCGGCGCGCGCCGCGTCCAGCACGCGGTCTTCCGGTGGCCGGGATTGCTCGCCGGCTCCGTCGCCGTCCGGCGGCCGCTCGCGCTCCTCCTCGGGCGCGGGGGCCTCCCGTTCGTGGTCGGATGGCGGCAGGCGGGTCGCGCGCGGGGCGAGGACGAGGCATGCCGCCGCGACGGCGTCGTCCTCCCCGATGGAGGAGCGCCCGTCGCGCGCCGCGATCAGCCGGGCGGTCCGCAGGGCGAGGAGCGGTCCGCGCAGCGACCCGATCCCGAGCGCGGCGGCCGTCTCGCAGAGGCAGGAAGCCGCGTCGAAGGGCGGATCGCCTTCCTCCTCGGGATCGGCCGTCGGCTCCTTGCTTTTCCGAGGCGCTGGAGCGGGGGCCCCGGTCGGGGCGTCCGCCGCGATGTCGGCGAGCCCGAGCCCGGTGAGGTCGACATGGAAGGCCAGTCGCTCGGCGAGGGCGGCGGGTGCGCGCTCGTCGTCGATGCCCTCGTCCAGGAGGATCAGGCCGATGCGGGCGGGCGCCAGGGTGGCGAGCCCTTCGCGCTCGGCCCGCACGAGGCCCGAATCGAGCGCGGCGGCGAGGCGGGCGGCGGTGCCGGCCGGCAATCGTTCCGCCATCGGCACCAGCACGAGGCCGCCATCGGCCTCCGCGAGCAGTCCCTTCTGCGCCACGGGCCTGCCGGCGGCGAGCGTCGCGGGCAGGTCGAGGCCGCCGAGGAGCCGGTCGTCGGCGATGGCGGGCGGCATCCTGCGCAGGGGCGCGGACGGGGCCAGCATGGTCCGCAGCGCGGCGAGCCAGGCGTCCCGCACGGGGCCGGCGGCCGCCTTCAGCCAGACCCCGCCGGTGCCGTGCGGGTCGGCGGCGACGAGGGAGGCCGCCGCCAGCGCGTCGGCCCAGGCCGCCCGGCCGTCGTTCGGTCCGGGCGCGTCGCTCACGGAAGGATCTCGGCGACGGCGCGCTCCACGCGGGCGGTGGAGCCCGATTCGTCGAGCGGGTTGCGGCGCAGCCGGTGGCGCAGCACGGAGGGCGCCACCCGCCGGACATGGCCGACCCCCGCTTCCGCCTCGCCCTCGTAGGCGGCGAGCGCGCGGGCGGTGCGCATGAGGGTGAGCTCGCCGCGCAACCCGTCCGTGCCCAGCGCCATGCAGAGCCGCGCGGCGGCCTCCAGTGTGGCGTCGGGCACGGCGACGTGCGGCAGGCGCTCGCGCCCCTCGGCGACGCGCCGGGAGAGCGCCTTCTCGGCCCTGGCGTGGCGGATGGCGAAGCCGGCCGGATCGCGCTCGTAGGCGTCGCGCCGGCGCACCACCTCGATCCGGGTCGGGACGTCGGCGGGCGTCGTCACCTCGACGGCGAGGCCGAAGCGGTCGAGGAGCTGGGGCCGCAGCTCCCCCTCCTCCGGGTTGCCGGAGCCGACGAGCACGAAGCGGGCGGGATGGCGCACGCTCAGGCCCTCGCGCTCGACGGTGTTGACGCCCGAGGCCGCCACGTCGAGCAGCAGGTCGACGAGATGGTCCTCGAGCAGGTTGACCTCGTCGATGTAGAGGAAGCCGCGATTGGCGCGGGCCAGCAGCCCCGGCTCGAACGCCTTCTCGCCGAGATTGAGGGCCTTCTCCAGGTCGAGGGCGCCGACGACGCGGTCTTCCGTCGCGCCGAGCGGCAGATCGACCACCGGCACCGGCACGAGCTTGCCTTTCAACCCCTGCCTGCCCTGGCAGAGAGGGCAGTGCCCGGCAGGACGGTCGGGATCACAGGCATAGGGACAGCCGGCCACGGCCCGCATGCGCGGCAGCAGCCCGGCCAGCGCCCGCACCGCCGTCGACTTGCCGGTGCCCCGGTCGCCGAAGATGAGCACGCCGCCGATGGTGGGGTCGACGGCGGCGATCAGCAGCGCCTGCTTCATCTCCTCCTGGGCGACGATGGCCGAGAAGGGAAAGACCGGTGTCGCGGCGGGGCCGGCGGCCGCCTTCGCGCCCTCCCGCGCCGTCTCGATGGGGAGTTGCGCGTTCATTCCGCCGCCACCTTCTGGAGGCCGATGCGGTGCCAGATCGAGGACAGCGCCGCGATCAGGTGGTCGATGTCGGCGTCCGTGTGGAGGGGGGACGGGGTGATGCGCAGGCGCTCCGTGCCGCGCGGAACGGTGGGATAGTTGATCGGCTGCACGTAGATGCCGAACTCGTCGAGCAGGGTGTCGCTGATCGCCTTGCAGAGCACGGGGTCGCAGACCATCACCGGCACGATGTGGCTCTCGTTCGGCAGGTTGGGGATGCCCGCCGCGTCGAGGTGCTGGCGCACCTTCGCGACGCGGTCCTGCTGGCGGGCGCGCTCCGCGCTGCTCTTCTTCAGGTGTCGGATGCTCGCCGCCGCGCCTGCCGCCACCGCCGGCGGCAGCGAGGTGGTGAAGATGAAGCCCGAGGCGAAGCTGCGCACGAAGTCGCACAGCGCCGCCGAGCCGGTGATGTAGCCGCCATGCACCGCGAAGGCCTTGCCGAGGGTGCCCTCGATCACGTCGAGCCGGTGGGCGACGCCCATGCGCTCGGAGATGCCCCCGCCCCGCGCCCCGTAGAGGCCGACCGCGTGGACCTCGTCGAGATAGGTGAGCGCCCCGTGGGCCTCGGCCACGTCGCAGATCTCGCCGATGGGGGCGATGTCGCCGTCCATAGAATAGACCGACTCGAAGGCCACGAGCTTCGGGCGGCCGGGCTCGATCAGCGAGAGCTTGCGGTCGAGGTCCTCCGGGTCGTTGTGGCGGAAGATGTGGCGCTCGGCGCGGCTGGCGCGGATGCCCTCGATCATCGAGGCGTGGTTCTCCTCGTCGGAGAACACCGCGCAGCCGGGAAGCTTGCCGGCGAGCGTGCCCAGCGCCGCCCAGTTCGAGACGTAGCCCGAGGTAAAGAGCAGCGCCGATTCCTTGCCGTGGAGGTCGGCCAATTCCTGCTCCAGCAGCACATGGTAATGGTTGGTGCCGGAGATGTTGCGGGTGCCGCCGGCGCCGGCCCCGCAGCGGTCGAGGGCCTCGTGCATGGCCGCGAGCACGTCGGGGTGCTGGCCCATGCCGAGATAATCGTTGGAGCACCACACCGTCACCGGCTTCTCGCCGGAGGGCGAGTGGTGGACGGCATGCGGGTAGCGGCCCGCCTGCCGTTCGAGATCGGTGAAGACGCGGTAGCGCCCCTCCCGGTGGAGACCTGCAAGCTCGGCGTCGAAATACGCTTCGTAATCCATCGCTGGTCTCTCCTCCCCTTTTTACGGAAGCGGCGGGTTCTCCGGCCCGCGTCTCATGCGGCTTCCCCGGCCGCGTCGCGGCGGCCGGCCTCCGCCGGTTCCTGGTCGATCGTCTCGCGCGCCTGCGGGGCGCGCGAGGGCAGGCTCCACTGCCACAGGGCGGCGGAGGGAAGCGGCAGCATCAGGAACCAGTGCTCCAGCGTGGCGAGCGCCATGAGCGTGGTCAGGATGGTGAAGCCGACGAGCTCATGCGCGCTGGCCTCCTCCGCCAGCACCGCCCGCCCGAGCAGCAGCACGGCGCCGGTGGCGAGGCTCACCGAGACCGGAAAGAGCAGGTTCATCGGCCGGTTGCGCAGGAAGCAGCCGAGATAGCTCAGGTGCGCGGGCAGGAACTCGGCGTTCAGGTTGCGCACGCCGAGGAACATGTTGAGCCGGGCCGAGAGGTTCATGGCCGCGAGCACGAGATAGGTCCACAGGGCGAAGCGGTTGGGACAGCCCCAGGTCAGGGCGAGGAGGGCGAGGCCGCCCGCGACGATCGCCGCCTCGTGCCACAGGCTCGTCGCGACGGCTGCGCGGAACAGCGCGCCCCCCCGCGTGCCCGGCGCGCAGGCGACCGGGCGCGGGCCGGAGACGAAGCCCATGTAGTAGCTCATCTCCTGCCAGCCCCAGACCAGGATCCCGGCGGTGAAGGCGGTATAGGCGCCGGTCTCGCTGATATCGTTCGCGCTGGCCGCCACGGCCCAGAACGCGCCGCCGAGCACCACCGTCGCCCCGCCCATGCTCCACGCGAAGGTCTTTCGCGGGAGATGGTCGAGCAGGATGATGAGGCCGGTGGAGAACCACCAGACGGCGACCGCGTAGAGGGCCGGTACGGCGTAGGTCGACATCGCGTCCCCTACCAGACCGGCTGGAGGCGGATCTCCGCCGGCATCGGGTTGTCGCGGCTCGGCAGGAAGAAGAGCCGCGCGAAGGTCAGCGCCGCGCGCGCCGCCTGGACGCCGTGCTTGAGCTTGCCTCCGATCCCGCCCTCGGCCCGCGCGTCGGCGATCCTGACGGAGCAGTCCACCAGGGTGTCGAGGAGCGCGCGGAACCTCGGGTTGTCGAGGTCGATGACGAGCGGAAAGGTCTGCTTCGAGATGTCGTTGGTGATGCGGAAGACCTTGAAGTCGTAATCGGTCGGATCGACGCCGAGCGCTTTGTGGAAGGCCGGGCGGCAATGGTCGCGCACGTACATCGTCGCGTAGACCGCGAGCAGGAAGAACTTGATCCAGTAGCGGTTCAGGCCGGTGGTCAGCTTCGGGTTGGCGCGCATCAGCAGGGCGAAGGCCTCGCCGTGGCGGAACTCGTCGTTGCACCACTTCTCGAACCACTTGAAGATCGGGTGGAAGCGCCGGTCGGGATGCTTCTCGAACTCGCGGAAGATGGTGATGTAGCGCGCATAGCCGATCTTCTCGGAGAGATAGGTGGCGTAGAAGATGAACTTCGGCCGGAAGAAGGTGTACTTCTTGGTCTTCGTCAGAAACCCTAAGTCGACGCCGATGCCGAAATCCTTCAGCACGTCGTTGATGAAGCCGGCATGCCGCGCCTCGTCGCGGCTCATGAAGCCGAACAGCTCGCGGATGTCGGGGTTCTTGGCGCGCTTCCTCATCTCGGCATAGAGCACGCAGCCCGAGAACTCGGCGGTGATCGAGGAGACCAGGAAGTCCATGAACTCCTTGCGGAGCTCGGGATCGAGCCCCGACATGTCGAGGTCGAACTCGTCGGTGCGGGTGAAGTGGCGCTTGTTGGGGTCGGAGCGCAGCTCCTCGATGAGCTTGTCCCACTCCGCCCGCACGGGCTCGACGTCGGTGCGGTCGAGCTCATCGAAATCGGTGGTGTAGAAGCGCGGCGACAGGAAGGTCGTCTCCTGCGCGGCCTTGGTGGATTCGTTGACCGGATGCTTGGGCACGGGACCCTTGGGGAGCGGATGCCTGACGGGAGCGTTCACAGTCTCCTCCTCTCGGTAAAGCTGACTTCGTAGAGCTCGGTCAGTTCGAGATGGCCGGCGAGCTTGGTCCAGAGCCGCTCGATCCGGCCGGCGCGGGTCACGGTGGCCGTGCGCCGGACGACGAGGCGTTCGCCGTAGGGCACGGAGGTCGGCGCGTCGTGAACCGTCACCTCGTCGCCCGGCTCGATCTCGAAGGAGGCATCCAGGCTGACATGGGCGTGCAGCGTCTCGGGGGTCTGCTCGATCTCGACGGTGCAGGGCACCTCGACGCTGGAGCGTCGGTTGAGCCAGTCCAGGATCATCGCGCGGTGCTCCCCTCGTCCAGGATCTTCGCGAAGCCGCGCGCGTTCTCGAGCCCGAAGGCGCCGAGATTGACGACGCGGCCTGTGGTCTCGTCCGACAGCGTCAGCGAGCCGTCGGCGTAACGGGTCAGCAGGAACGGCTTTTCCGGGGTGTAGCCGGCCCGCAGCCGGGCCTGGGCGAAGCCGCGCAGGGTGGCGCGCACGAAGTTGCCGCTGCCCGGCTCTACCGTGTCGATCGGCCGGCCCGTGGCGGAGTCCTCGAGGAGGATGGCGCCGTCCGGGCGGTCCGCGACGGTGAGCGCGAGCCTGGCGACGGGCGCAGTCTCGGGCATCCGGGTGAGCCCCACGCCGCCGATCCGCGCCGCGCCGACGGCGACGACGGAGAACGCCAGCAGCGCGCCCGCTCCGAGCAGGGCGGCGGAGGGAATGGGACCGTCCTTGGCTTGAGTGGTCATGCCGGCCTCCCCGTTCAGGCCCCGATGGCGGTGAGGCGGCCGGCGGCCGCGGCGGTCGCACCCCCCTGCGGACGGCGCGCGATAACGATGGGCGTCGCGCCCTCCTCCGCCGCGCGCGAGGCGGCGACGGCCTCCGCGAGCAGCGCGGCGACCTCGGAGGGGTTCGCCAGGGCCCGCATCATCGGCTGCGGCTCGGAGACCCGCCAGGGCCGGGCATGCGGCCAGAGGTGGAGATAGGCGATCCGGGTGCCCTTGCCGAGGCGCAGCGGGATGTCGCCGCTGCCATCCGCGAAGACGTGGAGGGCGGCGCCCTCGATCCGCGAGAAGGGCAGGTTCAGGGTCATCGGCAGGGCGATGCCGATCCGCATCATCAGCCGGCGGTTGGTGATCGTGTAGGTCGTCGTACGCGCCGCGAGCCAGCCGAGGAGGCCGACGAGGGCGACCGCCCCCGTGCCGCCGGCCAGCGTCTGCCAGGAGGCCCGCCAGGCCCCGGCGAGCCCGCCCTCCATCCCCGCGGGGACCGCCGCCCAGACGGCCAGCGCCGCGAACCAGACCGCGACGAGCCGAGCGTGCAGCACCCGCACGGCGATGCCGAAGGCGCAGGGGCGCCCCTGCCAGAGGATGCGCTCGCCGGGCGGCAGCGGGGCGGGCAGCCCCGCGGGCACGAGGTCCTCGTCCGGGACCGGGACGGCGATGGGGGCGCTCACAGCAGGGCCTCCGCGCGGGCCGGGGTGGCGTAGAGGGTGCCGGCGCCGAAATAGGCGGCGATGCGCTCCTCCTCGAGCAGCGTCACCGAATCCGGATCGGCGTGGTCCGGGATTCCGGCGAACTGGCTTGCGAGAAGCGCCTCCGAACTCACCGTGCGCGAGAAGCGGCCGGTCTTGCCGAAGGTCGCCGGCATCAGTACCCGGCGCCCCCCCGCGCCGAGTTCGATCTCGTAGTAGCGCACGATGCACTCGCCCCGGTCGACCCAGAGATCGGTGACGGTGCCGGCGGGCTGCCGGTCGGCGCCGAACACGGCCATGCCGATGGGATTCGGGCCGTCCTCGTGGACGGTGAAATGCGTGGCGACGCGCAGGGGAACGATGCGCTTGTGCTCGTCCCAGGTGCGGTCGAAATCGTCGTCCCGCTTCACCCAGGAGCCGGGCCCCACGGGTTCGGCCATGGGATCGCCCGACGGATCGAGGGGCGAGCCGGGCCAGGGCTCGCGCTTGAGGCCGGCGAAGTTGCGGTCGGGCGCGGTGTCGCCGCGCGGGGCCTGCTTCACCTTCCCGTCCGAGAGGCGGAAGAATTTCGGCGTCGGGATCAGGATCGGATCGGGGCTCTTGAGCGTGCCCGTGACCTCCGCCTCCAGGGGATAGCCCTCGCGGCGATCCTCGCGGCGGAGCCAGAAGACCAGCCCCGCGAAGAAGATCCAGAACGCGTAGAGAACCACCTGGGCGACATCCAGGTAACTCGTGATCTCACCTCTGGGCATGGCGAACCTCCCAACGATCGGATGAAGGACTGGCGAGCGCGACGCCCGCGAGTGTCGAGGCGACGTGGTCCCTGCGGCCGCGCTCGCGCACCAGCGGGCCGATGGCGACGAGGGTCGCGAAGAGCAGCGCGATCTCGATGTGGTAGACGACGAGGTAGCCGACGGAGGCGTCGCTCAGCCCCTCGCCGAGCGCGCCCGACACGGCGAGTGCCGAGCCGACGTCCCGCAGGATGCCGCTCGCGGCGATGGCGAGGCCCGCCGCGCTCGCCTGCACGGCCCCCCAGGCGCCCAGCGCGAGCCCGGTATCCTCGGGGCCGGCCTTGGCCATGGAGGCGGTGAGCGTGCCGTGGGCGAAGAGACCGCCGCCGAGCCCGATCAGCATCACGCCGCTGGCGAAGAGCTGGGTCGAGTTCAGGGGAGCGGCGAAGACCACCGCCGAGAAGGCCGCGATGCCGACCACGGCGCCCGCCGCCGCCACCCGGAACGGATCGCCGCCCCGGTTCAGCCAGCGCGCCGCCACCAGGAGCCCGACCCCGCCGCCTGCCGCGAGCAGCGCCGTCAGCGCCGTGGTCGCCGCCACGGAGAGGTGGAGGATCTGTCCGCCATAGGGTTCGAGCAGGATGTCCTGCATGGAGAATCCGGCCGTGCCGAGCCCCGTGGCCACCAGGCGCCGCCGGGCGAGGCCGCTGCCGGCATAGGCCGCCCAGGACTGCTTGAAGCTGGGGCGCGGCGCCGACCTGTCCGTGCGCGCGGCGTTGCGCGGCTCCTGCTTCCAGAGGGCGAGGCCGTTGAGCACGATGGTGACGAGGGCCGCCCCCTGGATCACCTGGATCAGCCGCACGGGCGAGAAATGCGCGAGCAGCAGCCCGAAGGCGACGGCGCTGCCCATCATCCCCGCGAGCAGCATCACGCAGAGCAGCGCCACCACCTTCGGCCGTGCATGGGCGGGGGCGAGGTCGGTCGCCAGCGCCAGGCCCACCGTCTGGACCGTGTGCAGGCCGGCGCCCACGAGCACGAACGCCAGCGCCGCCGCGACCTGCCCGGCCCAGAGCGGCCCGGTGGTGTCGCCCGAGAGCAGCAGCAGCGCGAAGGGCATGATCGCCAGCCCGCCGAACTGGAGCAGCGTGCCGAACCAGATATAGGGCACCCGCCGCCAGCCCAGCACCGAGCGGTGCGTGTCCGAGCGGAAGCCGACCAGCGCCCGCAAGGGAGCGAAGATCAGAGGCAGCGAGAGCATCACCGCCACGATCCAGGCCGGAACCGCGAGTTCGACGATCATCACCCGGTTGAGCGTGCCGATCAGCAGCACCGCCGCCATCCCCACGCTCACCTGGAACAGCGACAGCCGCATCAGCCGGCCGAGGGGCAGCTCCGCCGTCGCCGCGTCCGCGAAGGGCAGGACCGAGGGGCCGAGGCGCGCCAGGGACTGGATGAGGCGGGGGCCGACCTTCATGGCGCCACCGTCCCATCGGTGTCCCCTCCCCCTTGCGGGGAGGGGCAGGGGTGGGGGTCGCGCCGGACGAGGCGCGGCGATCTGTTCGGCGCCACCCCCACCTCCGGCTCCTCCCCGCAAGGGGGAGGAGAGACGCGCGTAAGCTCGATGGCGTTCGAGAGGTAGAAACCGCTGTTCACCCGGTGCGTCCGGATGATGCCGAAGCCCTCGAGTGCCTGCTCCCGCGCGATGCGGCGGGCGAGCGCGGCTTGCGTGATCGGGACGATGGCCGGCGCCCGGTCACCCTTCGGAAACAGCTTTCCGGCTCCGTGCATCAGCGTCAGCAGCGCGGTGCGGGGCGCCACGGTGAAGACCACGGACCCGTCCGTACGGGCGCCGAGCGCGGCGAGCGCACGGGCGATATCGGCCGCCGAGTAGTGGATCAGCGAATCCATCGCCACGACGTGGTCGAAGCGGCCGAGGCGCGGGTCGAGCATGTCGCCGACCCGGAAGTCGATGCGGCCGGCGCCCTCGACGATCGCGGTGCGCTCGCGGGCCAATTCGATGAGCGTCGGCGACACGTCGATGGCGACGACTTCGGCGCCGCGCCGGGCGGCCTCGATGCTGAGCGCCCCGGTGCCGCAGCCGGCGTCCAGGATGCGCTTGCCGGAGAGATCGTCCGGCAGCCAGGAGAGCAGCGTGGCGCGCATCGCGTCGCGCCCGGCCCGCACCGTCGCCCTGATCTTGCTCACCGGCGCGTCGGAGGTCAGCCGCGCCCAGGCCTCGACGGCGGTGCGGTCGAAATAGGTGGTGAGCTGGCCGCGGCGGGATTCGTAGGAGGCGTTGGTCATGGCGGGCGCCCTCAATCGAAGCCGAGGAATTCGAAGAGGTCGCGGTCCTTCATCGGGATCGCGTCGAGGGGCTTGCCGCCCGCGTAGAGATAGGCCGCGAGCCGCATGTACTCGGCCTTCACCGCCTCCAGCTCGGGGGTCGAGTCCATCTCGAACAGGGTCGACTTCTTGAGCCGCGAGCGCCGCACCACGTCGAGATCTGGGAAATGGGCCACCCGCTCCAGGCCCACCGCCGCGTTGAAGCGGTCGATCTCGTCGGTCTTGGCGGAGCGGTTTGCGATCACGCCGCCGAGGCGCACGCCGTAGTTCTTCGCCTTGGCGTGGATGGCTGCCACGATCCGGTTCATGGCGAAGATCGAGTCGAAGTCGTTGGCGGTGACGACGAGCGCCTGCTCGGCATGCTGGAGGGGCGAGGCGAAGCCCCCGCAGACCACGTCGCCGAGCACGTCGAAGATCACCACGTCGGTGTCTTCGAGCAGGTGGTGCTCCTTGAGGAGCTTCACCGTCTGGCCGACGACGTAGCCGCCGCAGCCGGTGCCGGCCGGCGGGCCGCCGGCCTCCACGCACATCACGCCGTTGTACCCTTCCGCCACGAAGTCCTCGATGCGCAGCTCCTCCGAGTGGAACTGCACCGCCTCCAGGGCATCGATCACCGTGGGCGCCAGGCGCTTGGTGAGCGTGAAGGTCGAGTCGTGCTTCGGGTCGCAGCCGATCTGGAGAACGCGCTTGCCGAGCTTCGAGAAGGCCACCGACAGGTTCGACGAGGTGGTCGACTTGCCGATGCCGCCCTTGCCGTAGACGGCGAAGACCTTCGCCGTGGTGCCGATGGCGACGTCCATGGAGACCTGGACGCTGCCCTCGGGCTCGCGCCGCGAGGCCACCGGGTTGCGGATGGCGATGTTCATGCTGCGACCCCCGTCATGCTGGCGGCTCCTGGGGCGATGCCTTCGAGGCGGTCTTCGAGCTCGTCGCCGGCCTGGGCGAGCGCGTCGCGCATGGCGGCGTCCGGCTGCCAGAAGCCGCGCTGATGCGCCTCGATCAGGCGGTTCGCGACCTTGGCCGACGCGGTCGGGTTCAGGGCCGCCATGCGTTCGCGCATGGCCGGATCGAGGACGAAGGTCGTGGTGATCTCGCGATAGACCCAGGGGTCCACCTGCGACGTGGTGGCCGACCAGCCCACGGTGTTGGTGACGTGGGTCTCGATCTGGCGGACGCCCTCGTAGCCGTGGGCGAGCATGCCCTCGTACCATTTCGGGTTGAGGATGCGGGTGCGGGTCTCGATGGCGACCTGCTCGTTGAGGCTGCGCACGCAGCCCTCGCCCCGCGTCTGGTCGCCGATATAGACCGGCGCCTCGATGCCGCCCTTGGCCCGCTTCACCGCCCGACTGATGCCGCCGAGCGTATCGAAGTAGTGGTCGACGGTGGTGACGCCGAGTTCCACCGAGTCGAGGTTCTGGTAGGCCAGATCGACATCGGCCAGCACGCTCTTGAGCAGGGCGGATTGCTGCACCGGCTTGCCGTCGCGGCCATAGGCGAAGCCCTTACGGCGGGAATAGGTCTCGGCGAGCTCGTCCTCCTCGTCCCAGCGGCCGTTCTCGACGAGATGGCTGACATTGGAGCCGTAGGCGCCGTCCGCGTTGCCGAAGACCCGCAGCGCCGCCGTCTCGAAGTCGCCGCCATGGACACGCTGGTAGTCGAGGGCGTGGAGCCGGACGTAGTTCATCTCCGCCGGCTCGTCGGCGGAGGCCGCGAGCAGGCAGGCTTCCGCCAGCAGCTTGATCTGCAAGGGCAGCAGGTCGCGGAAGATCCCTGAGAGCGTCACCACCACGTCGATGCGCGGGCGGCCGAGCTCCTCGAGCGGGATCAGCTCCGCGCCGGCGAGGCGGCCGTAGCCGTCGAAGCGGGGCTTAGCGCCGAGCAGCGCCAGCACCTGCCCGATGGGCCCGCCCTCGTTCTTAAGGTTGTCGGTGCCCCACAGGACCACGGCGACGGTCTTCGGCAGCGGCAGGCCGTCCGCCGCGTGGCGCTCGAGGATGCGCCGGGCCTGCCGCGCCCCGTCCTGGATGGCGAAGGCGCTGGGGATGCGGAAGGGATCGAAGCCGTGGAGGTTGCGTCCCGTGGGCAGGATGGCCGGCGTGCGCAGCAGGTCGCCGCCGGGGGCCGGGCGGATGAAGCGCCCGTCGAGGGCGCGGAGAAGGGCCGGAATCTCGGTCTCGTGCGCCAGCAGCCGGTCGGTCGCCGCGAGGTCGCGAAGGAGCGCGATGTCGGCCCCCGGCGTGCCCGCTGCGGCGTCCGGCGCGGCGCCCGCGACGAGGGCCGAGACCGCCGCCCGGTCCGGCCGCGCGCCGTGGCTCGCCTCCGCCATGGCGAGCAGCATGTCGACCCGCTGGGCCTCCGACAGGGGCTCGCCGACGACGTGGAGCCCGTGCGGGATCAGGGTGTATTCGAAGTCGAGCACCTCCCGGCCGATGCGGGCGATCTCGGCCTCTGCCGTCGCGCCCCAGGCCGGCTCGGCCGCTCCGAGTTCCACGAGGGCGGCCTGCGCCTGGATCAGGACCGCCAGCTCCCTGCGCTCCTCCCCGGCGGCGGGATCGAGCCCGCGCCAGCGCTCGATGGAGCCCTTCAGGTCGATCAGCCCGCGATAGAGCCCGGCATGGGCGACGGGGGGTGTCAGGTAGCTGACCAGCGTCGCCGCCGCGCGCCGCTTGGCGATGGCCCCCTCGGACGGGTTGTTGGCGGCGTAGAGATAGATGTTCGGCATGTCGCCGATGAGCCGGTCGGGCCAGTCCTCGGCCGAGAGGCCGGTCTGGCGGCCGGGCATGAATTCGAGCGCCCCGTGGGTGCCGAAATGGACGAGGGCGGCGGCTTTGAAGTCCTCGCGCAGCCAGCGGTAGAAGGCCGAGAAGGCGTGTGTCGGGGCGAAGCCCTTCTCGAAGAGCAGGCGCATCGGGTCGCCCTCGTAGCCGAAGGCCGGCTGTACCCCGACGAAGACGTTGCCGAAGGCGGCCCCGAGCACGAAGATCGAGGCGCCGTCCGATTGCTGCTTGCCCGGCGCCGGGCCCCACTGCGCCTCGATCTCGGAGAGGTGCCGCTCGCGCCGGACATGGTCGTCCGTGCGGATGCGGGCATGCACGTTGGCCTGCGCGCCGAAGCGCGCCGCGTTGCCGACGACGATCGCCTCGCGCAGCGCCTCGACGCTCTCGGGCATCTCCACTGCGTAGCCGGCGGCCTGCATCGCGCCCAGCGTCCGGTGGAGCGACTCGAACACCGACAGATAGGCCGCCGTGCCGGTGTTGCCGGCGTTCGGCGGGAAGTTGAAGATCACCAGCCCGACCTTGCGCTCGGCCCGCTCGGAGCGGCGCAGCCGCACCAGCTTCTCGACGCGGGCGGCGAGCATGCCGGCGCGCTCGACGCAGGGGTGCATGTCGCGGTCGTCCTCGCCGGAGGGGAAGACGCAGGCGATCTGGCAGCCCTTGCAGGGGGCGCCCGACGCGTCCGAGCGGCCTCCGAAGACGATCGGGCCGGTGGCTCCGTCGAGTTCGGGGATCGCGACCATGATGGTGGATTCCACCGGCAGCAGGCCGCGCTCCGAGGCGCCCCATTGCTCGAGCGTCTGCAACTCGGCCGGGTGGGCCGCGATGTAGGGCACGTCGAGCCGGGCCAGCATCTCCTCGGCCGCGTGGGCGTCGTTGTAGGCGGGGCCTCCGACCAGCGAGAAGCCGGTGAGCGAGACCAGCGCGTCGACCGCCGGCACGCCGTTCTGGAAGAAGAACCGCTCGATGGCGGGGCGCGAGTCGAGGCCGCTGGCGAAGGCCGGGATCACCCGCAGGCCCCGCGCCTCGAGCGCCGCGATGACGCCGTCGTAATGGGCGCTGTTGCCGGCGAGCATGTAGGAGCGCAGGCCGAGCAGGCCGACGGTCCCGCGCGAGCCTCCGGCGGGAAGCGCCGCCGCGTCCTCCGACATCCGGCCGGGCAGGCGCGGGTGATAGACGCCGACCTCCGGGTAGAGCACCGGGGCGGCGGCCCTGACGCGTCCGCGCAACGCCCGGCGCGGGCCGTCGGCGTAGCGGTCCACCAGCATGCGGACCATGTTGGCGACGTTCTCGTCCGAGCCGGCGAGCCAGTATTGCAGGGCGAGGAAATAGGCCCGCACGTCCTGCGCGGTGCCGGGGATGAAGCGCAGGATCTTCGGCAGGCGCTTCAGCATCCGCATCTGGTGCGCGCCGGTGCTGGCGGTGCGCGGCTTGTCCGATCCCTTCAGGCGCTTCAGCAGCGCCATGGCGCCGCCCTTGGAGGGGTTGTCCATGCGGAACGCGCCGATCCGCGTCAGCGTCGTGACCTCGGCGGCGCTCAGCATGCAGACCAGCGTGTCGCAGCCGTCGCGGCGGGCCTGGAGGTCGGGGAGGATTGCGCGGAAATGGTCCTCCATGAACAGCATCGCGCAGATCACGATGTCGCCGTCCGCGATGTCCCGGCGGCAGGCCGCGAGCTTTTCGGGGCTGTCGCCGAACTCGGTGGCGGCGTGCAGCAACAGGGAGAGGCCCGGCATCTCGCGCCGCAGGGTCCGGGCGGCCCGCTCTGTGGCGCTCGCGAGATGCGTGTCCATCGTCACGATGACGACGCGCATCGGGATGGGCTCAACGGCCGAAATGCGCTTTTGCATCGTACAAGGTCTCGACGGTGATGAGCGCCAGCGCCCGGTCGCGGGCGAAGCGCTCGGTGTTCGCGCGGGCCTTGCCCCGCACGAAGAATGGGATCTTCTTCAGTTCCTTCTCGGCGTCGGCGGCCCATACCGAGAGGGACGCCTCTCCTCCCCCATGCGGGGAGGAGCTGGAGGTGGAGGGGGTGCCGGAAGGGGCGGCTGCGGTGCCTTCTGCGCCACCCCCACCCTGGCCCTCCCCGCAAGGGGGAGGGAAAGCGGTCGCGGAGTTCCGGCTGTGCCTTCCGAGATGCGAGGGCGCGGCGCCGTCGTGGAACTCGCGGTCGCCGCGGAACATGCCGAGCAGGTGCTCCTCGAGCCCCATCATCAGCGGGTGGACGAGGGTGTCGAACAGGACGTTGGCCCCCTCGAAGCCCATCTGCGGCGAGCGCCGGGCCGGGAAGTCCTGAACATGGACGGGGGCCGAGATCACCGCGCAGGGCACGCCGAGGCGCTTGGCGATGTGGCGCTCCATCTGCGTGCCGAGCACCAGCTCGGGCTGCGCCGCCTGGATCGCCGCCTCGACGTCGAGATAATCGTCGGTGACGAGCGCCTCGATGCCGTGCAGGGCGGCCTCCGCCCGGACCTCGCGGGCGAACTCGCGGGAATAGGTGCCGAGCCCGACGACGGTGAAGCCGAGTTCGGCCTTCGCCATCCGCGCCAGGGCGACGGCATGGGTGGCGTCCCCGAACACGAAGACGCGCTTGCCGGTGAGATAGGTCGAATCGACGGAGCGCGCGTACCAGGGCAGCCGCGAGCCGTGCTCGGCCAGCACCGGCGCGGCGTCGACGCCCGCGAGCGCCGCGACCTCCTCGACGAAGCGCACCGTCGCGCCGAAGCCGATCGGCACGGTCTCGACCATCGGCTGCCCGAAGGTCTTTTGCAGGTACTGCGCGGCGGCGCGGGCGATCTCGGGATAGAGCACGACGTTGAAATCGGCTTGCCCCAGCCGGCCGAGATCGGCGGGGCTGGCCCCCATCGGAGCGGTGACGTTGACGTCGATGCCGAGCCGGCCGAGCAGCGCCGTGATCTCGGCGAGGTCGTCGCGGTGGCGGAAGCCGAGCGCGGTCGGCCCGAGCAGGTTACAAAGGGGACGCCGGCCCTCCGCGCGGAGGCGGAGGGCTGCCGGTGCGGGCGCCGGTCCAGACAGCGCGCGCACCAGCCGGTAGAAGGTCTCCGAGGCGCCCCAGTTCTCCTTCTTCTGGTAGGCCGGCAGCTCCAGCGGGATCACCGGCACGGGGAGCGCGAGCGCCTTGGCGAGGCCGCCCGGATCGTCCTGGATCAGCTCCGCCGTGCAGGACGCGCCGACGATCATCGCCTGCGGCCGGAACCGCTCATGGGCCTCGGCCGCCGCGCGCTTGAAGATCTCGGCGGTGTCGGAGCCGAGGTCGCGGGCCTGGAAGGTGGTGTAGGTCACCGGCGGGCGGGCGTCGCGCCGCTCGATCATGGTGAAGAGCAGGTCGGCATAGGTGTCGCCCTGCGGCGCGTGCAGCACGTAGTGCAGGCCGCTCATCGCCGTGGCGATGCGCATCGCGCCGATGTGAGGGGGCCCCTCGTAGGTCCAGACGGTGAGCTGCATGGCGCCTACACCTCCAGCCGGGTGCGGCGGTTGAGCGGGCGCGCGAACAGCTCGGCGAGGTCGCCGGCCTGATCGTAGCCCTGGATCGGCGTGAACAGCAGCTCGATCGACCACTTGGTCGAGAACCCTTCCGCCTCCAGCGGGTTGGCGAGGCCGAGCCCGCAGACGGTGAGGTCGGGCCGGGCGACGCGGGCGCGGTCCATCTGGTCGTCGAGGCTCTGGCCCTCCACCACCGTCGTGCCCGCCGGCAGCATCGCGAGCTCCTCGGCGAGATGGACGCGATGCAGGTAGGGCGTACCCACCTCCACCGGCACCATGCCCATCTCGCGGGCGAGGAAGCGGGCGAGCGGGATTTCGAGCTGCGAATCGGGGAAGAAGAACACCCTTTTTCCCGCGAGCTTTTCACGGTGGTGGGCGATGGCTTTCTCCGCCCGCGCCCGGCCCGATGCGACGACGGTCTCGAACCGCGCCAGGGGGACCCGGAAGGCGTCGGCCGCGCTCTTCAGCCAAGCGGTGGTGCCCTCGATCCCGAGGGGGAACGGCGCCGCCAGCCGTTGCGCGCCGCGCGCCTCCAGGGCCCTGGCGGTGTCGGTGAGGAAGGGCTGCGCGAGAAGATAGAGAGTCGCGGGGCCGACGGGCGGCAGATCGCCCGCCCTGCGTGCCGGCAGGAACCGAACGTTCCCGATGCCGAGCTCCGAAAAAATCCGAAGAAACTGGTCCTCGACCACGTCGGCCAACGCGCCGACGACGAGGAGGGAGGACGTGTCGGAGGGCGCCGCGCGCGGCATCTCCGGCACGAGGGCGGCGAGGCAGGCGTCCTCCCCTTGCGTGAAGGTGGTCTCAATGCCGCTGCCCGAATAGCTCAGCACCCGCACGGACGGGGACAGCGTCGCCGAGAGCCGGGACGCCGCCTGGGCGAGGTCGAGCTTGATCACCTCGGAGGGGCAGGAGCCCACGAGGAAGAGGAGGCGGATGTCGGGGCGGCGCTCGATCAGGCGGCGCACCACCCGGTCGAGCTCCTCGTTCATGTCCGCGAGGCCGGCGAGGTCGCGCTCGTCGATGATGGCGGTGGCGAAGCGCGGCTCGGCGAAGATCATCACCCCGGCGGCCGACTGGATCAGATGCGCGCAGGTGCGCGAGCCGACCACGAGGAAGAACGCGTCCTCGATCTTGCGGTGGAGCCAGACGATGCCCGTGAGCCCGCAGAACACCGCCCGCTGGCCGCGCTCCTGCCGGATCTCGGGCTCCCCGCAGCCGGGGGCGATGACGGGCGCGAGGGCGTTCATCGCGAAGCCCCCGCGAGACGCATGTCCGCGACGGCCGCCGGGCGGGGCGCCTGGAGCCGCGCGGCGCGCAGCTTGAGGAGGAACTGGGTCGCGTTGACCGCGTAGGAGGCGTAGGCCGCGAGCGCCAGCAGCATCAGCGCCGTCGTGCCGAGCAGGCCGAAGCCGAGCGCTGCCAGATAGGCGGTATGCAGGGCCAGCACGAGCATGCTGACCACGTCCTCCCAGAAGAAGGCCGGCGCGAACAGGTAGCGCCCGAACACGACCTTCTCCCAGATCGAGCCCGTGACCATGATTGCGTAGAGCAGCAGCGTCTTGGCGATCACCGAGAGGTTGGCGGCCTCGGCGCCCTCCCCGGTGGCGAGGGTGCGCAGCACCAGCACCAGGCTCACCAGGAACACGAGAAATTGAAGGGGGGCGAGCAGGCCCTGGACCAGCGTCCAGCGGGTCGCGTCGCGGCGGGCACGCTCGGCCGGCGTGTACAGCGAGGATCGTGTCGGCCGGTCCGTCGGACCCATCGCTAACGCCCTTCCGCCCTGCCGCGGCCTCGTGAGGGGCCGTCGGTCGATGGGGAGCCTAGGAAGGGGGCAGGCGAGTGTCAACCTTGCTTTACGTCAAGCGACAATTACAGGGGCCAAGATGAACAATCTTTCATGCGACGCATTGTAAACCGAAACCGATGGGGTATCGTGGCCTCACCGCCGCCGGCCCCGACGAGGGCTCCGTTGTCAGACGGCAGGAGAGCCGGCTCCAGATCGGCAATCGAACGATGTCCGTCTGGATCACGGGAGGATCCCATGGATCGCCTGAGGCGTCAGGGTCTTCGATTCGAGGAGGGTTTCCGGGGCGAGGAAGTCTCCCCTCCCTGCCTGATCGAAGGCGGGATGGAGCCGAGGCCGCTGCCTGCCTACCGTCCCTGGCACGGCAACCTCGCCCGCGTGGTCGAGCGCGAGATCATTCCTCGTCTGATGCTGGTGCACGGCTCCCGCCCGGCGCATCCCGAGGCCGCCGCCCGAAAGCCGACGGAGGCCGAGATCGCGCTGTTCTCCGCCCTGCTCCTGGCTCCCGCCGGACAGGATGCCGAGAGCCGAATCGGCGCCATGGTCGACGAGGGGCTCTCCCTGGAGAGCCTGCTGATGGACCTGCTGGTGCCGAGCGCCCGCCATCTCGGCGAATTGTGGGAAGAGGATGCCTGCGACTTCACCGAGCTGACCATCGCCATGGGGCGGTTGCAGCGCATCCTCCACGACATCTCGCTGCGCTTCGGCGATGGCGACGGCCCCGTGCCGGAGGGACGGCGCATCCTCCTCGGCCCCTGTCCCGGCGAGACGCATCTGTTCGGCCTGTCCGTGCTCGAGCGATTCTTCCGCGATGCCGGCTGGATCGTGACGGGCACGGCGCTGGAGCCGTCCTCGGACCTCGCGGCGAGCGCCGCCGCGGCGTGGTTCGACGTGATCGGGCTGTCGCTGAACTGCGAGGTTCTGCTGCCGGCGCTGGGGGAAGCCGTCCGCGCGGTGCGCGACGCCTCCCTCAACCGCGAGGTGCGAATCCTCGTCGGCGGTTCGATTTTCGCGGGCAATCCCGGCTATGTCGCGCTCGTGGGAGCGGACGCGACCGCGCCGGACGCCTACCGTGCCGTGGTCACGGCTGAAAGCTTGCTTGATCTGCGGGCCTTGGCCTGCTGAAAGACCCGTCCGACGTCATCACGAAGCAGTGATCCTTGACCAGTCTGGCGAGCCATGCCGCGCACGCGAGTTTTGCGGCGCACGAGCAATTCCTCGGTAGCCTCACCGGAGAGGCCGCGGGGCGCCTCGTCGCGGCCGCCAACGACCTGTCTTTGGTGATCGATCGGGAGGGCATCATCCGCGATGCCGCCTTCGCCGAATCCGATTTCGCCGGAGAGGAGGTGCGGTCCTGGCTCGGGCGTCCCTGGGCCGACACGGTCACGGTGGAGAGCCGTCCGAAGATCGCGGCCCTCCTGCGCGACGCGGTGCCCGACGCCGTGACGCGCTGGCGGCAAGTCAACCACCCCTCGGCCAGCGGCATAGACCTGCCCGTGCGTTACGCGTCGATGCGTCTTTCGACGGACGGGGCGATCCTGGCGGTCGGGCGCAACCTGCGGGCCACGGCCGCGCTCCAGCGCAAGCTCGCCGAGACCCAGCAGGCGCTGGAGCGGGACTACCTGCGCCTGCGCGGCGCCGAGACCCGCTACCGGACCTTGTTCAAGCTCGCCGGCGAGCCGGTCTTGGTGGTCGATGCTGGAACCCGGCGCGTCACCGAGGTGAACCCGGCGGCCGCGCGGCTCATCGGGCGGGCGGAGCGGCGCATCGTCGGACAGGACGTGATCGACCTCTTCGATTCGGCGAGCGCGCGGGATTTGCAGAACCTGTTCTCGGCCCTGCGCATCGCCGGGGAAGCGGACGAGGTGGCGGCCCAGCTCGCCAACGGACGTGGCCGCACCGAGGTAGCCGCCTCGCTGTTCCGGCAGGATAATGCAACGAGCGCGCTCCTGCGCCTCTCCCCCGCCTCGGCCTCCCCGGAGACCGCGCAGCCGAAGGCGACCTCCGCCCTCCTCAACGTCATCGCGGGCATGCCGGAAGGCTTCGTGGTGACGGATCTCGGCCGCAGGATCCTGCTCGCCAATGGCGCCTTCCTCGATCTCGCGCAGGTCGCCATGGAGGAGCAGGTCCGGGGCGAGAGCCTCGACCGCTGGATCGGCCGCGAGGAGACCGAGGCGGACGCGCTGTTCGGCACCCTCGCCGACCATGGCGTCGTCCGGCATTTCGTCACCGGCCTGCGCGGCCAGCTCGGCTCCGTCGAGGAGGTCGAGGTGGCGGCGGTCTCCGTCCGGCAGGGCGAGCAGCCCTGCTACGGTTTCACCATCCGGGCCGCGCCGAGGCGGGCGAGCGCGGCCGCCTTCGCCGGGCCGCAGCTGCCCCGCTCCGTCGAGCAGATGACGGAGCTCGTCGGCCGCGTGACCATGAAGAACCTCGTGCGCGAGTCCACCGACCTCATCGAGCGGCTCTGCATCGAGGCGGCCCTGCGCATCACCCGCGACAACCGGGCGTCGGCGGCGGAGATGCTGGGCCTGAGCCGGCAGGGCCTCTACGCGAAGCTGCGCCGCTACGGCATCGGCGATCTCGGCCCCGAGGAGGCGAGCGAAGGGTAAGTAAAGATGCCGCCAACAAGTGTCATCTTTTCTTGACATGCGGGTGCGCCGGACCTTAGCCTCGCTCCCATGTCGACGCCCGCTCCGAGCGCCCTGGTCGAACTGCTCAAGCCCATCACCTGGTTCGCGCCGATGTGGGCGTTCGCCTGCGGGGTGATCTCGTCGGGACAGCCGGCCCAGGGCCAGTGGCCGATGATCGCGGCGGGCGTTCTCCTCGCCGGCCCCCTGGTCTGCGCCACGAGCCAGGCGGTGAACGACTGGTACGACCGGCATGTCGACGCCATCAACGAGCCGCACCGGCCGATTCCCTCGGGCCGGATGCCGGGGCGCTGGGGCTTCTACGTCGCTGCCGGCTGGACCCTGCTCTCGCTGGCGGTCGCGGCGGCGCTGGGGCCGTGGATCCTCGGCGCGGCCCTCTTCGGGCTCGTGCTCGCCTGGCTCTACAGCGCGCCGCCGCTGCGGCTGAAGCGGAACGGCTGGTGGGGCAACTCGGCGGTGGCGATCTGCTACGAGGGCCTGCCCTGGTTCACCGGCGCGGCGGTGATGGCCGCCGCGATGCCCGACCGGCGGGTGCTCGTCGTCGCCTTCCTCTATTCGGTCGGGGCGCATGGCATCATGACCCTCAACGATTTCAAGGCGGTGGAGGGGGATGCGCGCATGGGCATCCGCTCCCTGCCCGTCCAGCTCGGCATCGACCGCGCCGCCCGCTTCGCCTGCCTCGTCATGGCGCTGCCGCAGCTCGGGGTGATCGCGCTGCTGGCCGCCTGGGAGCGCCCGTTCCATGCGGGGCTGATCGCGGCGCTGCTCGTCGGGCAGTTCGCGCTGATGCCCCGCCTGCTGCGCGCGCCTCGCGAGCAGGCCGCCTGGTACAACGGCACCGGGACGACGCTCTACGTGTTCGGCATGCTGGCGGCGGCCTTCGCGCTGCGCCCGCTCGTGCAAGGCGGCCTGTGATGGCGGGCGCGGCCGGCTTCTCCTGGCTCGCCATCGTCCGGCTCGGGCTGGTGCAGACGGCGCTCGGCGCCATCGTCGTGCTCATCACCTCGACCATCAACCGCGTGATGGTGGTGGAGCTGGCGCTCCCCGCCGTGGTGCCGGGCGGCCTCGTGGCGCTCCACTACGCCGCGCAGGTGCTGCGCCCGCGCTGGGGCTACGGCTCCGATGTCGGCGGACGGCGCACGCCCTGGATCGTCGGCGGCATGGCGGCGCTGGCGCTCGGCGGATTCGGCGCCGCCTGCGCGACGGCGCTCGCCGAGACGCATCTGGCGGCCGGGCTGGCGCTCGCCGTGGCCTCCTTCCTCACCGTGGGGATCGGTGCCGGCGCGGCCGGAACCTCGCTGCTCGTGCTGCTCGCCGGCGGCGTCGAGGCGCGGCGCCGGGGTGCGGCGGCGACCATCGTCTGGGTGATGATGATCGCGGGTTTCGCCGTCACCGCGCCCCTCGCCGGGCATTATCTCGATCCCTTCTCCGGCGCCCGGCTCGTCGCCGTCTCGGGGACGGTGTCGCTGATCGCCTTCGCCGTCGCCTGCCTCGCCGTCTCGGGCGTGGAACCGACGCGGGCGAGCACGGGCGCGGAGGGAGCGGCGGAGAGGAAGCCGCCCTTCCTCTCCGTGCTGGCGCGGGTCTGGGCCGAGCCGGCCGCGCGGCGCTTCACGGTGTTCATCTTCGTGGCGATGCTGGCCTACAGCGCGCAGGAGCTGATCCTCGAACCCTTCGCCGGCCTCGTCTTCGAGATGACGCCGGGCGTGACCACCAAGCTCTCCGGGCTCCAGCACGGGGGCGTGCTCGCCGGGATGCTGATCGTCGCCGGCATCACCATGGGCATCGGCGGGCCGGTGCTCGGCTCGCTGCGGCTGTGGACGGCGCTGGGCTGCGCCGGCTCCGGCCTCGCCCTCGTCGGCATCGCCGCCGCCGGGCTCGCCGGGCCGGGGGCGCCGTTGCGCGCCCTGGTGTTCCTGCTGGGGCTCTGCAACGGCGTCTTCGCGGTGGCGGCCATCGGCTCGATGATGGCGCTGGCCGGACGCGGCGGCGAGGCCGAGCGCGGCACCCGCATGGGGGTGTGGGGCGCGGCGCAGGGGATCGCCTTCGGGGCGGGCGGCTTCCTCGGCACCGTGGCGGTCGATCTCGCCCGGCTCGTCGCGCCGGAGGCGGTCCACGCCTACGCCGCCGTCTTCATCGCCGAGGCGCTGCTCTTCGTCGCCGCCACGGGGATCGCGCTGCGCATCGAGCATGCCGGCGAGACCCGCGTGGCCCGCGCGCTGCGCCCCTCCCCGCTCGTCGAGCGGTTTCCATGAACCGCCATATGCGGACACCGCCCCATCGTCTTTCAAAGACACATCTTCTCCCCGTGAACCGGCCCCCCGTCGCTCGATGACGCCCTAGAGGAGACCGCGACGATGCCCGAGGCTGAGGCGACCGAGACCTTCGACGTGGTGGTGGTCGGCGGCGGTCCGGCGGGCGCCACCGCCGCGACCGATCTCGCCCGCGCGGGACACAAGGTCCTGCTCCTCGACAAGGGCGGCCGCATCAAGCCCTGCGGCGGCGCCATCCCGCCGCGCCTGATCCGGGACTTCGCCATCCCCGACCACCTGATCGTGGCGCGGATCACCTCGGCCCGGATGATCTCCCCGGCGGAGAAGCGGGTGGACATGCCCGTCGGCGACGGCTTCGTCGGCATGGTCGACCGCGAGCATTTCGACCCGTGGCTGCGCGAGCGGGCGGTGCTGGCCGGCGCCGACTTGCGGCGGGGCAGCTTCGAGCGGATCAGCCGCGATGCGCCGGCGCTCGCCACCGTGCATTACCGGGCCGGCGAGACCGAGCATGCGGTGCGCGCCCGTCTCGTCCTCGGGGCGGACGGGGCGTCCTCGCCCGTGGGACGGGCCGAGATTCCGGGACACGCCCGGATGCGGCAGGTCTTCGCCTATCACGAGATCGTCCGCCGGCCCGCCGGGGGCGGCGGCGACGTGGAGGCCGCCCGCTGCGACGTG
Source organism: Methylobacterium endophyticum (assembly GCF_050591105.1). NCBI lineage: Bacteria > Pseudomonadati > Pseudomonadota > Alphaproteobacteria > Hyphomicrobiales > Methylobacteriaceae > Methylobacterium > Methylobacterium endophyticum. The sequence goes on from NZ_JBNHES010000002.1 coordinate 45,456, forward strand.
TTCTACCAGGGCAGGCTCTCGCCGGACTTCTACGCCTGGATCTTCCCCCATGGCGACACAATCAGCGTCGGCACCGGCTCGGCGAGGAAGGGATTCTCGCTGCGCGGCGCCGTGCGGGCCCTGCGCGAGTCCTCCGGGCTCGCGGCGGGGACCACCGTGCGGCGGGAAGGCGCGCCGCTGCCGCTCAAGCCGCTCAAGCGCTGGGACAACGGCCGCGACGTGCTGCTCACGGGGGATGCCGCCGGCATCGTCGCCCCCGCATCGGGCGAGGGCATCTACTACGCGATGCTCGGCGGACGGCTTTCGGCGGAGGCGGCGGAGGCTTTCCTCGCCACCGGCAGGGTCTCGGCGCTGGCGCTCGCCCGCGCCCGCTTCATGAAGCTGCATGGGCGCGTCTTCCTGATCCTGCGGATCATGCAGGCGGTCTGGTATCGCAACGACGCCCTGCGCGAGCGCTTCGTCTCCATCTGCCGCGACAGGGACGTGCAGCAGCTCACCTGGGATTCCTACATGAACAAGGAGCTGGTGCGCGCCAAGCCCGTCGCCCACGCGCGGATCTTCTTCAAGGATCTCGCCCATCTCTTCCGCTGGGTGACGCCGTGACCCTGCTCGCCGCAGGCTGGGGGCCCGTGGCGGCGGCCGTCGCCGCGGCGCTCGTCGTCGCCTTCGCCGGAGGCGCGCTGACCGTGACCGATGCCTGGTATCGCGCCCTGAGGACGCCCGCCTGGAAGCCGCCGGACTGGGCCTTCGGGCCGGTCTGGGCGGTGATCTTCGCCTGCGCGACGGCCTCCGCGATCCTCGCCTGGAACGCCATGCCACAGGCCGGCGCCAGGGCGGCGCTGCTCGCGGCCTACGCGGTCAACGGTGTGCTCAACATCGCCTGGAGCGCCCTGTTCTTCCGGGCCCGGCGGCCCGACTGGGCGCTCGCCGAGGTGGCGCTGCTGTGGCTCTCGATCGTCGCCCTGATCGGCGTCTCCTGGCCGGCAGGCGCGATCCCGGTGCTGCTGCTGGTGCCCTATCTCGCCTGGGTCGGCGTCGCCGCCCGCCTGAACCTCGCCATCGTGCGCCTCAACGGCCCCTTCAGGAGCGCCTGACGCCATGGCCGAGCTGTTTTCCAGCGGGCGCGTCGTCGAGCTGATCCTGGCCCTCGTCGCGGTGGAGGGCGCGGCGCTGCTGGCCCTGCATCGGCTTACCGGGCGCGGGCCGTCCGCCCTGCCGCTCGCCTGCAACCTCGCCGCCGGGGCCGCGCTGATGCTGGCGCTGCGGGCGGCGCTGGTGGGCGCGCCCTGGACGGCGGTCGCCGGCTGGCTGCTGGCGGCGCTTGCCGCCCATGCCGCCGAGATGGTCTGGCGCCTGCGCCGGCCCGGCCCCTCGCCGCAAACGATTTCGTGAGCCCGGAACTCCGCCGATCGCGGAGGAGTTCTCCGGCCGAACCTCAACCTGAACGATAATTCAGGACGCCGCCGCCGGCCGGAGATATCCCATGACTCGCCGTTCCGCCGCTCTCGCCGTCTCCGGTGTCCTGCTCGGCGCGGCCTTCGGTCCGCCGGCCTCGGCGCAGACGGCGGACGCCGATCTCGTCAAGCGCAGCGAGTATCTCGTGACCGCAGGCGACTGCGTGGCCTGCCACACGGCGCCGGGGGGCAAGCCCTTCGCGGGCAACTACGTGCTGAACACGCCGATCGGTAAGATCACCACCCCCAACCTGACCCCCGACAAGGAGACCGGCCTCGGCAACTGGAGCGAGGCGGATTTCGAGAAGGCGTTCCGCCAGGGCATCGACGAGGACGGGAGCTATCTCTACCCGGCCTTTCCCTTCGCCTGGTACACCAAGGTCAGCGACGAGGACGTCAAGGCGATCTGGGCCTATCTGCGCTCCCTGGAGCCGGTGAAGGAGGCGAGGAAGCCGAGCGAGATCCCCTTCCCGTTCAACATCCGCACCGCGCTCGTGACCTGGAGGGCGGCGTTCTTCACGGCCGGACGCTTCGAGCCGGACCCCAATGCCAGCGCCGAGGTCAATCGCGGCGGCTACCTCGTGGAGGGGCTCGGCCATTGCGGCATGTGCCACAACGAGCGCAAGATCGTCGGCAACAGCGGGCTCGCGGGCAAGCTCGGCGGCGGCGTCATCGACGGCTGGTACGCCCCCAACATCACCCCGGACGGCCACCAGGGCATCGGCGCCTGGAGCGACGAACAGGTGGTGAGCTATCTCAGGACGGGCGCGGCGCCTGGCGAAAAGCCCGGTGTCGCCGCCGGCCCCATGCGGCAGGCCATCGACGAATCCCTGAGCAAGATGACCGATGCGGATCTCAGGGCCATCGTCGCCTATCTGCGCACGCAGAAGGCCAAGGAGACCTACAAGGCCAAGGACATCGAGGCGTTCAACCGGCCGGACGCGCCGGGAGCCTCGGTCTATCTGAGCTACTGTTCGTCCTGCCACAAGCCGGACGGCAAGGGCGTCGAGGGCGCGATCCCGGCGCTCGCCGGCAACACCTCCGTGCAGGCCGAGGGGCCTGAGACGGTGCTGCGCGTGATCTTCGGCGGCCTTTCCGCGCAGGGCGGATACGCGCCCATGCCCGCCATCGGGGCCGGCATGACCGACCGGCAGGTCGCCGACGTGACCGACTACATCCGCAACGCCTGGGGCAACAAGGCGCCCGTCATGAACGGTCGCGGAGAGGTGGTGTCCTCGGCGCGGGCGCAGTCCCAGACGATGCTGGCCGGCAACGCGCCCTGCTCGGCGGTGGCGCCGGAGAGCGTCGCCAAGGCCCTCGACGCGACGGGCGCGGGAGAGGCGCTGAAGGGGCTCGCCGTCGCCGATTTCGTGCCGCGCCTCGACGCCCTGCTGCCGAAGGTGAAGGCTGCGGGAGGCCAGGAGATGAAGGACGACGACGTCGTCAACGGCATCACCTCGGCCTTCTGCCGGGCGCAGCCGGAAGAGGCCCGCAAGGCCGCCGACTGGCACGTCACCATCGGCAGCTTCGGCAACGTGGCCTACAGCGCGCTGAAGCATCCCGGCCGGCACGCGGGCTCCGAGACGATGCCCGCGCCCTCCCCCCGCTGACGGCGGATCGCCCGCTCCCGCGAGCGCGACCGCCCCGCAGGAACGTTCGCTTCCCGCGCGGGTTTGCAAGCGTCGCCGGTCTTGAGACCGGGCGGCGTAGGCCGGCCTGGATCGATCCGCGCCGCACATCCCTTGGAGCGATCACGATGGATCTGGGTATCGGCGGGCGCGTGGCGGTGGTCACGGGCGGCGATTCCGGCCTGGGGCGGGCCAGCGCCGAATACCTGCTGCGCGAAGGCGTCAGGGTCGTGCTGAGCGATCTCGACGACGCCAAGGTCCGGGCCGCCGCGCAAGAGCTTTCGGCGCTGGGCGAGGTCCGGGCCGTCGCCGCCGATCTGAGCACGCGGGAGGGGGCCGACACCCTGAGGCGCTTCGCCGACACGGCCTTCGGCGAGGCGCCGACGATCCTCGTCAACGCGGCGGGCGTGACCGGCGCCACAGGCGACTTCCTCGACATCGGCGACGAGGGCTGGATGGAGACCATCCAGGCCGACCTGATGGCCGCCGTGCGCACGGCCCGCGCCTTCATCCCCGGCATGCGGGCGGCCAAGTGGGGGCGGATCGTGTTCTTCACCTCCGAGGACGCCGTGCAGCCCTATGTGGAGGAGCTGCCCTACTGCGCCGCCAAGGCCGGGCTCCTCAACCTCACCAAGGGCCTGTCCAAGGCCTACGGCGCCGATGGAATCATGGTGAACGCGGTCGCGCCCGCCTTCATCGCGACGCCGATGACCGACGCCATGATGGAGAAGCGCGCCGCCGAGCTCGGCGTCTCCTTCGACGAGGCCGTGGAGAGCTTCCTCGCCGAGAAGCGGCCCGGCATGGTGCGCCGTCGCCGCGGGCGCCCGGAGGAGGTCGCGGCGGCCGTCGCCTTCCTCTGCTCCGAGCAGGCGAGCTTCATCACCGGCGAGAACCTGCGGGTGGACGGAGGCGCGGTCCTCACCATGGCGAGCTGAGCCGGCGCATCTGTGTTTCCGAAGGGCTGCCGCCATCGTGCATTGCGCTCGCCCCATGCAGCGGCCATACCACCGGCAATGCAACGCTCCAGGCGCTCATGCAGCCCTCATCGACAGAGACAGGCCTGATCGACCCCGACGCGCTCACCGCCGATGAGCGCGATCGTCTCGATATCGGCGTGATCGGGCTGGACGCCACCGGCACTGTTCTTTCCTACAACGATGCGGCCTCCGCCTTCTCCGGGCTCTCCGCATCGGCGGTGACGGGGCGGAACTTCTTCCACGACGTCGCCCCGGCGACATGGGTGCCCGCCTTCTACGGACGCTTCGTCGCGGGCATCCGGCGCGGCCGGCTCGACGAGCGCTTCGAGTTCATCTTCGGCTCCCAGGCGCAGCCGCTGCGGGCGCGCGTGCGGCTGAGCCAGGGGCGGGAGGCCGGGCGCTACTGGGTGGTGGTCGAGCCGCTGGAGACGCTGGGCGCCGGCCAATCGCGCGAGGCGGTGATCGCCGCCGTCGGACAGCGCTCCCGCGCCGAGCCCGTGGACCCGTCCCTGTGCGAGCGCGAGCCCATCCACCTGCCGGGCTCGATCCAGCCGAACGCGGTGCTGCTCGCCTCCGACGCGGACAGCTTCGCCATCACCGCCCACAGCGTCAACATCGCCGACATGCTGCCGGAAAGCGGGGCCTCCCTCGCCGGGCGCCGGCTCGGCGAGGTGATGCCCCCCGCCTTCGTCAACCTGATCCGCACCCGGCTCGCGGCCGGCACCCTGTCGGACGGGCGCTCGCTGCGCACGACCGTGGCGCTGCCCGGCGCGGACGCCCTCCATTACGCGGTGGTCCACGCCCATGCCGGACGCATCATCGTGGAGCTGGAACGCGCTCCCGACCGGCCGGAGGATTTCGGCTGCGCCAGCCAGCTCGACGTCAAGACTGCCGTCGTCAGCCTGCGCGCCGCCCCGACCCTGGCGGAAGCCGCCCGCATCGCGGCTTGCGAGATCCGCATGCTCACCGGCTTCGAGAGCGTGCTGGTCTACCGCTTCGACGCGGAGTGGAACGGCGAGGCCATCGGCGAGGACAAGACCGACGACTGGTCGCGCTCGCTCCTGGGCCTGCGTTTCCCGGCCTCCGACATCCCCGCCCAGGCCCGCGCCCTCTACACGAAGGCGCGCAGCCGCTTCGTATCGGACCGCGACAGCGTGCCGGTGCCCCTCGTCGCCACCACGCCGGAGGCGGGCAACGCGCCCGTCGACCTCAGCTACGCGCAGAACCGGACACTCTCGCCGATCCATCTCGAATACCAGCGCAATCTCGGCGTGAACGGCTCGATGTCCGTCTCGATCCTGGTGGACGGGGCGCTCTGGGGCCTGATGATCGGCCACCACCGGCGCCCGCATTACGTCTCCCCCGAGACCCGCGCCGCCGCCAGCGTGCTCACCGACGCCTTCGCCATGCGCGTGCAGGAGATCGAGGGCCGTCGGCTCTGGGCGGAGCGCCAGGCGCATCTCGACATCGAGGCCCGGCTCGTGCGCCGCCTCACCCGCTCCGACGATTTCGTCCACGAGCTGACCTCGGGGCCGGAGACGCTGCTCGACCTGTTCGGCGCGACGGGGGCCGGCATCCTCTCCGGCGGGAACGTGACCCTGATCGGCCGCTCGCCCCCCGACGAGGCGGTGCGGGCCATCGCGGACTGGCTGAAGGCGACGCTTCCCGCCGGCGAGACGGCCTATGCGAGCCCTGCCCTCGGGACGGTCTTCCCGCAGGCGCAGGTCCATCACGAGATCGCGAGCGGGCTGCTCGCCGCCTTCGTGGACGATGCGCGCGAGCACCTGCTGCTGTGGTTCCGGCCCGAGGTGACGAGCACCGTCACCTGGAGCGGCGACCCGCGAAAGCCGGTGATCGCCGGCAGCGGCTCCGTCGCCGTGCTGCCGCGCCGCTCCTTCGAGCGCTGGGTGGAGGAGCGCTCGGGCTCCGCGACGCCCTTCGCCGAGTGGCAGGTGTCGATGGCTGCCTCCTTCGCCCGCGCGGTGGAGGGCGTGGTCCTGCGCCAGCGCCGCAAGATCGACGAGCTGACCGGGCTGCTGGCGGAGAAGGAGCGCCTGCTCGCGCAGAAGGACCTGCTCACCCGCGAGATCGACCACCGGGTGAAGAACTCGCTCCAGATCGTCTCGGCCTTCCTGCACATGCAGCGCCGGCAGGTGACGGACCCGGACGCGCGCCAGGCCTTCGCCGAGACCGCCGCGCGGGTCATGAGCGTCGCGCGGGTACATGACAGCCTCTATCAGGCGGAGACCATCGAGGAGGTCGATCTCGGCCAGACCATCGAGAACCTCTGCAACGATCTCGTCGGCATGGCGGGGGGCGTGCACGCCGTCGATCTCACCGCCGAGCCGGGGCTGATGGTGCCCTACCGCAAGGCGGTGGCGCTCTCGCTCATCGCCACCGAGCTCGTCACCAACGCGTTCAAATACGCGGCGAAGCCCGCCGGCGGCAGCCGCGTCGCCGTCACCGTCTCTGGCGGCGAGGCGGGGGCGGTGCGCCTGCGCGTCTGCGACGACGGCGAGGGCCTGCCCGACGACTGGGCCCAGGCGAGGCCGCGCGGCACAGGGCTCGGCATGAAGCTCGTGCGCGGCATGCTCGACCAGATCGACGCGCGGCTCGAGGTCGCCAACGCGCCGGGCGCCTGTTTCACCATCACGGCATGAGCGACGACGACATGAGCGACCGGACCGGAAACCTGCGGTGGCGCCTGCGCGAGGAGACCGCGACCGCCCACGAGGCGCTGGAACGCGACCTCGCCTGGGAGCAGCGGATCGCGAGCCTCGAGGGCTATCGCGGCCTGCTCGGGCGCCTGCGCGGCTTCCACGCCATGATCGAGCCGGAGATCGGGCGGGCGCTTGCCGACGATGCGTTCTTCGCGCCCCGGCGCCGGCTCGCGCTGCTCGACGCGGACCTTCGCCATCTCGGTCTTTCGGAGGCGGAGATCGCCGCCCTGCCCCGCCCCGAGCCGATGACGCTGTCGGGCCCGGCCCAGGCGCTCGGGGCGCTCTACGTGCTCGAAGGCTCGACGCTCGGCGGGAAGGTCATCGGCCGCCGCGTCGCCGCGCTGCACGGCTTCGATGCGGAGGCGGGGGCGGCCTATTACGGCGGCCATGGCGACCAGGCCGGTGCCTTGTGGCGGTCCTTCTGCGCGCGGCTGGACGAGGCGCCGGAGGCGGACGCCCCGGCCATCGTCGCGACGGCCGACGCGCTCTTCGAGGCGATGCGGCTCTGGCTCTGCGCCCCGGCCGGAACCGCCGCCGCCTGACTGGCAGCGTCCGCCGCGCAGAGGGCCTGTCAGTCGCTCCCGGCAGCGCCTGACAGACTCTCGGTTGCTGTTGTGCCGTATGTCCGGACGGAGAACCGGAAGCCGCTTCTCCTAGACATGCTCTATACGAAACCGCTCTCGGCCAGCAGCCCCTCGACGAAGGCTTCGAGTCCCGTGTTGCGGGTGCGCTTCGTGCGCTCGGCGGTGACGATGCCGGCGAGCGTGTTGAAGGAGCGTTCGAGGTCGTCGTTGACGATGACGTAATCGTATTCCGTCCAGCGCTCGATCTCGACGCTGGCGTTCTTCAGCCGCCTCTCGATGACGGCGGGGGTGTCCTCCGCCCGGCGCTCCAGGCGGTGGCGCAGCTCCGGCATGCTCGGCGGCAGGATGAAGACGGTGACGACGTCGTCGGCAAGCTTCGAGCGCACCTGCCGGGTGCCCTGGTAGTCGATGTCGAAGATCATGTCCCGGCCGTCCATCAGCACCTTCTCCACGGGCTTGCGGGGCGTGCCGTAGAAGTTGCCGTGGACCTCCGCCCATTCGAGCAGCTCGTCGCGGTCCCTCATGGCGATGAAGGTCTCGCGGTCGATGAAGTGATAGTGGCGGCCGTCGATCTCGGACGGGCGTTTGGTCCGCGTCGTCACCGAGATCGAGAGTTCGAGCCCCCAGCCGCCAGCCTGCGCGATGTTGCGGGTCAGCGTCGTCTTGCCCGCGCCGGAGGGCGAGGACAGGATCAGGATCAGCCCTCGCCGGCCGATGAAGCCCGCATCGATGGGACCGTCGTTCATCGGCGCGCCTCCCGCTCGCGGTCGCCGCCGTCTGTCGTCCTGGCCGTCGCCTGCATCGCGCGCAAGGAGCATCCTACTCGATGTTCTGAACCTGCTCGCGGAATTGCTCCACCACGGCCTTCAAGTCGAGTCCGATCCGCGACAGCGACACGTCGTTGGCCTTGGCGCAGAGGGTGTTCGCCTCGCGGCCGAACTCCTGGGAGAGGAAATCGAGCCGCCGGCCTACCGCGCCGCCGGCCGCGAGCAGGTCGCCCGCCGCCGAGAGATGCGCGCGCAGGCGGTCGAGCTCCTCGCGCACGTCGGCCTTGGCGGCGAGCAGCACCGCCTCCTGGTGCAGCCGCTCGGGGTCGAGCCCGGTCTCGGAGAGCGCCGCGACGCTCGCCGCCAGCCGCTCGCGGACGGCCTCGGGCCTGCGCGCGGGGCAGCCCTCGGCCGCCATGGTCAGCTCGGCGATCGCGTGGAGCTGGCCGGCGACGATCTCCTGCAACTGCCTGCCTTCGGCCCTGCGGCTCTCGACGAGGTCGGCCACCAGCCGCACCACGCCTTCCGCGAGGTCGCGGGCGAGGGATTCGGCCTCCGCCGCCGGCTGCTCGTCCGATTCGATCACGCCGCGGATGCCCAGGAGACCGTCCATGGTGGCGGGGGCGATCCCCTCGGGCACCGGCACCCGCGCCACGGCTTCGGCCAGCGATGCCAGCAGCGCCTCGTTGACGCGCACCCGCGCGGCCGTCTCCGGCCGGGTCAGGCCGAGCGAGAGCTGGCATTGGCCCCGGCCGAGGGTCTTCTGGAGCGCGGTGCGGGCGACCTCGCCCACCGCCTCGAAGCCGTTCGGCACCCGCACCCGCACGTCGAGCCCGCGTCCGTTGACGCTGCGGACCTCCCAGGCCCACTGCACCGGCCCCGAGGTGCCGGCGGCGCGGGCGAACCCGGTCATGCTGGAGATCATCGACGCTTGCCCCTCGGCCTTCGGCCGTCAGGGCTGCTTGAGCACCGGCACGGTCTTGGGCGAGCCGAGATCGTAGGTCTTGTTCTTCAGCGGGTCGAGCTTGGTGCCCTCCGAGGCGTCGAAGGCGCGCGGGCGGGCGGCGGCCGGGGTAGACGTGCCGTCCGCCGCCACCGCGCCGCCCGGCCCGAAGGCCGAGGCGCGGTTCGGAACGGCGGCCGGATCGGCGCCGGGGTCGGCCTTGTCGACGGGGGCGGCGTCCGGCGTCGGGGCCTGCCGGGCCTTCTCGACCTGCCGCCAGCGGGCGACGTTGCGGCTGTGGCCCTCCAGGGTCTCGGCGAAGACGTGGCCGCCGGTGCCGTCGGCCACGAAGAACAGGTCCTTCGTCCGCGACGGGTTGGCGACCGCCTCCAGCGCGGCGCGGCCGGGATTGGCGATGGGGCCCGGCGGCAGGCCCTCGATCACGTAGGTGTTGTAGGGTGTCGCCCGCTCGATCTCGTCGCGCCGGATGCCGCGCCCGAGGGTGCCGCGCCCGCCGACGATGCCGTAGACGATGGTCGGGTCCGATTGCAGCTTCATGCGCTTGTTGAGGCGGTTGACGAAGACGCCGGCCACGCGCGGCCGCTCGTCGGCGCGGCCCGTCTCCTTCTCCACGATGGAGGCGAGCGTCACCATCTCGGCCGGGGTCTTCACCGGCACCTCGCCGTTGCGGCGCAGCCAGATCTGGTTGAGCACCTCGCGCTGCTTGGCGCGCATGAGGTTCACGATCTGCTGGCGGGTGGCGCCGCGCTCGAACTTGTAGGTGTCGGGCAGGAGCGATCCCTCGGGGGGAATCTCGCCGATCTCGCCGGTGAGGATGTCGTTCTCGTTGAGCCGCCCGACGATCTGCTCGCTGGTCAGCCCCTCGGGGAAGGTGATGGCGTGCTGCACCTGCCGCCCGCTCGTCACGGTGTCGATGGCGTCCGAGATGCTGGCATGGGCCTTGAAGCTGTACTCGCCGGCCTTGAGCGGCGGCTTGCCGCCGAAGCGGGCGGCGAGCTCGAACAGGCCGGTATGGGTGATGACGCCCTCGCGCTGGAGGATTTCGGCGATCTCGCCGGTGCCGCTGCGGGTCGGGATCACCACCACCTTGTCGGCGGCGAGCGGCCCCGGCTCGCGCACCTGGCGCTGGAACAGCGTCAGTCCGATCATCGCGCCGATGGCGAGCACCACCGCGAAGGTGAGCAGCCCGCTCACCGTGGCGAGCAGCCCGCCTCGGCGGCGCTCGGGCTCCTCCGGCGGGGGCGGCGCGGCCGTGGGCTTGATCGCCTCGCCGGGGGAGCGCGGCGAGAGACGGCCCGGCAGCGCCGGCTCGTCGGAGGCGGTCGGTGTCGGCGCGGGCGTCTGGCGTCGGCGGAAGAACATCGAAAACCTGCTCGGGCTCTTTGAGGGCCGTACCTTATCCCATCGGATCGGACGACGGCCCCAAACCTCTGTCGTATCGCACCCTTTCGCGACGAACCGCGATCGCCGCGTCGGAGGGCGCCCGAAAGCGCCCGGCGCCTCCGCATCCAATGCGCGTCGGACGGGGCCGCGCCCATGGTCGGGAGGCGGAAACTACCCGTCTTTGTGGCGAAATTGCCGTGCCGGTTGTGTAAGCGGCGGCTGGCAGGAGGCGCAGTAGAAGGTCGAGCGTCCCGACTGCACCATCCGCGCGACCACGCCCGCGCAGCCCGGCGCCGTGCAGGCATGGCCCGTCCGGTCGTAGACCCGGAAGGCGTGCTGGAAGGCGCCGGCCGTGCCGTCCGTGTGGGCGTAGTCGCGCAGCGTCGAGCCGCCCGCCGCCACGGCCTCGCTCAGCACCTGCCCGATCACCTTCGCGAGAAGACGTGCCTTCGGCGTCGGCCGTCCCGTCGCCGTCGCCAACATGCCGGCCGGCGTCTCGGGATGGAGCCCCGCCCGGTGGAGCGCCTCGCAGACATAGATGTTGCCCAGGCCCGCGATCAGGCGCTGGTCGAGCAGCGCGGCCTTGAGCGGGGCGATCCTATGCCGGAAGAGCCGCGCGACGGCCTCCCCCGTCAGCTCGCCGCCGAGAGGTTCGATACCCATGCCCGCAAAGTGGCGGCAGGCGGGAAGCTCCTCGGTGGGCACGAGATCCATGAAGCCGAAGCGGCGCACGTCGTTGTAGGTGATGGTCGCCCCGCTCGTCATCGCCATGACGACGTGGTCGTGCTTGGCGTTGCCCTGCGCCCCTTCGAGGTAGAAATCCCCCGGCGAGAGGTTGGTGCCGTCCGGCAGCCTCACGTCGAAGCGCCCGCTCATGCCGAGATGCATGACGAGGCTCTCGCCGGAATCGAGCCCGGCGACGAGGTATTTCGCCCGCCGGTCCAAGGCCGTGACGGTCCGCCCCTCGATGCGGCGGACGAAATCCTCCGGGAAGGGGAAGCGCAGGTCCGGCCGCCGCAGGGTGAGCCGGCCGACGCGCGCGCCGACCATGGCGGGGGCCAGCCCCCGGCGCACGGTCTCGACCTCGGGAAGCTCCGGCATGCCACGGATATAAGCGATAAATCTTTGTGTTTCATACCCTTTTTCGATACAAAACTTAATGCTATTATGGGTTCCGTCAAATCAGAAAACAAAATATTTTATAATCATTCGTCATTTTCGTCCTCATAATCAGAAATATCGACATGTATTTCTTCTATTTGTGCAGAAGTTATTGAGGAGTCTTTATTTCTAAAATATCGAATCCTTGAATTAACCGGACCGAATTCGATTGCAATTAAGACTTTTTTTCTGAAGTGTATATTTCAATTCATATGGCAATGAATAAGAAAGTCTACGAATATCCTCGTCTGCAATATCTAGTTTCCCGCTACCGAGATCTTTATCGTAAGATATGAATCTTACTTCGCAGACGGTGCTTTTATCATCTATTGTTCTACTATTAACATCGGCGATCGAATCTTTATCAAACGTTGCAAATGTTTTTCTATCGCTCTCTGCGGAGAATTTTACGGTCTCGGCAGAATTCCTCAAAGGTAATCCTATTTCTGCTATTTGTGGCCTAACTTTCCGAGTTAGTTTCGCCATTTTTTGAGAGCCAACGCGAGAAAGATCATTTTTATACGGCTGGAATTCTTTTTCGCGTTCTATTCTTTCGGAGAGACTGTTGCGTATGCTATTCATAGATTTTGCGGAGCTGTCGGTATAACCAATCCGCGCGTCGCTGTTTTTTAGTAGAGAATCGATTACGTCAATTGCCGCTTGCGCCGTGACATTACTATCGCGGTTCATGTCGCGGATTGCCTGCACGCGGTCAGTCTCAAGTCGAGATTGTTCAGTTCTTTCTTTTTCATTTTTCAGAAAAATTTTTGTCAGTTCTAGTATTTCATTTTCCTGCTTCTTTGTCAGAAGGCCTTTAACAGAATCCATAATATATTTTATAAAAATTTTTATTGGTATATGTGCAAATTTTGGCGCTTCCTGAGCTATTTGGTGCGCGATAGGAATCAAAATATCTATAGGAAACGACCCTCTTTCGGGTGCTTTGATAATTACATCGACATAATTCTTTCTTGAAATTCTTTGTGCCACATTTCCGGTTCTTCTAAAATGTTCGATAGTTGTAATCATTCGTGCAAAACCATAGCTGGCTCTGCTGAATTCATAAAATTTTAGTTGACCTGATGTCGCTAGTCCTCCGTCATAAATAATAGATATTATCTCAGCATCATACACATCGCTCATTTCTCAAAAATCCACGATATAACAGGGCGAATACTAAGTGGAATTACTTTCTGATTCAAGCTTCAAAGGCTTTGCTTCAGAATGTGAACACCGTAGATGAACAATTGACATAAATTTTTTTCACGAAGCAATCCGCGCGCGGTTTCTGTCCACCGATGGCGGTTTGTCCGCCGCTTCGCTATGGAGGCGCGGCATCGAAGGTGGACAGCATGCGTACAGGCGAGCCGGGACCCGACGACGACGGCGCCGATTTCGGGTTCGAGCGCGTGGCGCTCGGCGAGAAGCAGGGCCGTGTGGACGCCGTCTTCCGTTCCGTGGCCAAGCGCTACGACCTGATGAACGACCTGATGTCGGGGGGGCTCCACCGGGTCTGGAAATCGCAGCTCGTCTCCATGGTGCGCCCGCCGAAGGAGCGCCCCTTCCGCCATCTCGACGTGGCCGGCGGCACCGGGGACGTGGCCTTCCGCGTCCTCGACGCGGGCGGCCCGGCGACGCATGTCACCGTGCTCGACATCAATGAGGACATGCTGCGGGTCGGCGCCGAGCGGGCCGAGGGCAAGTATGACGGGCGCGTGGATTTCGTCACCGGCAACGCCGAGACGCTGCCGCTGCCGTCCGACACCTTCGACGCCTACACCATCGCCTTCGGCATTCGGAACGTGCCGCGCATCGATGCGGCGCTGGCCGAGGCCCGGCGGGTGCTCAAGCCCGGCGGGCGCTTCCTCTGCCTGGAGTTCTCGAAGGTCGACCTGCCGGTGCTCGACAGGATCTACGACGCCTATTCCTTCCACGTCATTCCGCGCATCGGCGCCAGGGTGGCGGGCGACGCGGAATCCTACCGCTACCTCGTGGAATCCATCCGCAAGTTCCCGACCCCCGGCGTCTTCTCCGGCATGATCGAGAAGGCGGGCCTGCGCCACGTTACCCACCGCACGCTGTCCGGCGGGATCGTGGCGATCCACTCGGGCTGGAAGGTTTCCTGATGCGGCTCGGTCCGGCCTGAGCGCATGATCGGGGCGCTGATTCATCTGCTGCGCGGTGCGCATGTCGGCTTCGTGCTGGCGCGCGAGGGCGGCCTGTCCTTCATGGACCCGGCGCAGCTGCCGCCGCATCTGCGCCTCGCCCTCAAGCTCGGGCGCCTGCTGGAGCGGCCCGGCGCGGGGGACGGCGCCGCGCGGCTGTCGAAGGCGCTGACCCGGCTCGGACCCTCCTACGTCAAGTTCGGGCAGTTCCTGGCGACGCGGCCCGACATCGTCGGCATGGCCGCCGCCATCGATCTCGAGAAGCTCCAGGACCGGGTGCCGCCCTTCCCGCAGGACATCGCGGTGAAGGTGGTGGAGGCCGCCTTCAACAGGCCGGTGGCCGAGCTCTACGCGACCTTCAGCGAGCCGGTGGCTGCGGCCTCCATCGCCCAGGTCCACAAGGCCACCGTGATCGATGCGGACGGGACGCGGCGCGTGCTCGCCGTCAAGATCATGCGGCCGGGGGTGCGCGAGCGCTTCCAGCGCGACCTCCAGGCCATGCGCTTCATGGCGCGCATCGTGAACGCGCTCTCGCCCCAGGCCGAGCGGCTGCGCCCCCGCGACGTGGTCGAGATCCTGGCCCGCTCCGTCACCATGGAGATGGATTTCCGGCTCGAAGCCGCCGCCATGTCGGAGCTGGCGCAGAACACCAGGGACGACGAGGATTTCCGCGTCCCCCGGCCGGAATGGGAGCTGACGGCGCGCGACGTTCTCTCCAGCGAGTGGATCGACGGCACGCCGCTCCACGAGCGCTCGGCCATCGTCGCGGCCGGGCACGACCCTCAGGTCATCGGCCGGACCGTGATCCAGAGTTTCCTGCGGCACGCCATCCGCGACGGCTTCTTCCACGCCGACATGCACCAGGGGAACCTGTTCGTGGACGCGGCGGGCCAGCTCGTCGCCGTCGATTTCGGCATCATGGGCCGGCTCGGCATGCCGGAGCGGCGGTTCCTGGCGGAGATCCTGCTCGGCTTCATCCTGCGCGACTACAAGCGGGTGGCGCAGGTGCATTTCGACGCCGGCTACGTGCCGCGCCACCATTCTGTGGACGATTTCGCCCAGGCCATCCGCGCCATCGGCGAGCCGATCCACCAGCGCCGCGCCGACGAGATCTCCATGGCGAAGGTGCTGACGCTCCTCTTCGACGTGACGGCGCTGTTCGACATGAGCACCCGCACCGAGCTGGTGATGCTCCAGAAGACCATGGTCGTGGTGGAGGGCGTCGCCCGCAGCCTCGATCCGCGCCTCGACATGTGGAGCACGGCCGAGCCGGTGGTGCGCGCCTGGATCGGTCGCAATCTCGGCCCCATCGGCCGGGTGGAGGGCGCGGGCCGCGCCGCGCTGACCCTCGCCGACGTCGTCGCCGACATCCCCGACATCGCCCAGCGCCTGCGCCGCGTGCTGGTGCGTCTCGACGAGGAGGAGGCGGCCGACGCCGTGCAACTGCGCGCCCTCGCCGGCCTGGAAAGGCGCCGCGCGATCTGGTCGACCCTGGCGCTCTGGGCTATCGCCGTGGGGGCTCTGGTGATGGCGTTCCGGTAGGGTTGCGATATCGTGGGGCCCCCGCCGTGCGGAACCGGGAGGACGACCTCGTGACCGACTTGCTGGACCGTGCCGTCGAGACGGTGCGGGCTTTGCCGCCCGAGGTGCAGGACGATCTCGCCCGCCTTCTCCTGCAACTGGCAGGGGAAGAGCAGGCCGGCCTCCCGCTCACCCCGGATGAGGAGGCGTCCTTCGCGGAATCGCTGGCGCAGGCGGAACGCGGCGAGTTCGCGAGCGACGAGGAGATCCGGGCCATCTGGGCGAAGCATGGGCTGTGAGGCTTCGCTACACCCGACGGGGGGCCGCTGAACTCGCCGCGATCCTCGCCCATATCGCGGCCGCGTCTCCGCAGGGCGCTCGCCGTGTCCAGAAGCGCGTTCAGGCGATCACGACATTGCTGACGCAGCGGCCTCATGCCGGACAGATCGCCGGTCGAGGGCACCTGCGCCGGATGGTGGCCTCGCCCTACCCGTATCTGGTTTTCTATCAGGTGCGGGAGCAGGAGATCGTCATCCACGGCGTGCGCCACGCCGCCCGTCGCCCGCTCGCATGAGCATGCGGCACGACCCCGATTGACGAAGCCCCGCCGAAGGCCGTTCCTGATCCCATGACCGCTTCCCTTTCCGGCAAGAGAATCCTCCTCGTCATCGGCGGCGGGATCGCGGCCTACAAGGCGCTCGACCTGATCCGGCGGTTGCGCGAGCGCGGGGCGCGGGTCCGGCCGATTCTGACGGCCGGCGCGCAGGAATTCGTGACGCCGCTGGCCGCCGCCGCTCTCGCCGGCGAACGGGCCCATACCGACCTGTTCGACCGGGCCGACGAGGCGGAGATCGGCCATATACGGCTCGCCCGCGAGGCGGATGCCGTGGTGGTGGCGCCGGCCACCGCCAACATCATGGCGCGCATGGCGAACGGGCTCTGCCCGGACCTCGCCGCGACGGTGCTGCTCGCCACCACCCTGCCGATCCTGATCGCGCCGGCCATGAACGTGCGCATGTGGGCCCATCCCGCGACCCGCCGGAACCTCGCCGCGCTCCGGGGCGACGGCGTGACGGTGGTCGGCCCCAACGACGGCCCCATGGCCGAGGCCGAGACCGGGCCGGGCCGGATGGCCGAGCCGAACGAGATCGCCGACGCTCTGGAGGCGATGCTGGCGAAGGCCGGCGGAGCATCCTCCGGCATCGGCTTCCTGTCGGGCCGCGCCCCCCAGGGATCGCTCGCCGGCAAGCGCGTGCTCGTCACCTCCGGGCCGACGCATGAGCCCATCGATCCGGTCCGTTACATCGCCAACCGCTCCTCCGGCCGCCAGGGCCACGCCGTCGCCGAGGCCGCCGCGCGGGCGGGCGCCGCCGTCACGCTGGTCTCCGGGCCGGTCTCGATTCCCGATCCGGCCGGCGTGACCGTCCTGCGCGTCGAGACCGCGCGCGAGATGCTGGCGGCGGTGGAGACCGCGCTGCCGGCCGAGATCGCGATCTTCGCGGCCGCCGTCGCCGACTGGCGTCCGGCCGAGGCACGCGGCGCCAAGATCAAGAAGGACGGCACTGCGCCGGCCCCCCTCGCCGTGGTCGAGAACCCGGATATCCTGGCCACCGTCTCGGCCCTGTCCGCCGGCCGCCCTCCCCTCGTGGTCGGCTTCGCGGCGGAGACCGAGACCGTGCTCGACCACGCGCGCCGAAAAATCGCGCGGAAGGGCTGCGACCTGCTCGTCGCCAACGACGTGTCGCCGGAGGGCGGCGTCATGGGCGGCACCCGCAACACCGTCCACCTGATCGCGCGTGACGGCAGCGTCGAGACCTGGCCGACCCTCGACAAGGACGAGGTCGCCCGCCGCCTCGTCGAGCGCCTTGCCGGGATGATCGCCGGTTAAGGTTGAGCCGGTTTGTCCACGCCCCGTCATCGCGATGCGGGAACGTTGTCGCGCGTTAACACTTGACGAACCACGGCATCCGTAGGATGTCGCCACCGTCCGCGCGATCCGGCTCTCGGCCCGTCACGCGGCTCCGCAGGAACCTACGAACTCTATGCCCAGCGACAGTAGTCGATGGACCGCGCCGATTGCGGCCGACCGCGTGAGCCTCGCCTGATCTCCTGATCCGGCTCTCCCGCGACTGGCCCATGAAGGCCGGTCGTACGAGGTGAGCCATGAGCGTACAGACCCTTTCCCTTTTCCGCACCGGTGCCGGCCGTTCCCGCGCGCATGCCGACAACAGCGTGATGCTGGTGCTCGCGGTGATGATGGGCATCGTATTTGGGCCGATCATCGGCGTGCATGCCGTCGCGGCGCTGGGCGCGGCGTCCGTCCCATCCGCTCCAGCCGGCGCGGCGAGCGTGGTCCAGACGAGCACCCGCTCCCCCGGCTGAGGACTGCTCAGGCCGCTTCCCCGGCCTCCTGTGCGGCTTTTGCCGGCGCATCGCGAGGGCGTCGGCCAGCGCAGGCACAGAATCTCGCAGAGCAGTGTGCCGCCGGATGGATCCAGCGGCGCGGCGATCTCCACGAGGTCCGCGCCGACGAGATCGAGCCGCCGCGATGTCCTCATCGGATGGAGCGCCTCGCGGCGGGTGAAGCCGCCGATCTCCGGCTTTCCGGTGCCTGGCGCATGGGCCAAATCATGGGCGTCGATATCGAAGCTCGGATAGGCCGGTCCCTGCCGCACGACGCTCCGCGCCTCGGCCGGGATCAACCGGCCGGCTTGCCGTCGCCGGTCCATATCGGGCAGGCTCGATCGTCGCGCGGCGCGGCGCCAGCCGAGGGGGCGGCATGTCGGAGATCGAATCGGCCGCATGGAGCGCCGAGCAACTGGCGCTCTGGGAGCGGATCGCGCGCCATCCCTTCGAGCGGCCGGAGATCGCCCTCGATTTCGCCGGGCGGCTCGCCGCCGACATGGGCTGGCGGCGCGGCTTCGCCCTCGGCGCGATCGAGGAGTACCGCCGTTTCTGCTTCCTGGCGATGACGGGCCGGATGCCGGCGACGCCGAGCGAGGAGGTCGACGCCGTCTGGCACCTGCACCTGACCTATTCGCGGGACTACTGGGACGTGTGGTGCGCGGGGGTGCTGCGGGGGCCGCTCCATCACCAACCGACCGCCGGAGGCGCTGCCGAGGGAGGACGCTTCCGCGAGCAGTATGCCGGCACGCTCGCCCGCTACGAGCGCCGTTTCGGGCTGCCGGACCCACGCTTCTGGCCCGGCACGCGGGAGCGGTTCCGCGTCTCGCCCCGGTATCGGATGGTCGATACGGAGCAGGTTCTGGTGATCCCGCGTCCACGATTCGCTCTGCCGTGGCGGATCGCGGCGGTGCTCGCCCCGCTGGCGCTGATCCTCGTGCCTCATCCCGCCGAGGCGCAGACGGGCAACCCCCTCGACCTGAACGGGGCGGCCTTCCTGTGGCTCTATCTCAAGGTCGCCGTCGGCACTCTGCTGCTCTCGAT
The DNA here is from genome assembly GCF_050591105.1 of Methylobacterium endophyticum. NCBI lineage: Bacteria > Pseudomonadati > Pseudomonadota > Alphaproteobacteria > Hyphomicrobiales > Methylobacteriaceae > Methylobacterium > Methylobacterium endophyticum. The sequence goes on from NZ_JBNHES010000002.1 coordinate 64,227, forward strand.
CCTGCTTGGCCCGCTGACCCGCCTCGTCTTGCAGGCCCTCTCGCCGGATGGAGAGCCGGGCACGCTGAACACCCTCGAACTTGCCTATGTCGCGGGCGGCGCGGACCGGGCGGCGGACCTGGTCGCGCTGACCCTGCTGTCCTCCGGGGCGGCCTCCGTGGAGAGCCTGGAACAGCGCATCGTGATCGATGCCGCCGACGCCGCGCTGCCGCCGGAGATCCGGCCCTTCCTCGATTGCGCCGCCGGCCCGACGCCGCGCGGAGCCTTCGCGAAGGCGGTGAAGAGCCGGCTGGGGCCGATGGCGCGGCGCCTGGTGGCCCGTGGTCTCGTGCCCGATCCCCGCCTGGGCGCCCTGCTCTCGGCCATCATGCTCTCGCCCGTCGCCGCCGCTCTCGCCTTCGGGCTTGCGAAGCTCGTCGTCGGGCTCTCTCGCGACCGGCCGGTTGGGCTCCTGATCCTGGCGATGCTGCTGCTCGCCTTCGCCGCTTTCATGCTGCACCGCCGCCGCCCGGTTCTGCGCACCCGTGCCGGGGCGCGGGCGCTCGCCCATTCGCGGACCCGCCACGCCCGCGCGGCCCGCGCGCCCCTGCCGGCGGAACTGCCCCTCGCCTTCGCCCTCGCGGGCATCGCCGCGCTGGAGGCGGCGGACCCCGCGCAGGCCGCCTATCTCCGCTACATGAAATCCTCCGGCGCGGGCGGTTCAGGGGGAGGCGACGGCGGTGGCTCCGGTTGCGGAAGCGGGAGCGGCGGAAGCGGCTGCGGGGGATGCGGGGGCGGCGGCGACTGAGCGCCCTCGAACGCCGGCCCGAGATCGCGTCCGCCATCGGCGCGCGTTGACGCGGCGGGGCACTCTGGCTATAGACCGCGCTTCTCCGGGTGCGCGTGATTCACGCCTGTGCCCGGTTCGCTCTATTCCGACACCTGCTGCGTCGGCCTCCGCCCGGAACACCGGGCTGTCGCCGCTGTCACCCGACGAAACGAGGATGCACATGGCCAACACCCCGTCGGCCAAGAAGATGACCCGCAAGATCGCCAAGCGCACGGCGATCAACCGCTCGCGCCGTTCGCGGATGCGTACCTTCCTCCGCAAGGTCGAGGAGGCCATCGCCTCCGGCAACCAGGAGAACGCCCTCGGCGCCCTGCGCGCCGCGGAGCCCGAGATCATGCGCGCCGCGCAGCATGGCATCGTTCACAAGAACAATGCTTCCCGGAAGGTCTCCCGGCTCGCCGCTCGGGTGAAGTCCCTCGCCGCCGCCTGAACCTGCCGCGCAGGACCCATCGGATTTGAGAAAGCCCGGCCGCCGCGCCGGGCTTTTTTTCGTTTTCGGGGCGTCTCCCGTCCCCAGCTTCCCGCTTCACGCCCCTCCCCTCCGCCCCTTCCCGCCGGGGCGCGGCGCTCTGACGGCCGGTTAAGGTTGATCAGAAATTGATGCGTTGCGGAGTCATTCCTGTGAGTGTAGCTTAACAAAAGCCTACCGGGGATGGACATTTTCAGAGTCTATCCGCCGCCTCGGAGAATCGACCCCAAGATGAGGATTCCGACTCGACTCGCGAGGCCGTTGCCGCCGAGCGGGCGATGCCTTGGCGGCCCGTCCCCGCAAGTCCCAGTGTTAGGAGAACCGTAGCGAATTGTTGATAGCCTCCGGATCGTCGGCTTTCGTCGATGGCGGAGGGGTTGACTCCGCGAGGAATATGCGTCTCGCCGCCGATCGCGGGGCGCCAGGCGTGAAGCGTGCGTGCGCTCCGACAGGCGGGCCCCCGTCCTCGGCGCGAGGAGAGTGAGAATGCGTGTCGACGGAAGCGTGGCGGACGGCGGCGATATGGGACGGAACGGCGGCACTCCTGAGAGCGGGGCGGCGGATGCCGCCGCCTGGGTGCGTGTGAAACGCAGGCTGAGGGCGGAGCTCGGCGAGGACATCTTCGCGAGCTGGTTCGCGCGGCTGGAGCTCGACGACGTCATGGGCGGCACCGCCCGCCTGACGGTGCCCACGCGATTCCTCAAGAGCTGGATCGAATCGCATTATCTCGACCGCGTGCTCGCCACCTTCCGCACCGAGCTCGAGACGGTCTCGCGCATTGAGGTCGGCGTGCGCGGCACGGGCGCGCCCGCCCGGCCGGTGCCCGGCATCGCCAAGCCGAACCCGGTGGCCGCCCCCCTCGCCCGGCTTCATGCGGCGAGCCCCCAGGCGCCGCTCTCGGCCCCTGCCTCCCAGGCCCCGGCCGGCGGCGATCACGATTCGCATCGCGGCGGCGGGAGCGCCGACGATTTCGCCGGCGCCCCCCTCGACGCCCGCCTGAGCTTCGCCAATTTCGTGGTCGCGCGCTCCAACGCCCTGGCGCATGCGGCGGCCGAGCGGGTCTCCCGCCACGAGGGCGAGGGCGCGCTCTACAACCCGCTCTACTTCCATGCCGGCGTCGGCCTCGGGAAGACGCACCTCTTGCACGCCATCGGCCATGTCGCGCGCGATGCGGGGCGCCGGGTGATCTACCTCACCGCCGACCGCTTCATGTACGGCTTCGTCAACGCCCTGAAGACCCAGAACGCCCTGGCCTTCAAGGAGCGCCTGCGCGCCATCGATCTGCTGATCCTCGACGACGTGCAGTTCATCCAGGGCAAGTCGATCCAGGCTGAGTTCGGCCACACCATCAACGCCCTCATCGATGCAGGACGGCAGGTCGTGGTCGCCTCCGACCGTCCGCCGACGGAGCTCGACGCGCTCGATGAGCGGGTCCGCTCGCGCCTCGCCGGGGGGCTCGTGGTCGAGATCGGCACGCTGGACGAGCAGCTGCGCACCTCGATCCTCGCGGCCCGGCTCGCCGCTGTGCGCACGGCCCACCCGAACTTCGACGTCTCGCCTGCGGTGGCGGCCTATGTCGCCCGCGCCATCACGGCCAACGGCCGCGATCTCGAGGGCGCGGTGAACCGCCTCCTCGCCCATGCCACGCTCACCGGCACCGCCGTGACCATGGAGACGGCCGAGACCGCGATCCGCGACCTCGTGAAGAACCGCGAGCCCAAGCGCATCAAGATCGAGGACATCCAGAAGCTGGTGGCCTCGCGCTACAACGTCTCGCGCTCGGACATCCTGTCGGAGCGTCGCACGGCCGCCGTGGTCAAGCCGCGCCAGATCGCGATGTACCTCTCCAAGGTGCTTACCCTGCGCTCCCTGCCGGAGATCGGCCGCCGCTTCGGCGGGCGCGACCACACCACGGTGCTCCACGCGGTGCGCAAGATCGAGAAGCTGATCGGCGAGGATTCTGTCCTCGGCGACGAGGTCGAGCTGCTGAAGCGGATGCTTCAGGACTGAGGCTCCTCGGGGCGGCGCTCCCTCGAGGGCGCGCCGCCCGGTCTAATCCCTCCTTCGCATCGGCCACGATGTCTCACCGGAACGCCTGAGCGCGGCCTTGCCTTCACGGCGGCGCTTCGCCAAGCTGCCTGCCCCGATGCGTAGGCCACCGGCCGCGGCGGTCATCCGCGAAGACCAGAGTTTGTCACGATGAGAGTCACTGTCGAGCGCGCGGCCCTTCTTCGGTCGCTCGGCCACGTGCACCGCGTCGTCGAGCGGCGCAACACGATCCCGATCCTCGCCAACGTGCTGCTGCGGGCGACCGGCTCGGGGCTCGAACTGCGCGCCACCGATCTCGACATCGAGGTGACGGAATCCGTCGCCGCCGACGTGTCCGATGCCGGCGCCACCACGGTGCCCGCGCATGTCATCTACGACATCGTGCGCAAGCTGCCCGAGGGCGCGCAGGTCTCGCTGGAGACCGGCGGCGATGCCGGCCAGATGACGATCCGCTCCGGCCGCTCGCGCTTCTCGCTCGGCGCCCTGCCCCAGGACGAGTTCCCGGACCTCGCGGCGGGCGAGCTGCCGCACGGGTTCTCGCTGCCGGCCGGCGAGCTCAAGCGCCTGATCGACAAGACCCAGTTCGCGATCTCGACGGAGGAGACGCGCTACTATCTCAACGGCATCTATCTCCACACCATCGAGGTCGACGGCGCCCTGAAGCTGCGCGCCGTCGCCACGGACGGGCACCGGCTCGCCCGCGTCGAGATGGAGGCGCCGGAGGGCGCGCGCGGCATGCCGGGCATCATCGTGCCCCGCAAGGCGGTGGCCGAGATCCAGAAGCTCGTCGACGACGGCGGCGAGAGCGTCGCCATCGAGCTGTCCCCCGCCAAGATCCGGCTGACCTTCGAGAGCGGCGTGACCCTGATCTCGAAGCTCATCGACGGCACCTTCCCCGACTATCAGCGCGTTATCCCCACCGGCAACGACAAGCGCCTGACGGTGGAGCGCGAGTCCTTCGCCCGCGCCGTCGACCGCGTGTCGACCATCTCCTCGGAGCGCGGCCGCGCGGTGAAGCTCGCCATGCAGGAGGGCCGTCTCGCGCTCTCCGTGAACAACCCGGATTCGGGCAGCGCCACGGAGGAGCTCGACGTCGATTACGATGCGGCGAGCCTCGATATCGGCTTCAACGCCCGCTACCTCCTCGACATCACCGGCCAGCTCGAAGGCGACACTGCCCTGTTCAGGCTCGCCGATCCGGGTTCGCCCACGGTGATCCAGGACCGCGAGGGCGCCTCGGCGCTCTACGTGCTCATGCCGATGCGGGTGTGAGCGGATTTTCCGTCGCCGACCGGCTGATCGCCGCCGCCATCCTCCATCATGACTGACACCGGCGGCCTGCGGCTCGTCCGCCTCGTCGCCCGCGACTTCCGCAACCATGCCGATCTCGACCTTGCGGTCGGGGCCAGGGTCGTGGCGCTGGTGGGCGAGAACGGGGCCGGCAAGACCAACCTGCTCGAGGCGATCTCGCTGTTCTCGCCCGGCCGGGGCCTGCGCCGGGCGGACCTGTCCGCCATGCCGCGCGTCGGCGGTCCGGGGGGCTTCGCGGTCTCCGTCGCCCTCGGCGGCGAGAGCGAGCACCGGCTCGGCACCGGCTACGAGCCCCCCGGCCATGACGGGCGCGCGAGCCGGGTCTGCCGGATCGACGGGGCGCCGGCCTCCTCGCCCGTCGCCTTCGCCGAGCATCTGCGCGTCGTCTGGCTGACGCCCGATCTCGACGGGCTGTTCCGTGGACCGGCGGGCGACCGCCGCCGTTTCCTCGACCGGCTGGTGCTCGCGGTGGACGCCGCCCACGGGCAGCGCGTGTCCGCGATGGAGCGGGCGCTGCGCTCGCGTAACCGCCTGCTGGAGGAGCGCGCCGGCGACGGGCAATGGCTCGATGCCGTCGAGCGCGAGGTGGCCGAGCTCGGCGTCGCCGTGGCGCTCGCCCGGCGCGAGACCGTGGAGCGGCTCGACCGCCTGATCGGCGAGACGCGCGACGAGGCCGCGCCCTTTCCCTGGGCCGCCGTGAGACTCGAAGGCGATCTCGACGATCTCGTCGCCGTCTGGCCGGCCATCGAGGCGGAGGACCGCTTCCGGCTCGCCCTGAAGCAGGGGCGCCCCCGCGACCGTGCCGCCGGCCGCACCCTCGTCGGGCCGCAGACCACCGATCTCGTGGTCCGCCACGGCCCGAAGGACGTGCCCGCCGCCACCGCTTCCACGGGCGAGCAGAAGGCGCTGCTCGTCGGCCTCGTCCTGGCCCATGCGCGGCTGGTTCAGGCGATGAGCGGCATCGCGCCGCTGATCCTGCTCGACGAGGTCGCCGCCCATCTCGACCCGCGCCGCCGCGCGGGACTGTTCGAGGCGCTGGAGGCCCTGCCCGGCCAGGTCTGGATGACCGGCGCCGACGAGGCGCTGTTCGCCGAGCTTGCCGGGCGGGCGGATGTGGTAAGGGTGGCGGAGGGGCGCATCGTCCCGCCTTGACCCTGCACCCCGCCGCGTCCGATGCCGCTGTCCGGTCTCGCTCTGTTCGTCGCCGTCTACACGGTCGCCGCCGCTTCGCCGGGGCCGGGTATCGCCGCCCTCGTGGCGCGGGTGCTGGCGCGCGGAACGGGTGGAATCGCCTTCTTCGTGGCAGGCTTCGTCGTCGGCGATCTGATCTGGTTCGGGCTGACCGCTGCCGGCTTCGCCCTGGCGATGCAGGCGGTCGCGCCCGTCTTCGTCGCCCTCAGATACGGCGGGGCGCTCTATCTCGCCTATCTCGCGTGGCGCACCTGGACGGCCCCGCCGGATGACAGGGCACCCGAGACCGTGAACGGCGATGGCCGGCTGAGGCTCTTCCTCGGCGGTTTCGCGCTGACTCTCGGAAATCCGAAGGTGATCCTGTTCTTCCTGGCGCTTCTACCGAGCGTGATCGATCTCGATCACGCGACTCCGCTCGGCATCGCCGAGATCGGCGCGACCATCGTCGTCGTTCTCACCACGATCCTTTTTGCCTATGTCCTCGCGGCGGCCCGCGCGCACCGGGCCTTCACCTCGCGCCGCGCTCGGCGGGCGATCAACCGTGGCGCCGGCATCGTCATGGCGGGAGCGGCCGCCGTCATCGCCACGCGCTGAAGGATCACGCCAGGGATCACGCCATGGCGGAGCGGATGTCGGTCTGCGAAAAGTCGTTGCCGACGAAGAGCAGGGGCGCGTCCCGGCTATGAGCGCAGGCATAGGCGAATGCGTCGCCGAGGTTCAGCCTGGCGGGATGGCCTCGTCCCTTGCCGTAACGGGCAAGCGCGTCGAGCGCACCCGTCGCGTCGTTATCCGATACGGCGACGACGACGACACCGGTCTCCGCCAGGAAATTTCGAACCGTGGCTTCGACATCCCGATAGGAGCCGCTACCGATCCGAGCGATGGCGAGCACGGACTCCACGATCGCCAGGGGGCTCGTCGTTGGCGCCGGGGCGCGGCGGAGGCAATCAGCCAGCTCCACATAGCCCGGCTCACGGACCAAGATCGCGACGATGGCCGAGGCATCGACGAACATCAGGCTTCGTCCTCGTACAGGCTGTCGTAGAACGCCTTGTCCGCCGCGAGACCGGTTTGGGGACAGGATGCGATCTTGTCCTGCATCGGCTTGATGCGTTCGAGGAACTCGGCCAGCGACGCCTCGCGCCGTTGCAACTCGTTGGCGAGAGCCATACGCACGGCCTCGGTCTTGCTCACCCGAGCCGCCGATGCCAGCTTCTCGGCAAGGCGGTTCACCTCTTCGCTGCGAATGTTCAGGGGCATCGCGAGGCTCCGTGTAGACGCCCGGATGGTAGTGTCTACACATCCTTGCCGCAAGGTGACCGATCGTTCGAACGCCCCTCGCCGACACATAAAAGAATTCCCATGACCCAACGCCTGGACGAGGCCCGCGCCGCGCTCCGCAAGACCTTCGGGTACGACGATTTCCGGCCCGGTCAGGCGGAGGTGATCGAGGCCGTCCTCGACGGGACGGACGTCTTCGCCGTGATGCCCACGGGCTCCGGCAAGTCGATGACCTACCAGCTCCCGGCCCTGATCGATCCGCGCCTCACCGTGGTGGTCTCGCCGCTGATCGCCCTCATGCACGATCAGGTGCAGCAGATGCGCGGCTTCGGGGTCGCCGCCGCGACTCTCAATTCGAGCGTGCCGGAGGCCGAATCGCGCCAGACCTGGCAGGCGATCCGCTCCGGCGACCTGCGGCTGCTCTTCGTCTCGCCCGAGCGGTTGCTGATGGAGGGCTGCATGGAGGCCCTGCGGGGTGCCGGCGTCGGCCGGCTCGCCGTGGACGAGGCTCACTGCGTCTCCCAATGGGGGCACGATTTCCGGCCTGAGTACCGGGAGATCGCCCGCGCCCGCGAGGCGCTCGGATCGGTGCAGACGCTGGCCCTCACCGCGACTGCGGACGCCGCCACCCGCGCCGAGATCGCCGAGCGGCTGTTTCCGGCGGAGCGGCCGGCCCGGACCTTCGTGCATTCCTTCGACCGGCCGAATATCGGCCTGACCTTCGCGGCCAAGGACAACCCGACCCGCCAGATCGAGCGCTTCCTGCGCCACCGCCGTTCTGAGAGCGGTATCGTCTACTGCTCGTCGCGCAAGCGCACCGAGCAGCTCGCGGAGAGCCTGTCGAAGGACGGCTTCCGGGCGCTGCCCTACCATGCCGGGCTCGACCAGCGCACGCGCATGAAGAATCAGGACACCTTCCTCCAGGAGGACGGCATCGTCATGACCGCGACGGTGGCCTTCGGCATGGGCATCAACAAGCCGGACGTGCGCTTCGTCTGCCACGCCGACATGCCGACCAACGTCGAGGGCTACTATCAGGAGATCGGCCGGGCCGGCCGCGACGGGCTGCCCGCCGACACGCTGACCCTCTACGGCCTCGACGACATGGCGCTGCGCCGCCGCCAGATCGACGAGAAGGACGTGCCCGACGAGCGCCGCCGGGTCGAGCGGCGCAAGCTCGAGGCGATGATCGCGCTCTGCGAGGGGGCCGCCTGCCGCCGGCAGTCGCTGCTCGCCTATTTCGGGGAGGCGAGCGGGGCTTGCGGGCGCTGCGACCTCTGCCGGGGCGGCGTGACGCTGGTCGACGGCACCGTCGCCGCGCAGAAGGTGCTGTCGGCGATCGTGCGCACCGGCCAGCGCTTCGGGGCGGCTTATGTCTGCGACGTGGTGGGCGGCAAGGAATCGGAGGCCATCCGCCGCAACGGCCATGCGGCGCTGAAGACCTTCGGCGTCGGCGCCGACAAGCCCGTGGCGGCGTGGCGGGCGATCCTGCGCCAGCTCTTCGCCGCCGGTGCCGTCGCCGAGAACGACGACGGCTATGGCGGCCTCACCATGACGGAGAAGGGCGAGGCGATCCTGTTCGGCCGCGAGACCGTCGCGCTGCGGCCCGACCCCGAGCCGAGGGAGGCCGAGCCGCGCGGCCGGCGCAGGAATGCGGCTGCGGGCGCCGGCACCGATCTCGACCTGAGCGAGGGCGACGAGGCGCTGTTCCAGCACCTGCGGGGGCTGCGCGCCTCCATCGCCCGCACGGAGGGCATCGCCGCCTTCATGGTCTTCCCCGACCGGACGCTGATCGAGATGGCCAAGTCCAAGCCCGTCGACCTGTGGGCCCTGCGCTCCGTGCACGGGGTCGGCGAGCGCAAGCGCGAGGCCTATGGCGAGCGTTTCGTCGGGGCCATCGCGGAGTTCCTGGCGGGCGATGCCCGACGCGGCAGCGGCACGGCCTGAGCGGCCGGCCTTTTTCGTTCGGCGCCCGCGCGGCGATCGTGTAGGGACCAGCGCATGCGCGCCGAAGAACGCGGGCGCGCCGCCAGAGGAAATGCCCGTCATCCCGAGCCCCGACAACCGCATCCCGGAACGCGGCGCCCTGCCGCCCGACCGGCAGGTGTTCTATCTGCCCGGCTTCGATCCGCGCGTGCCGGAGACCTATTGGGGCCTGTTTCGGCGCGAGGCCCGGATCACCGCCGGACGGCGGGGCCTGGCGATCGCCGTCTCCGATCCGGCGCGGTCCGAGGACGGCCTGAGCCTCGACTGGGAGGTCGAGAACGGCGGCACCCGCACGCGCTACAGCCTGCTGCGCTGGGACGAGATCGTGCGGGATCGCTTCCCCCTCTCGAACGCGCGGCGGATGCGCGAGGTGCCGGTGCTGTGGTGGCGGCTGTGGCGCTCGGGCTACCTGAAGCGGTTCCGCAAGGAGGCCCGCCGCTTCGCCGCCGTGATTCTCGGCGTGCACGTCTTCTATCTCGTCTTCGCGCTGGCGAGCCTCGCGCTGGCCGCCGCCGCCGCCTCCCTGCTGCCGGCGCCATGGTGGGCGCAATGGCTCGTGGCGCTGCCCCTCGCCTACGGGCTGCTCGCGGGGCTTATGAAGCTGACGCTGGGCAAGCCCCTCTACGTCGCCCATCTCGTCGACGACACCACCTTCACCCACGCCCATGCGGCCGGGGGGGAGCCGCGCATGGGGCCGAGGCTCGACGCCTTCGCCGAGCGCATCCGCGCGGCGGAGGGCCGGGCCTCGGAGATCGTGGTGATCGGCCATTCCTCGTCGAGCTTCCTCGGGATCGAGGCGCTCGACAGGCTGCTGGCGCGCGACCCCGGATTCGGCACGCGGGGCACGCCGGTCTCCTTCGTCAGCATCGGCAGCGTGATTCCCTGGTTGGGGCTCGATCCCCGCGCCGAGGCGTTCCGCGGGGCGCTCTCGCGCTTCGCCGCCGCGACGGCGGTGGGCTGGCTCGACGTGCGGGCGGAATGGGATTGGCTGTCCATCCACCTGCGCAATCCGCTGGTGGCCTGCGGGCTGCCCCATCCGGGGGCGGGCCGCCCCGCCGCGATCCGGGTGCGGGTCAGCGAGCTGATCGAGCCCGAGCTGCTCGGGCGGCGGAAGTGGAACCTGTTCCACCTCCATTTCCAGTTGCTGATGTCGAGCCGGGCGGCGGACGCCTTCGACTACGTCGCCCTCGTCACCGGCCCCGAGCCGGTCCACGAGGTCGTGGCGCGGGCGCGTGCGGCCGCTCCGGTGGAGCCCGGCGACGGCGCGCCGGATTTGCGCTTCGCGCCGCCTTCCCCCGCGCGCGGGCGCGAGGTATCCGCCGCGCCCGACGCGGTGTTGCGTTGAAGCCGCCGGCACCCAGCTTGCGGGATGGCGTGTTGCCAGGATGTGCCCTTCCGCATAGACCGCGCGCACATCATGTCATCGTCGTCTTTGGGCGAGGCCGACCGGTCTTGTGGAGCGGGCGCTCCGGTTTTTGTTCGGGATCCGATTCATGTTCCGAAACGACGTTGCCATCACCCCCGAGCTCGTGCGCCAGCACGGCCTGACCTCCGACGAGTACGATCGCTTCCGCGCGCTCATCGGCCGTGACCCGACGCTGACCGAGCTCGGCATCGTCTCGGCCATGTGGAACGAGCACTGTTCGTACAAGTCCTCCCGCAAGCACCTGCGCGGGCTGCCGACCTCGGCGCCCTGGGTGATCCAGGGGCCGGGCGAGAACGCGGGCGTCATCGATATCGGCGACGGGCTCGCTTGCGTCTTCAAGATGGAGAGCCACAACCACCCGAGCTTCATCGAGCCCTACCAGGGCGCGGCGACGGGCGTCGGCGGCATTCTTCGGGATGTCTTCACGATGGGGGCCCGCCCCATCGCCGCCCTCAACGCGTTGCGTTTCGGCTCGCCCGACCATCCGCGCACCCGCCATCTCGTGTCGGGCGTGGTCGCGGGCGTCGGCGGTTACGGCAACTCCTTCGGGGTGCCCACGGTGGGCGGGCTCGTCGGCTTCCATAGCCGCTACGACGGCAACATCCTCGTCAACGCCATGGCGGTGGGGCTGGCGAGGACCGACGCGATCTTCTACGCGGCGGCCACCGGCGTCGGGAACCCGATCGTCTATCTCGGCTCCAAGACCGGCCGCGACGGCATCCACGGCGCCACCATGGCGTCCGCCGAGTTCGACGACGCCTCCGAATCCAAGCGCCCCACCGTGCAGGTCGGCGATCCCTTCGCCGAGAAGCTGCTGCTGGAGGCCTGCCTGGAGCTGATGGCCTCCGGCGCCGTCGTCGCCATCCAGGACATGGGCGCGGCGGGGCTGACCTGCTCGGCCGTCGAGATGGGCGCCAAGGGCGATCTCGGCGTCGAGATCGACATCGAGAAGGTGCCGGCCCGCGAGGAGGGCATGAGCCCCTACGAGATGATGCTCTCGGAGAGCCAGGAGCGCATGCTCATGGTGCTCAAGCCCGGCATGGAGGCGCAGGCCGAGGCGATCTTCGTGAAATGGGGCCTCGACTTCGCGGTGATCGGCCGGACCACCGATACGCTGCGCTTCGTCATCAAGCATCACGGCACGGTGGTCGCCGACCTGCCGATCAAGGAGCTCGGCGACGAGGCGCCCCTCTACGACCGGCCCCACATCGCCAACACGCATGCGCCGGTGATCGCCGCCGCCGACGTCGCGGCTCCCGCCTCGCTCGCCGATGCGTTGAAGCGTCTCGTCGGCTCGTCCGAGCTGTGCTCGAAGCGCTGGGTCTACGAGCAGTACGACCACTTCATCCTCGGCAACACGGTGCAGAAGCCCGGCGGCGACGCGGCCATCGTGCGCGTCGAGGACGGTCCCAAGGGCCTCGCCCTCACCGCCGACGTGACCCCGCGCTACTGCGAGGCCGATCCCGTCGAGGGCGGCCGCCAGGCGGTGGCGGAAGCCTGGCGCAACATCACGGCGGTGGGCGGCCGGCCGCTCGCGATCACCGACAACCTGAACTTCGGCAACCCGGAGAAGCCCGAGGTGATGGGCCAGCTCGTCGGCTGCCTCCAGGGCATCGGCGAAGCCTGCCGGGCCCTCGACTTCCCCGTCGTGTCCGGCAACGTGTCGCTCTACAACGAGACCAACGGCGTCGGCATCCTGCCCACGCCCACCATCGGCGGCGTCGGCGTGCTCGACGACGTGGCGCGCCATGCCAGCCTCGCCCTCAAGCGCGAGGGCGACGTGCTGATCCTGGTCGGCGCGGCGGAGGGCTGGCTCGGCCAATCGATCTACCTGTCGGTGATCGAGGGCCGCGAGGAGGGCGCTCCCCCGCCCGTCGACCTCTCGGAGGAGCGCCGCAACGGCGATTTCGTGCGCGGGCTGATCCTCTCAGGCGCGGCGGACACCGTGCACGACCTTTCCGACGGCGGCCTCGCCGTCGCGCTCGCCGAGATGGCCATCGCCGGCGGCATCGGCGGGGCGCTGCCGGAGGTTCCCGAGGGCATGCCGGCCCATGCCTGGCTCTTCGGCGAGGACCAGGGCCGCTACCTCCTCGCCGTCGAGGCGGAAGCCGCGCCCGACATCCTCTACGCGGCCTCCGCGCAGGGGATCGACGCGGCGGCCGTGGGCGTCACCGGCTCCGACCGTTTGACGCTGCCGGGCGGCGAGACCATATCGGTCTCCGATCTCAAGGCCGCCCACGAGGGCTGGCTGCCGGCCTACATGGCGAGCCTGGCCGCGGCCGCCTGAACACGAAACGCGAGGACCGACCCGATGCCGATGGATGCGCGCGAGATCGAGGCGATGATCCGCGAGGCGCTGCCCGACGCCGCCATCGAGATCAAGGATCTCGCCGGCGACGGCGACCACTATGCCGCGACGGTAATCTCGGCCGCCTTCAAGGGGAAGACACGCGTCGCCCAGCACCAGATGGTCTACGGCGCGCTCCAAGGGCGCATGGGCGGCGTTCTGCACGCCCTTGCGCTCACCACGGGCGTCCCCCAGGATTAGGGACCCTTCGCGACGAAGACCGGCCCCGATGGACCAGCCGAGCCTCTACGACGACGACATCGTGACCTGGGCCGAGCAGCAGGCGGCCGCGCTGCGCGCCTTGGGGGAGCGGGGGGACCTGTCGAACGCCCTCGACTGGGAGAACGTTGCCGAGGAGATCGAGAGCGTGGGGCGGTCTCAGATCCATGCCGTCCAACGCCTCCTCACGCAGGTGATGGCGCATCTGCTGAAGTATCTCTCGGCGCCCGCGTCGCCCGCTCTTCGGCACTGGCGCGCGGAGATCCTCGCCTTCCAGGTCTCCGCGGCCGCGCATTTCGGCTGGTCGATGCGGCAGCGTCTCGATCTCGATGCCATGTGGGCAAGGGCCGTCGCGATGGCGGATGCCGGGCTGATCGCCTATGGAGAGGCGCTATTGCCGAACGTGCCTCGCCGGTGTCCGTTGCGGCTCGAAGACCTCGTGGCCGAGCCGTTCGATGCGGACGCGGCCTTGCAGACCATTGCCGCTTCCCTCGTGCGGCGTCCCGATACGGACGCGTGACATCTCCGAACGCCCGAGGGTGTTGATAAACGCATCCGACCAACCAGATCACAACGCAACAGCAGGAACCGATGTCATGACCGATGTGAACACCGTCATCGAAGCCGAGATCAAGTCGCAGGACGTGGTGGTGTTCATGAAGGGCACGCCGCAGTTCCCGATGTGCGGCTTCTCCGGGCAGGTCGTGCAGATTCTCAACTACCTCGAAGTGCCGTTCAAGGGCGTCAACGTCCTCGACGACATGGCCATCCGCGACGGCATCAAGGCGTTCTCGAACTGGCCGACGATCCCGCAGATCTACGTGAAGGGCGAGTTCGTCGGCGGCTGCGACATCACCCGCGAGATGTTCCAGTCGGGCGAGCTGCAACAGTTCCTGGCCGAGAAGGGCGTCCCGGTGAAGAAGACCGCCGCCTGATCCCGGCGCGGGGCGCCATGCGTCGTCGCCGCGCCCCGCGACGTCTTTCCGCGCCCGCCGATCCGTGCGGGCGCGGAGCCCGTCGCTGACACCCTCGCCGGCCGCTCACCACTGAGCGTGAACGCTGCCCGGACCTCGGGCGCTGTCCGAGCACATCGTCCTCCACGACGGGAGCCCTTCCCGTGTGTCGCGCCGCCCTACGGGCCGCTGTTAGGCGGCACGATACGCGCATCGCCGCCGGTCCCGATTTGGCCGCCCGCGAAACTGTTCTCCCGCACCCTCCGCGCGGGGCTGACGCCCGGTATATCCCGCATCTCTGGATGGCAGTCTGCGAGCGCCGCGCGAGGTGGGCGCTGCCCATCCATGCCTGCTTGCAGGGCACGCGATAGCGTCGGGAGGCCGGATCCCGGCGCGCCCGCGAACACCCCACGGATACCCGCCCCGGCCCGCGCGAACATTTGCGGCGGCCGCGCGGACATTGCGGCGTGCGGGCCGGCGAGGGCCCGTGTGCGGTTTCGCACCGCAATCGGCAGACCGCGATGCAATGATTAATTATCGGTTACCGGACGACGACTTTCGGAACTTGTTCAGGTTGTCCCCGTTACCCCGATGCCGCCACGCTTGAGGCGCGGCGACAGCAGCCCTCTCGGCACCGCAGGTGCGAGGCCCACAATGCCGGTTTTCGACGCCAAGTCCCTGAACAGCACCTTCGAAGGTCAGGATTTCCTGACCGCGATCCTCTATCCGACGCGCGGCGAGCAGGCGCGAGCGCGGGTGATGGGCCGCCGCCGCGCCGCGCGGGCCGACGCCTTCGCCGAGCTGCCGAGCCTGGAGGCCCGGTTCGGCGTGAGCCCGGAGACGCTCGCCCTGGCGCAGAACCCGGCGACCTGACCGGGAGCTTGTCCGTTACCAAGCCTGCTGCGTGATCACGCCCTGCTTGGTGACGACGACCCATTCCCGGCCGCGCCTCTCGATGGCTTCCACGCGGCCGACGCCGGGGATGTTCTCGCCGAGCACCGCCTCGAACAGCCTGCGGCGACGATCTTCCAGCACCGCCGTGCCGTCATAAACGTCGCGCAGCGCCCATCCCTCGACCACAGGCGGCTTCTCGGCCGCCTTTTTGGTTTCCGGGATCGCCCCGGTCTGCGCCGGCTCGGCCTTGGGCGCCGGCGCGGCCAAGGCTGCCACGGGCGCGGGAGCCGCGCGCTTCTCGATCTGCGCCGTCAGGGCCGCGAGCTTGCCACTCTGCTCGCGGGCGCCCTGCTCCAGACGCTCGCCGAGCGTCGCGACCTTGCCCGAGAGGGACTGGTCGAGCTTCGTCATCTTCTCCGACAGCGCGGTCTCGCGCGCGCGCAGGTCGGCGCGCAGGCCTTCGCCCGCCTCGCGCAGGGCGGCGAGCGTGCGGGCCATCGTCTCGATCTCGCCGTTGAGGCGGGCGGCCTCGACGCGGTTGGATTCGAGGGCCGCGCCGGTATCGGCCAGCGCCGTCCGGGCGCCATCGTCGCGGTGGGCCGACAGGCTCGTGGCGCCGACGCCGAGCACCGTGCCGATGGCCAGCGCCGCCCCGGCGAGACCGAAGGCGCGCGCATCGAAGCGCGCCTTGCCGGGGGCGCCGGCCGGCTTGCTGAACAGGACCGGCAGGTTCGCCTTGCCGCCGTCCGCTTTCGTCTCACCGCCCGTGGCCTTGCCCGACACGGCGGCCTTCAGCATGGCTTCCGGCGACTCGGCGTCGGATGCGGCTTTCGCGTCGTTGCTGGTGGTCATATCCATCGTCCCCGGCCAATGCTCGCGGGTGGTCCCGAAAGCATTGGTTAAGGACGTTTGTTTACCGAAACGTTACCGTGAACGAGGCCGGATTGCTCCGGCGCCCCATCGCGAAAACTTCGGTCAGGCCGCGAGCCCGCGCTTGCGCAGCAGCGGATCGATGCTCGGCAGCCGCCCCCGGAAGGCCGTATACGCCTCCCTCGGCGGGCGCAGGTTGCCGGCGCCGTAGACGAACCGGCGCAGGCGCGCCGCCGTCTCGGGGTCGAAGATGTCCCCCGCCTCGCGGAAGGCGTCGAAGGCGTCGGCGTCGAGCACCTCCGACCACAGGTAGCTGTAGTATCCGGCCGCGTAGCCGTCGCCCGAGAAGATATGCGCGAAATGCGGCGCGCGGTGGCGCATGCCGATCTCGGGGGGCATGGCGATGCGCTTCAGCGCCTCCGCCTCGAAGGCCGGCACGTCGAGCCCGTCCTCGCCCGCGCTCGACAGGTGCAGGGTCATGTCGACGATGGCGGAGGCGGTATATTCGACGGTGGCGAAGCCCTGGTTGAAGGTGCGGGCGGCGAGCAGCTTCTGCAACAGCGCCTCCGGCATCGGCTCGCCGGTGCGGTGGTGCCTGGCATGGGCCCGCAGAACCTCGGGCTGCTCCAGCCAGTGCTCGTAGAGCTGCGAGGGCAGTTCCACGAAATCGCCGGAGACGGCGGTGCCGGACAGCATCGGATAGGTCACGTCGGACAACAGCCCGTGCAGGGCGTGGCCGAACTCGTGGAAGAGCGTGCGCGCATCGTCGAAGGACAGGAGCGTCACCTCGCCCTCGGGCGCCTTGGCGAAGTTCATCACGTTGACGATGATCGGCGTCACGACGCCATTGAGCCGCTCCTGCGAGCGGAAGGCGCTCATCCAGGCGCCGCTGCGCTTCGAGGCGCGGGCGAAATAGTCGCCGATGAACAGTCCGACCTCCGAGCCGTCGGCATTCGTCACCCGCCAGACGCGCACGTCCGGGTGATAGCGGGGAGCGTCCTCCAGCTCCGTGAAGCGCAGGCCGAAGAGCCGCGAGGCGGTGTCGAAGGCGGCATCGACGATGCCGGGCAGCGGCAGGTAGGCCTTGATCTCGCTCTCGTCGAGGTCGTGCTCGGCGCGGCGCAGCTTCTCGGCATAGTGGCGCCAGTCATGGGCCTGGAGGGCGAAGTTGTGCCCCTCCGCCTGCACGATGGCCTGGAGCCGCTCCTTCTCGGCGGCGGCCTGCCGGTGGGCCGGGGTCCAGACGCCGCGCAGCAGGTCCATGGCGGCGTCGGGCGAGCCGGCCATGGTGTCGTCGAGCTTGTAATGGGCGAAGCTGTCGAAGCCGAGCAGCCGCGCCCGCTCGGCCCGCAGGCGCACGATCTCGGCGATGACGGCGCGGTTGTCGGTGGGCCCGCCGGATTCGCCTCGGCGCGTCCAGGCGGCGTAGGCGCGCTCGCGCAGGTCGCGCCGGGTCGAGAAGACCAGGAACGGCTCGATCAGCGAGCGCGACAGGGTGATGACATGCGCGTGGCCGCCGCCGCGCTCGCGGGCCGCCCCGGCGGCGGCATGGCGCAGGAAGTCGGGCAGACCGGCGAGGTCGTCCTCGCCATCGAGGGGCAGGACGAAGCCGCTCTCATCGGCGAGCAGGTTCTGGCCGAACCGCGTGCCGAGCTCGGCGAGCCGCTCGGCGATCGCGGCCATGCGCGCCTTCGCCTCGGGCGCCAGATCGGCGCCGGCGCGGCGGAAGCGGGTGCGGTAGCGGTCGAGCACTCGCCGCTCCTCGTCCCCCAAGCCTTCCGCATCCGCGTCGACGGCGGAGATGCGGGCCCAGAGCGCCGGGTTCAGGTAGATGGCGCTGCCGTGGCGGGCGAGGCGCGGCGAGATCGCGCGCTCCACCTCCTGCAAGGCGGGGTTGGTGTCGCTGCCGGTGAGGTTGAAGAACACCGAGGCCACGCGGTCGAGGGCGAGCCCGGCCCGCTCCATGGCGCCCACCGTATCGGCGAAGCGCGCCGGCTCGGCGCTGTCCGCGATCCGAGCGATCTCGCTCAGGTGCTCGGCCAGCGCCGCCGCGAAGGCCGGCTCGTAATGCTCGGGCCGGATGCGCTCGAAGGGCGGCAGGCCGTGGGGCGTCGTCCAGTCGCGTTCGGCGAAGGGATTGTCGGCGGGAAGGCCGGAGCCCGGCGGCATCGCATCTGTCATCGAGAAAACCCGTTTCGGCCCCGAGAGCTGGGGCCAGGATAACGGGGCCAAGATAAGGACGCCGCCGGCCGGCGCAACGCCGTCACCGGATCGGCCGGTCGCGGGATCGGGCGATCCCGTGATCGCGCGATCACAGGATCACGGGAGATGCCGGCGCAGGAAATCCAGCGTGCGCGCTCCGGCATCGCTCTCGGCGGCGGCATCGAAGGCATGGGCCTGGTCGGGATAGAGCACCACCTCGCAGGCGCCCCCGGCGCGGAGGATGCCGGTCTCCAGGGCGGCGGCGTGGCTCGGCTGCACGATGGCGTCGCGGCCTCCGTGGAGGGCGAGGACCGGCGGCAGGCGGAGCGGACGATCCGCCAGCGAGGGCGGCAGGAAGGCCGAGAGGACCGCCACGGCCGCGACTCCCTCGGCATCGCGGGCGGCGGCGAGGGCGAGCGCCCCGCCGAGCGAGCGCCCGACGAGCGCGACGCGGGTGTTCTCCGTTCGTGAAACGGCGTCGGCGAGCACGGCGGCGACGGTCTCCCGCCAGAGATCGAAGTTGCGGGCGATCTCGGAGAAGCCGGCGCGGGCCTGCCTCGTGCGGTCGAGATAATGCGGCAGCACCACGCGGAATCCCGCATCGGCGAGGTTCAGCGCCTGCACCTCGACCTGCGGCCCGACCCCGTTGGCATCGTGGAGCAGAAGGATCGTCGGCGTGGCGCCGCGCTCCTTGCCGGCGCCGGGATAAGTCTCGATGCTGACCGCGTGTTCGCCGAACGCCGCCCGCTCTCGGGTCGCGGGCGGCCTGGGAGCGGGCGGGGCAGCGGGAATCGTCATGGGTATCGGGCGGTTCCTCGGCGGCTTCGCCGTCTCGTCGTGGCTGGCACTGTGCCTGTCGATCTCCGCCGGCGCGAGGGCGGAGACGGGATGGCCCGGCGGTCCGCTGCCGCTCCCGCCCGAACGGCCCGCCGAGCTCAAGCCGGCCGAGCCCATTGCCGCGCCGCCCATCCCCGCTCCTCCCATCGTCTCCTCTCCCCTGCCCCCCGAGAAGCCGGCGGAGCTGAGGGCGCCCGAGCCGCCGCCGGCCCCGCCCGCCGCCGATCCCGGCCGGAACCCGCCAATCGTCTCCCCGCCCCTGCCGCCGGCGCCCCCGCCCGAACTCTCCGGCGAGGCGGCGCTGGCGCTCAAGGTCGCGCCGCCCGAGGATACCGCCTGCCGCATCCGCCTGAAGCGCCTCGGCGTCGTCTTCGAGCCTCAGCCCGGCATCGCCAGCGGGCAATGCACCGCCGCCAATCCCCTCAAGCTGACGGCGCTCGGCGACGGGATCGCGCTGCCGCAAGCCGCGACCCTGGTCTGCGGCGCGGCGGAGGCGCTGGCGCGCTGGGCCACGGAGGTCCAGGTCGCGGCGGATCAGGAGTTGGGGCGTCCGCTCTCCGGCATCGTCATCGGCACCTCCTACGAGTGCCGGGGCCAGAACCACGACCCCGACGCGCGGCTGAGCGAGCACGCCTTCGCCAACGGCGCCGACGTGATGAGCTTCGCCTTCACGGGGAGGCCGCCGATCGCGGTGGGCAAAGCGCCGGAGGGCACGCCGGAGGCGAAGTTTTTGGCGCGGGTGCGCGGGCGCGCCTGCGACTTCTTCCGCACGGTGCTCGGCCCCGGTTCGGACGCCGCCCACGCCACCCACTTCCATCTCGACGAGCGCGAGCGCAACGCCGGACACCGCCTCTGCCAGTGACGCCGGCCGGAACGCTCCGGGCCGCTCGCGGCTTGATGCCCCGGAGCGCCGTCCCGGCTCCCGGAGCGCGCGCGTCGTCATGGCGAAGGTCTTCCCGGCACGGCTTTTCCCGGCGGCCTTGTGCCTTCCGCTCGCGGCGCTCCTCGCCGCCCCCGCCGCCGCGAAGGAGGAAGCCGGGGCGCCTCCCCTGACGCTCGATCTGGTCAACGCCGCCGTGCCGGCCGAGGGCGCCGCGCGGGAGCCCGAGAAGCGGCCCGCCAGAGCGCCGGAGCGGCCCGATCCGCTCGTCCTCCGCACCCAGGTCCTGCTCGACCGGGCCCGCTTCTCGCCGGGCGCCATCGACGGCCGCGAGGGCGACAACTACCGCCGGGCGCTCGCGGCCTACGCCGTCTCCCAGGGGCTCGGCGGTACGGAAAGGCTCACCCCCGAGCTGTTCGCGAAGCTGCGGGGCGCGGGCGGCGATCCGGCGCTCGTCGCCTATACGATCACGGAAGCCGACCTCGCCGGCCCGTTCACGGCGACGATCCCGAGGAGGATGGAGGATCAGGCCGATCTCGGCGCGCTCGGCTACCGCACGCCCCGCGAGATGCTGGCGGAGCGTTTCCACATGCGCCCGGAGCTGCTCGACGTGCTCAACCCCGACAAGCCCTTCGACAGGGCCGGCACGGTCGTCACCGTCGCGGGCGTGGCGCCCATGGGCACCGACAAGCCGAAGGAGTTGCCGCAGGCGCCGAAGGTCGCGCGCGTCGCCGTCGAGAAGGAGAGCCGCGCCGTGCGCGCCTTCGACAAGGACGACCGCCTCGTCGCCTATTATCCCGCCTCAATCGGCAGCGAGGAGAAGCCCGCGCCGAGCGGCAGGGCCAAGGTGAAGGGCGTCGCCTTCAACCCGTCCTATACCTACGACCCGAAATACCGTTTCGCGGGCGTGAAGGCGAAGACGAAGTTCTCCATCAAGCCCGGCCCGAACAATCCCGTGGGCCTCGTCTGGATCGATCTGTCGATCCTCTCCTACGGCATCCATGGCACCCCGGAGCCGGACAAGATCGGCAAGACCGAGTCGCATGGCTGCATCCGCCTGACCAACTGGGACGCGCGCGACCTCGCCGCGCATGTGGCGCCGGGCACGAAGGTGTCGTTCGAGGAGCGATAGAGTATGTCCAGGAGAAGTGGATCCCGGTTCTCCGTCCGGACATACGGCACACCGACAACCGAGAGTCCGTCAGGCGCTTCTGAAAGCACCTGACGGACTCTCGGATTTCAGCGGCGCAGGGGCGCGGCGGCGGCGAGCAGCGCGGCGTCGCAGAGGAAGGCCAGGGCGGCGGTGGCGGCCGCGCCCTGGATCATCGGCACGGCGTTCTGGTTCTGGAGGCCGGCGACCACGGGCGTGCCCAGCGTCGTCGCCCCCGCGAGCGCCCCCACCGCCACCGTCGCCACGGCCAGGACCAGGGCGGTGCGCAGCGTATCGAGCAGGCCCGGCCCGGCGAGCGGGAGCTCGACCTGCGTCAGGATCTGCCACCGGGTCAGGCCGATGGCCTCCGCGGCCTCCCGCGCCTCGCGCGGCACCGATTCGAGGGCCGCCACGGTCCCGCGCAGGGCCGGCATGATCCCGTAAAAGGCCAGCGCCAGCAGCGTCGGCGGGCCGCCGAAGCCGAGCACCGGCAGGGCCAGCGCCACGACGACCACGGGCGGCACCGCCTGCGCCCCGGCGGCCAGGGCGTCGACGGCGCCGCGCAGCCCCCGCGCCCCGCCGCGCGTGGCGAGGATGCCGAGCCCGAGCCCCAGCGCGCCGACGAGCCCGAGCCCCAGGCCGGCGAGCTCCAGATGCCGCCCCGCCAGGCTCGCGAGACGGTCGAGCGGGATGGCCCGGCGCGGGGCGTCGCCCATCCACGACACCAGGGCCGAGGCCGCCGCCGGATGGCCGAGCCCGGCGAGCGCCATCCCCGCCAGCAGCGGCCCGAGCGCGGCAGAGAGATGCCTCACACCCATCGGCGCACCCGGTCCTCGAGCGCGCTCAGGACGCCTTCCACCGCGAGCGACAGCCCGACCACGGGCATGGCGCCGAGCAGGATGAGGTCGGGCGCGAACTGAGCCATGCCGTCGAAGACGATGCGGCCGAGCCCGCCGGCGCCCACCAGCGCGCCGAGGGTCGCCAGACCGATCGCCTGCACGCTCGCCACCCGCAGCGCGCCGATCAGGGCAGGCGCCCCGATGGGCAGGCGCACCTGCACCAGCGTCTCGCGCGGCGAGAGCCCGAGGGCGCGGGCGGCGTCGAGAACCGCCGGGTCCGGCGCCCGCAGCGCGGCGGCGAGCCCCCGCCACAGCGGCAGGATCAGATAGGCGGCGACGGCGAGCAGCGCCGGAACCGGGCCGAGGGCGCTCAGCCCCGCCTCGCGCAAAGCCGGAAACGCCTTCAGCAGCGCGGAGACCAGCGCCGTCATGGCGGCGAGCAGGGCTACGGCCGGCACAACCTGAACGCCTCCGGCGAGAAGGTCGACGCCCGCCCGCAGCCGTCTCCAGGGGCTCGACAGCAGCACCGCGACGACCGCGAGCGCGAGCGCGCCCCCGGCGAGCAGCAGGTGCTCGATCAGCGCGGAGCGGAGCGTCGCCTGCCGGGCCCGGAACTCCTCCATCAGCGACACCCCGTCGAGCAGGCCGGCCCGCCCCGCCGCGACGATCGCCACGGCGAACCCGGCGAGCAGAATCATTCCCGGCCTGCGACATCCGGCCCGCCGCCCGGCCAGAACGAGGGCGCCCGACAGCGCGGCGAGCGCGGTCCAGGCGCCGGCCGCGAGCGCCACCCGCGCCGCCGCCGGCCGCCCGGCGTCGAGATCGATGGCCGCCGTGCAGAGGCCGAACCCCAGGACCATCGTCGCCGTGGCGAGGAGCAGTCCCGCGCAGGCGGCCGCGACCCGGCTGCCGCCCCCCGCGAGCAGGAGGCTCCCGGCCAGGACCAGTGCGGCGGCGACGTCGATCTCGGGGCCGAAGGCCTCCCCGGCATAGACCGGCTCGCCGATGGCGAGGCGGTTCGCCGAGACCGCGAGCAGCGGCAGCAGGTAGAGCCCCGCGAGGGCGAGCGCCGCCGTCGCCGCCACCGCCGCGCGCAACGCTCCCTCGCCGGATGCCCGTTCGGCGTTCTCGCTCAGCGGCCCTCTCCCCCGATCAGGCCGCGTTCCCGCAGATAGGTCCGCGCCACGGCCTCGGCCACCTGCCCCTCGACGGCGACGCGAGCGTTCAGCCGGCGCAGGGTTGCCGCGTCGAGGCCCCGGAACACCCGCCCCAGCCGCTCCGCGATATCGGGATGGCGCGAGAGCGCGGCCCGCCGGATCACGGGCGCCATCTCGTAGACGATCTGCGCGCCCTTCGGATCGGCCATGACGACGAGATCGAGGGCGTCGAGGGAGCCGTCGGTCCCGTAGACCATGCCGGCATTGACGCCGCTGATGCCCTGCGCCGCCGCCCGCGCCGTTACCGCCGTATCGCCGCCGGGCAGGCTGACGATCCGGTCGAGGGGGAGCGTGAAGGCGTAGGCCGCCTCGAAGGCCGGCAGCGCGGCGGGGCTCTCCACGAACTCGGTGGAGGCGGCGAGCCGGATCAGCCCCCGGCCGACCGCCCCGGCGAAATCCGTCATGGTCGCGAGCCGCCATTTCCGCGCCAGGGCGCCCCGGACGGCGATGGCCCAGGTGTTGTCGGCCGGCGCCCGCGCCAGCCAGACGAGGCCGCGCGCCGCGTCCGCCCTGCGGATGGCGTCGTAGCCGGCCTGCCCGTCCTTCCAAGCCGGGTCGGTCTCGGTGCCGGTGAAGAAGGCGCCGTTGCCGGTATATTCGGGATAGATGTCGACATCGCCCGCCAGCAGCGCCGAGCGCACGATCAGGGTCGGGCCGAGCCCGAGGCGGCGCTCGACGGGAAGCCCCATGTCCTCCAGCACGAGCGCGATCATGCCGCCGGCGATGGCGCCTTCCGTGTCGCTCTTCGAGGCGACGACGAGGGGGCGCTGGTCCTGGCCGGCCGCCGCGCTTCGGCCGGCCAGGGAAGCGGCGGCGAGACCGGCGAGGACGGCCCTGCGCGTTCGCCCCGCCGTCTTGTCCGGGAAAGTAACACGTCGTAACATCGGGACGGGTATCGGGACCCTCGCGTTGCCAGGGCGCTTGACAGCGCCGGCCGAATTGGCGACGGCTCGGCGGGTCTCCGGCCTTTCGCAGACAGGATCGGACACCGTCTTCCGCGCCGCGGGCGCACCGCCGGCAGGTGGCGCTTCCCTTCTCCGCTCCGGCGACACCGCCGGCTCGGGCCGCAGGCGCGGAAGCCACCCAGGGGAAGACGAGCGGGCGTGACAGCGGAATCCAAGGACGACGTTCTCGAAGGCGCAAGGGTGTTCGTCGTGGAAGACGAGGCCGCGATCTCGATGCTGCTCGAGGACATGCTGCTCGATTTCGGCTGCACCGTGATCGGCCCCGCCGCCCGCCTCGCCACCGCGCTGGAGATGGCCGAGAAGGAGACGTTCGAGATCGCGATCCTCGACGTCAACGTCGCCGGCGAGCCGATCTATCCGGTGGCCGAGGTCATCGCCGGGCGGAGCCTGCCGCTGGTGTTCTCGACAGGGTACGGCGGGGCCGGCATCCGCGAGCCGTTCCGCGACCGGCTGGTGGTGCAGAAGCCCTTCAGTCAGGCGGATCTCAAGCGCACCCTCGTCGCCGCCGTGACGGCCGCGCGGAAATAGCCGCGCCACCTCAGAGCCCCTCGATCGGAAAAGCGTCGGGCAGATGCGCCGGCCAGAGGGCGCGGGTGACGAACACCGCGTCCGCCCGCAGGCTCAGCGCCGCCGCCCAGGGGTTGCGCGCAACCCAGCTTCGCGCGGCCCGCGAGAATCTCCGGCGCTTGCGGGCGTCGATGGCCTCCTGGGCCGCCGTCGCCGTCGGGCGCGCCTTGACCTCCACGAACACCACCGTGCCGCCGCGCCGGAGGATCAGGTCGATCTCTCCGCCCGCCGCCGCGTGGCGCCGCGCGAGGGGGCGGTAGCCTTTCAGCATCAGCGCGACGAGCGCCCGCCATTCGGCCGCGCGCCCGCGCCGCTCCGTCGCCCGCCGACGGTCGGGGCCGGCGAGCCTAGCCATCGGCGTCCGTGCGCCGGGCGAGCGCGAGCGCGCGGGTATAGACGACCTTGCGGGGGCGGCCCGTCTCCTCGGCGACGAGGGCGGCAGCGTCCTTGATCGAGTGCCGCGACAGGGCGGCGGTCAGCGCTGCGTCGAGGGCGTCGTCCTCGGCCTCGGTGGGGGCCTCCTCCGGCGCGGTGCCGATGACCACCACGACCTCCCCCTTCGGGGCGCCCTCCTCCGCGAAGGTCGCGGAGAGGCTCGCGAGGGTGCCCCGCCTCACCGTCTCGTAGAACTTGGTCAGCTCGCGGGCCACCGCCGCAGGGCGGCCGGGCCCGAGGATGTCGGCGGCGTCGGCCAGCATCTCGGGCAGCCGGTGGGGTGATTCGAACAGCACCAGCGTGCCCGGAATGCCGGCGAGCGCCTCCATGCGATTGCGCCGGGCGCCGGATTTCTGCGGCAGGAAGCCCTCGAAGAAGAAGCGGTCGGTCGGCAGGCCGGCGGCCACGATCGCGGTCATCACCGCCGAGGGGCCGGGGATGGGCGTCACCGGAATGCCAGCCTCGATGGCCGCCTGGACGAGCTTGAAACCGGGATCGGAGACCAGCGGCGTGCCGGCATCGGAGACCAGCGCCAGGGCCTCGCCGCCCTTCATGCGCTCCACCATCCGCTCGCGCACGGCGGCGTTGGAATGCTCGTGATAGGCCACCAGCGGCGTGGTGATCCCGTAATGCGCGAGCAGCGTGCGGGTGACGCGGGTGTCCTCGGCGAGCACCGCGTCGGCTGCGGCGAGCGTCGCCAGAGCCCGGAAGGTCACGTCACGCAGGTTGCCGATGGGCGTCGCCACCACATGCAGCCCGGCGGGCAGCGCCTCGGCTTCCGCCGCGAGCCCGAAGGCCGTGTAGGTGGAGGGCCCGCGCGGGCCGGTATCGATTCGATCCGTCATCGCCGCCGACATTGGCACGGCGCGGCGGCGCGCGGAATTTTGGCCGCGCGATTTTGCCGATCTGTGTCCCGCCGCGACTTTTCGCGCGGGCGCCGTCGTGGCTTCATGCACGGATCGGTTGCGTAACGTTTTCGAGGAGGCCCGGCATGGCGCATGCCCGACCGCTGAACGGACCCGTGCGAGGCATCCTCGCGGCGCTAGTCCTCGCGGGGCCGCTCGCCGGCTGCATCGGCGGCCCGGAGGGGGGACGCGCCGCCCGCCCCGCGCCCGCGCCCCGCGCGGATCTCGCCCCCGGCCCCGAGACGCCCGCCGCCGCGCCTTCCCCAGGAAAGATCGGCGCAGGCAGCGTGAAGGTCGCGCTGGTGGTGCCGCTCTCCGGCCAGGGGGCGGCGCTGGGCGCGGCCATGCGCAACGCCGCCGAGCTCGCCATGGAGGAGTTCCAGCAGCCCGACATCCAAGTGCTGGTGCGCGACGACCGGGGCACCCCGGACGGCGCCCGCGAGGCCGCCCAGGGCGCGCTCGCGGATGGCGCCGAGATCGTGCTCGGGCCGCTCTTCGCCGCCAATGTCCAGGCCGCCGCCGCGCCCGTTCGCGCCGCCGGCAAGCCGGTGATCGCCTTCTCCACCGATGCGGGCGTCGCCGCGCGCGGGGTCTATCTCCTGAGCTTCCTGCCGCAGGCCGAGGTCGACCGCGTGGTCGACGAGGCGGTGGCGGGCGGCCGGCGCTCCTTCGCGGCGCTGATCCCGGAGAACGCCTACGGCAACGCCGTCGAGGCGCGCTTCCGCGAGGCGGTTGCGCGCAAGGGGGCCCGCGTCGCGGGGCTGGAGCGCTACGCCCCGGGGGACGCGGGGCCGGCCATCGGGCGGCTCGCGGGGGTCATCACCGGCCCGGCGGCGCAGGCGGACGCGCTGTTCGTGCCCGAGACCCCGGACGGGCTGCCGGGCGTCGCCGCCGCGCTCTCGAAGGCCGGGTTCTCGCCGGCACGGGTGCGCCCGATCGGAACGGCGCAGTGGAACGACCCGCGCGTGTTCTCGCTGCCGGCCCTCCAGGGCGGCTGGTTCGCCGCGCCCGATCCCGCCGGGTTCTCGGGGTTCGCCGGACGCTACCAGGCCCGCTTCGGCGCGAGCCCGCCGCGCGTGGCCTCGCTCGCCTACGACGCGGTCTCGCTCTCGGCGGCGCTCAGCCGGCAATACGGCTCGCAGCGCTTCGCGGAGACGACGCTCACCGGGCCTGCCGGGTTCTCCGGCATCGACGGCACCTTCCGCTTCCAGCCGGAGGGCCTGAGCGACCGGGCGCTCGCCGTCTACGAGATCCGCAACAACGCCACCGTGCCGGTGAAGCCGGCGCCGCGCCTGCTGGCGAAATCGGGCACCTGAACCCTCTTCAGCCGTGGCCGATCAGCACGGCGCCCACCGCGATCACGCAGGAGGCGACGATGCGGTTCACGGTGAGGGTCTCGCCGAGGAAGATGCGGCCGAGGAGCACCGCGAAGACCACGCTCGTCTCGCGCAGCGCCGAGACCGCCCCCATGGCGCCCTTCTGCATGGCCCAGATCACCACCGAGTAGGCCGCGATGGAGATGGTGCCCCCGGCGAGCGCCATGCCGAGCTGCTTCGGCTTGCCCGCGAGCGCCCTCGCGCCGCGCCGCGCCACCAGCCACGCCGGCAGCACCAAATGGAAGCAGAACATCGCCGCCGTGTAGGCGAGCCAGTCGCCGGAGACGCGCACGCCGAGCCCGTCCACCAGGGTGTAGCCGGCGATGGTGGTGCCGGTGGCGAGCGCCGCGAGGAGCCCGGCCCGCCCGACCCCGCCGCGCGCCAGGGCGAGCGCGATGATCCCGCCCGAGACCAGCGCCACGCCGATGGCGGCCGAGAGCGGCAGCAGCTCGCCCGCGAGCAGCGCCGCGCCCACCGAGACCAGCGCCGGCGAGGAGCCGCGCGCGATCGGGTAGGTCTGGCCGAGATCGCCCGAGCGGTAGGTCAGCACGAGCAGCGCGTTGTAGAGGATGTGCAGGAGGCCCGAGAGCACCACCAGCGGCAGGCTCTCCCTGGACGGCAGGCCGACCCAGAGGCAGACGGCGAGCCCGATCGCGCCCGGCGCGATGTTCATCACGCCCATCGACCAGAAGCGGTCCTCGCCCCCGCGCAGCAGCGCGTTCCAGCTTGCATGCAGCAGCGCGGCGAAGAGGACGAGGGCGACGACGGAAGGGGCCATTCCGGGGGCTCAGGCGGCGAGGGTCGCGACGAGGGCGTTCAGCACCGGCGCGCCGCGCGGGGTGGCGGCGATGCGCCCGCCCTCCAGGCGCCGGACCAGCCCGTCGCCGACGAGCGCGTCGAGCCGGGCCGCGTCGAGCGGGCGGCCCTTCAGCGCGGCGTAGCGGGCCGGATCGATGCCCTCCGCGAGGCGCAGGCCCATCATCAGGAACTCGTCGCCCTGGTCGGAGGCGGCGATGGTCTCGGTCTCGACGACGCCGTGGCCGTCGCGCTCGACGCGGGCGAGCCACGCCTCCGGCGCCTTCTCGGTGACGGTGCCGAGCCTGTCCGCGCCGGCCACCAGCCGGCCATGGGCGCCCGGCCCGATGCCGGCATACTCGCCATAGCGCCAATACAGCAGGTTGTGGCGCGACTGCGCGCCGGGCCGCGCGTGGTTCGAGATCTCGTAGGCGGGTAGCCCGGCGGCCTCGCAGACCTCCTGGGTCACGTCGTAGAGGGCGCGGGCGGCGTCCTCGTCGGGCGGGGTCAGCCGGCCGGCGGCGGCGAGCCCGTGGAAGGGCGTGCCGGGCTCGATGGTGAGCTGGTAGAGCGAGAGATGCTCGGCCGCCCGCGCGATCGCCTCCCTCAGCTCGGCCTTCCAGGCGTCGGGCGTCTGGTCCGGGCGGGCGTAGATCAGGTCGAAGGAATAGCGCTCGAAATGGGCGGCGGCGGTGCTCACGGCGGCCATCGCCTCCTCGGCGGTGTGCAGGCGGCCGAGGCTCTTCAGGGAGGCGTCGTCGAGCGCCTGCACGCCCAGCGAGACGCGGTTGACGCCGGCCTCCCGGTAGCCGCGAAAGCGGGTCGCCTCGACGCTGGTGGGGTTGGCCTCCAGCGTGATCTCGGCGTCGGGCTCCATGCTCCAGGCGCCTGCCACCGCGTCGAGCAGGCCCGCGACGGTCCTGGGGGACATCAGCGAGGGCGTGCCGCCGCCGAGGAAGATGCTGGAGACGCGGCGCCCCGGCGTGCGCGCCGCCACATGCGCGATCTCTGCGCGGAAGGCCGCCAGAAACCGCGCCTCGTCCACCGGCGCGTGGCGGACATGGCTGTTGAAGTCGCAATAGGGGCACTTCGAGGCGCAGAAGGGCCAATGCAGATAGACGCCGAACCCCGCGTCGCGGGTCGGATGGTCGGGGGCGACCGGCGCCGCTCCCACCCCTCTCCCCGCGGGCGGGGAGAGGGCTTCCTGCCCCCCTGCCGGGGCAGGAAGCGAGGCGTCAGCCGATGGTGAGGGGGCAAAGCCGAAGGAGTCTCTTCCGTTCATCCCCCTCACCCTCGCTTCGGCTTTGCCTCCGCTTGCCGAATGCACGACGAGGTGCACCCGGCCCTCTCCCCGCCTGCGGGGAGAGGGGCGCGGTACGGCAATCGCTGAGTCATTCCACCCGAGTCAGGCACGCCTCGGCGAGGGTGACGAAGGCGCGCGCCCGGTGCGAGAGTCCCTTGCCGGTCCGCCAATCGACGCCGTGCTTCTCCTCGGACGACATCTCTCCGAAGGTGCGATCGTGCCCGTCCGGCCGGAACATCGGATCGTAGCCGAATCCGGCGGTTCCGCGCGGCGCCACGAGGTCGCCGAAGACCCGGCCCTCGAAGAGTTCGGTGTGGCCGTCCGGCCAGGCGACGACCAGAGCCGAGACGAAATGCGCCCGCCGGCTCGTGGCGCCGCGCTTCTGCAACTCCGTCTCGATCCGGGCCATGGCGCCGGCAAAGTCCTTCGTCGGGCCAGCCCAGCGGGCGGAAAAAAGCCCCGGCGCGCCGTCGAGCGCATCGACGCAGAGGCCGGAATCGTCGGCGAAGGCCGGGAGGTTCGCGGCCGTGGCGGCGGCGAGCGCCTTGATCGCGGCGTTCTCGGAGAACATCGTGCCGGTCTCGTCGGGCTCGGGCAGGCCGAGCTCGCCGGCCGAGACCGCCGCGACCCCGAACGGCGCCAGCAACTCGCGCATCTCCACGAGCTTGCCGGCGTTGTGGGTCGCGATGACGACCTTGCCGGTGAGTTTGCGGCTCATGCGAGGGCCTGCTTCTGGAGGGCGACGAGCTGCTCGATGCCGCCGCGGGCGAGCCGCATCAGCTCCAGCAGCTCGGCCTCGGTGAAGGGCTTGCCCTCGGCGGTGCCCTGCACCTCCACGATGCCGCCCGTGCCGGTCATGACGAAGTTGGCGTCGGTCTCGGCGGCCGAGTCCTCGGCGTAGTCGAGATCGAGCACCGGCACGCCCTTGTAGATGCCGCAGGAGACCGCCGCGACATGGTCGCGCAGCGGATCGACCGAGATCATCGAGCGGCCGCGCATCCAGGCGAAGCACTCGTGCAGCGCCACCCAGGCGCCGGTGATCGAGGCGGTGCGGGTGCCCCCGTCCGCCTGGATCACGTCGCAATCGACGGTGATCTGGCGCTCGCCGATGGCCGGCAGGTTGGTGACGGCGCGCAAGCTACGGCCGATGAGCCGCTGGATCTCCTGGGTGCGGCCGGAGGGCTTGCCCGAGTTCACCTCGCGCCGGGTGCGCTCGTGCGTGGCGCGCGGCAGCATGGAATACTCGGCCGTCACCCAGCCCTTGCCGGAGCCGCGCAGCCAGTGCGGCCCGCGCTCCTCCAGGGAGGCCGTGCACAGCACCTTGGTGTTGCCGAAGCTGACGAGGCAGGAGCCTTCCGCGTAGCGCGCCACGGCGCGTTCCAGGGTCACGGGCCGGAGGGCGTCGCTCTCGCGATTCGAGGGTCGCATCGGTCTCTCCGGGCGATTTCGGGGTCCGCGCTCTTAAGCGGGGAGCCCGCTCCGGGCAAGGCGAAGGCGGGATGCGGCGATGCCGGGGATTGTCTGCCGGGCGGCGGATCGACACAATCGCCCGCCAGGATGACAGCGTGACCGAGACCCCCCGCCCCTTCCCGTTGCCGTCGCAGGCGCTGGCGGCGCTGAGCGAGCGCTCCCGAGAGATCTTTCGGCAGATCGTCGAGAGCTATCTCGCCAACGGCGAGCCGGTGGGCTCGCGCAATCTCGCGCGGCTGCTGCCCATGGGGCTGTCGCCGGCCTCGATCCGCAATGTGATGTCGGATCTGGAGCATTCCGGGCTGATCTTCGCGCCCCATACCTCGGCCGGGCGCCTGCCCACCGAGCAGGGCCTGCGCTTCTTCGTGGACGCGATGCTGGAGCTCGGTGATGTCGGCCGGGAGGAGCAGGAGCGGATCGAGGCGCAGATGCGCGCCGCCGCCTCCCGCCACACCTTCGATTCCGCCCTCGCGGAGGCGTCGAGCCTGCTGTCGGGCGTCTCGCGCGGGGCCGGGGTGGTGCTCACCACGAAGTCGAACGTGAACCTGAAGCATATCGAGTTCGTGCGCCTCGACGTCGACCGCGCCCTGGTGGTGCTCGTCTCCGACGACGGCTCGGTGGAGAACCGCCTCGTCGACCTGCCCCCCGGCCTGCCGGCAAGCGCGTTGCAGGAGGCCTCGAACTACCTCAACGCGCGCCTGCGCGGGCTCACCATCGGGGGCCTGCGCGCCGAGATCGAGGCCGGGCGCCAGGCGATGAAGCGTGAGCTCGACGCCCTCACCGAGCGGCTGGTGGATGCGGGGCTCGCCACCACCGTCGGCCCCTCGGACGCGCGCCAGCTCATCGTGCGAGGGCAGGCGAACCTGCTGGAGGACCTGCGCGCGGTGGAGGACCTCGAGCGCATCCGCCTGTTGTTCAACGATCTCGAGACGCAGAAGGACGTGATCGACCTGCTTGCCCGCGCCGAGGGCGCCGAGGGCGTGCGCATCTTCATCGGCTCGGAAAACAAGCTGTTTTCGCTCTCCGGCTCCTCGATGATCGCGGCGCCCTTCCGCGACGGCTCGCAGAAGATCGTCGGCGTCGTCGGCGTCATCGGCCCGACGCGGCTGAACTACGCCCGCATCGTGCCGATGGTCGACTACACCGCCCGCGTCGTCTCGCGGATGCTCGACGGCGGGCGGTCGTAGCGGCGGTCAGGCCGGGATCACGTCGATGATCTCGTAGGTGTCCGGGTCGATGATGAGGATGTCGTCCTCGACCAGGATGTAGCTGTATCCCCGGTAGGCCGGCACGATGCCGAGGATCGCCGCCGGCAGGGTATGCAGCACGATCGAGCGCGGGATCGCGGTGCCGACGCTCACGCGGAAGTTCACGTCGCGCACCCTGCCGACGCCCGAGCGCGTGATCGACTGGCGGAACTCCGTGCGCTGGCGGGTGTCGAGCCGCTGGGCCGCGCCGCGCGCCTCCCCCCGGCCCGCGCCGCCATGCGCCCCCGGACCGCCCTCGCGGCCGGGACCCTCGGCGCCCCGCTGGGCCCCGCCCTTCTCCTGAGCCGCGCCCTTCGCTCCTGGGCCGCTCTCCTGCGCGGCTCCGGCCTTGCCCGGCTGGGGGCCGGGCTGGCCGGGCTGCGCCTTGCCGGGCGCCGGCTCGCCGCGCTCGGGACCGGGGCCGCCCGCCCCCTTCATGCCGGGCTCGCCGCCCTTCATGCCGCCGGGCTCCGCGCCGCCGCCGCGCATGCCCCCGCCCTCGCCGCCGCGCATCCCGGCGCCGCCCTCGCCGCCGCCCTTCATGCCGCCGGCGCCCCCGCCCGGCCCCGCCGCGGGGCCCGCGCCGCCCGGTCCGGCGCCCGTGCCGGCGGGGCCGGCCGCGCCCTGGGCGAAGGCCGTGGTCGCGCCGGCGGCGATGATCGTGGCGGCGACGGTGTTGCGGAGTATGGTCCCGATGCTGCTCATGGCGTGGCCGTTTCCTCTGCCTGTCTGACGCCGTCTGGCGTCATTCTCCGGCCCGCAACGAGGAGCTACGGAAAACCGTTCCGCCGTTCGCCGGCTCACACGCGAAGAAGCCCATGGGCGCCATCACCACCCGCACGATCGAGGCGAACGGCCTGCGCTTTGCCGTCGACGAGGCCGGAGAGGGGGACGACGTGGCGCTGCTGCTCCACGGCTTTCCCGAGAGCCGCTACTCCTGGCGGCACCAGCTCCCGGCGCTGGCCGCCCTCGGCTGGCGGGCGGTGGCGCCCGACCTGCGCGGCTACGGCGAGACCTCCCGGCCGCCGGAGCGCGCGGCCTATCGCATGGAGCATCTCGTCGCCGACGCGGGCGCGCTGTTCGACGCGCTCGGCGCCCGGCGGCGGCTTCTCATCGGGCACGACTGGGGCGCCCTGGTCGCCTGGAGCTTCGCGATGGCGCGCACCCGGCCCCTCGACGGGCTGGTGGCGATGAACGTGCCGCACCCGGCGGTCTTCCGCGCGGTGCTGCGGCGCTCCTGGGCGCAGCGGCGGCGCTCCTGGTACGTCGCCTTCTTCCAGATCCCGCGCCTTCCGGAGTGGTTCCTCACCCGCAACCGGGCGCGGGCGGTGGGGCACGCCTTCACCGGCATGGCCGTCGACAGGTCCGCCTTTCCGCGCGAGGTGACGGAGCGCTACCGGCAGAACGCCCTGCTGCCCGGCGCGATGAG
The DNA here is from genome assembly GCF_050591105.1 of Methylobacterium endophyticum. Lineage (NCBI taxonomy): Bacteria > Pseudomonadati > Pseudomonadota > Alphaproteobacteria > Hyphomicrobiales > Methylobacteriaceae > Methylobacterium > Methylobacterium endophyticum. The sequence continues at coordinate 97,669 of NZ_JBNHES010000002.1, forward strand.
CGCGATGCTCGCCTATTACCGCACCAATCTCGGCCTGCTCGCGCGGGGCGGGGGCGCCAGCCCGACGATCGAGACGCCGACGCTGCTGATCTGGGGCGAGGAAGACAAGGCCCTCGGCCTGGAGCTGACCGAGGGCTACGACGGCCTCGTGGAGGATTTCACCCTGCGCCGGCTGCCGAACGTCTCGCACTGGGTCCAGCAGGAGGCGCCCGAGGCCGTCAACGCCGCGCTCGGCGATTGGATGAGGTCGCGCGGGCTCGCCCTGCTCGCGTGACACCTCACCTGAGCCTTTCCCCATCAAAGCCGTGTGCGGCCTTGTGGATTCGGTTTGCCGAGGCGTAACCTCCGCTCACGGGAAACGGGCCGCGACGACGGCTTAACCAGAGCGCAGGAAACGCCCATGTCCGACTCGATCGCGATCGAGCCGTCCGCCGCCGATGTCGCGGCCGACCGCCGCCGCCGGATCAAGGCGATCTTCGCCTCCTCCTCCGGCAACCTCGTCGAGTGGTACGACTTCTACTGCTACGCCTTCTTCGCCCTCTATTTCGCCCCGGCCTTCTTCCCCGAGGGCGATTCCACCAGCCAGCTCCTGAAGAGCGCGGCGGTGTTCGCGGTGGGCTTCTTCATGCGGCCCATCGGCGGCTGGCTGTTCGGCCGCATCGCCGACCGGCTCGGGCGCCGCACCTCCATGGTGATCTCGGTGCTGATGATGTGCGCCGGTTCGCTGTTCATCGCCATCCTGCCGACCTACGCGCAGGTCGGCGCCCTCGCGCCCGTGCTGCTGCTGCTTGCGCGCATGCTCCAGGGCCTCTCGGTCGGCGGCGAGTACGGCACCAGCGCCACCTACATGAGCGAGGTCGCGCTGAAGGGTCAGCGCGGGTTCTTCGCCTCGTTCCAGTACGTGACCCTGATCGGCGGCCAGCTCCTCGCCTCCCTCGTCCTCGTCGGGCTGCAATATGCGATGACGGGCGACCAGTTGAAGAGCTGGGGCTGGCGCATCCCCTTCGTGCTGGGCGCGCTCGCCGCGATCATCGCCATGTATCTGCGGCGCTCGCTGGCCGAGACGGCGACCGGCGGCGACAAGGAGAAGGCCGGCACCTTCCCCGAGCTGTTCAAGCACTGGCGGGCGTTCTGCGTGGTGCTGGCCTACACGGCCGGCGGGTCCTTGAGCTTCTACACCTTCACGACCTACATGCAGAAATACCTCGTCAACACCTCGCACATGGACAAGAACGTCGCCTCGCAGGTGATGACCCTCGTGCTGCTGGTCTACATGCTGATCCAGCCGATCTTCGGCGCCCTCTCCGACAGGATCGGCCGCAAGGCGAACATGCTGCTCTATAGCGGCCTCGGCACGCTCATGGTGGTGCCGCTCATGCACGCCATCGGCGACAACAAGGACCCCTACGTCGCCTTCGGCCTCATCATCATGGGTCTCGTGGTCATCAGCTTCTACACGGGCATCAGCGGCATCGTGAAAGCCGAGCTCTTCCCGACCCATGTGCGGGCGCTCGGTGTCGGCCTGTCCTACGCCATCGCCAACTCGCTGTTCGGCGGCACAGCCGAGGCCGTCGCCCTGTGGTTCAAGCAGGAGGGCAGCGAGAGCACGTTCTTCTGGTACGTGACCGTGATGCTCGCCGTCGCCTTCGTCGGCTCGGTCATCATGCCGAACCCGAAGAAGCACGGCTATCTCGACGGCGATGGCACCGTCGAGGAGGCGCTCGGCGCCAAGCCCCGCCTCGCCGCCGCCTGAGCGCCCTCTCCTCCCCCTTGCGGGGAGGAGGCAGAGGTGGGGGTGGTGCCGAGGCACCGGCCGAGGTTTTCTCGGCACGACCCCCATCCTCGATCCTTCCCCGCAAGGGGGAAGGAAGCAGCCGCCTACTTGATGACCGCGCAGCCGATGCGCGGGCCGGCGCCTCCGATGGGCTGGGTGGTGTGGTCGTCCTCCTTGGCGTGGATGACCAGCGCCGAGCCGTCGCCGTCCTTGAGGCCGCCCTCGCCCGTCAGCGGCGTCTCGGTGGAGACCTCGGCGTTCACGGAGCCGTCCGCGTTGGCGAAGACGTTGGGCAGGTCGCCCTCGTCGGGGCCGTCGGGGTTGAGCAGGCCGTGCTTGCTCTGGTCGTGGTTCACATGCGCCTTGGACTTCTCGAACTTCTCGGTGTCCGAGCAGTCGCCCACCGCGTGGAAATGGATGCCGTGCCAGCCGGGGGGCAGGCCGCCGGCCTTGATCGCGACGCGCATCACCAGGGAGTTGGCGCCGTCCCGCAGGCTGATGGTGCCGATGCTCTCGCCCTTGCCATTGGTGATCGGGCTCTCGTAGGTCTGCGGCGGAGCCGGCGGCGCGGATGCGGCGGGCGCCTCCGGCGCTTGCGCGAAGGCGGGCCCTGCGGCCGCGAGGGCGACGACGAGGGTTGCGAGACGTGTCATGCGATGGCTCTCCTCTCCACTGCCGCCTAGGTAGGCCCGACACCCCCGCTTCGACAGGGTGCGGCCACCAAGCGGGACCGATGATCGGACGGTGATGCATCCGGAACGCATGAGGGCCGACCGCCTGCTGGTGGAGCTCGGCCATTTCGACACCCGCGCGCGGGCGCAGGCCGCCATCGAGGCCGGCCGGGTCACGGCGGACGGGCGCCCCGTCGCCCGCGCCTCCGACCGGCTGGAGCGCGGCGCGCGGATCGAGGCGAGCGCCGCCCACCCCTTCGTCTCGCGCGGCGGCGTGAAGCTGGAAGCGGCGCTGGACGCCTTCGGGCTCGACCCGCGCGGGCTTTCCTGTCTCGATGTCGGCGCCTCGACAGGCGGCTTCACGGACCTTCTCCTGAAACGCGGCGCGGCCCGTGTCTGCGCCGTCGATGTCGGCCGCGACCAGCTCCACGCCTCCTTGCGGGACGACCCGCGCGTCATCTCGCTCGAGGGCACCGACATCCGCAACCTCGGCGCGGCGGCGCTGCCCGCGCCGGCGCAGTTCGTGTCGATCGACGTGAGCTTCATCTCGCTCCGCCTCGTGCTGCCAGCGGTCGTTCCGCTGATGGCGCCCGGCGGCGTGCTCGCGGCGCTGGTGAAGCCTCAGTTCGAGGCCGGCCGCGACCGCGTCGGCCGGGGCGGCATCGTGCGCGACCCCGCCATCCACGACGCGGTCTGCGCGGAGGTCTCCGCCTGCCTCGCCGGGCTCGGGTTCACGATCCTCGGCTTGATCCCCTCGCCCGTCGAGGGCGGCGACGGCAACCGCGAGTTCCTCGTCGGCGCCCGCCTCGGAGGCATAGCGTGAGCGCGATGGAAACGGTCCTGATCGAGCGGCTCGGCAGCCGGGGCGATGGTATCGCCGCCGACGGTACGGCGGTGGCCTACGCGCTGCCCGGCGAGCGCGTGGCGATCGAGCGCCGGGGGAGCCGGGGCGAGCTCGTGTCCGTCGAGACGCCCTCGCCGGAGCGGGTCGATCCGGTCTGCGCCTATGTCGGCCGCTGCGGCGGCTGCGCCGTCCAGCATCTCGCCCCCGAACCCTATGCGGCCTGGAAGCGCGGGCTCGTCGTCCAGGCCCTCGCACAGGCAGGTCTCGGCAACGCGCCCGAGCCGCTGCGCGACGCCCATGGCGAGGGCCGCCGGCGGATCACCCTCCATGTGCGCGACGGCGAGGCCGGCTTGATGGCAGCCCGCAGCCATGACCTCGTTCCCATCGACCATTGCCCGATCACGGTGCCGGCCCTGCATCGCGCGCCCGCCCTGGCCCGTGCCCTCGCGGGCCCCCTCGGCCACGGCCGCGCCAAGCCTCTCGACGTAGCGGTGACGGCGACGGAGGCCGGGCTCGATGTGGACCTGCGCGGCCACGGCCCGGTGAGCGATCCCGTCCGCGCCGCCCTCGGCCGGCTGGCCGAGGAGCACGATCTCGCCCGCCTGGCGCTCCACGGCGATCTCGTGGTCGAGCGCCGCCGCCCGACCCTGGCGACGGTTGCCGGCCGGCTCTCGCCGCCCCCCGGCGGGTTCCTTCAGGCCACGGAGGCGGGCGAGCGCGCCCTGGTCGAGATCGTCCTCTCGGCCCTCGACAAGCGCGTGAAGCGGGTCGCGGACCTGTTCTCCGGCTGCGGACCCTTCACCCTGGCGCTCGCGGCGGGGCGCGAGGTCCATGCGGTCGAGGGCGACGCGGACTCGCTGCTCGGGCTCGACCGCGCGAGCCGTGCCGCGACCGGGCGCCATGCGATCACGAGCGAGCGCCGCGACCTCTTCCGGCGCCCGCTGCTGCCCCTCGAACTCGACCGGTTCGACGCCGTGGTGATGGATCCGCCGCGCTCCGGCGCCCAGGCGCAGGCGCGCCAGCTCGCCCTCTCGAAGGTGCCGCTCGTGGTCTCCGTCTCCTGCGATCCGGGCACTTTTGCGCGCGACGCAGCCACGCTGGTCGAGGGTGGCTACCGGCTGGAGAGCGTGAGCCCCGTCGATCAGTTCCGATATTCGGCCCATGTCGAATGCGTCGGCGTCTTCAAGCGCGAGCCGGTGAAGCGGCGCAGGCTTTGACCTCGCCGAATTGTTCCATTCCGCACTGAACCGTGGCGGTCGCCGGGCGTTGGTCCGGCGTCGGAGGTCCGCCATGCCCGCCCATCGCACCACGCTCGCCCTCGTCGTTGCCCTCGCCGCCGCCCCGGCGGTCGTTCAGGCGCAGGAGCCCACGGCCCGCGCCATCGACCAGACCGGCACGGGAGGCGGCCCCGCGAGCACGATGACCGCCCCGAACACCAACTCGCTCGGCGTGACCAAGCCGCCGGGCGGTGGCGGCGTCTCCACCGCCGGTCCCTCGGCCGAGAGGATCTCGGAGCGCGACCGCCGCGAGAAGGCCAAGAACGACCGGATCGCCAACAGCATCTGCCGAGGCTGCTGACCGCCGCCACGCGGATTCAGAACAGGCTGCCCTGCGCGTCGTCGTCAGGCGGCGGCGCCCTTTCCGCATCGCTCGCTGGGGCATACGATCCCGCGGGCTCGATCAGGCCGGCATCGTCGTTGCGGGCATCGTTGACCCTCGCTCCCACGGGATCGAGGCGCAGCCATTCGTCCGGGCAGGGACGGCAGAGGCGCAGCGCCTCGACCGGCCCTGCGGCGAGACCGTCGAGCCAAGTCGCGACGGTCTCGGGCGCGAGGATCACCGGCATGCGGTCATGCACGGCGGCCATGGTGCCGTTGGCGCCGGTGGTGACGATCGCTGCCGTATCCACCTCCGAGCCGTCCGCCGAGGCCCAGGTCTCCCACAGGCCGGCGAGGGCCATGGGCGCTCCGTCCCGCCGCCGGACGGCGAAGGCCGTGCGCACCGCCTTGCGGCCCTCTCCCTCGCGCCGCCATTCGTAGAAACCGTCCGCCAGGAAGACGCAGCGCCGGTGCCGCAGGGCGTTCTTGAAGCTCGCCTTCTCCGCGATCGTCTCTGAGCGGGCGTTGATGACGAGGGGGAAGTCGCGCGGGTCCTTGAGCCAGCCCGGCCAGAAGCCCCAGCGCATCAGCCGGAAATGCCGCTGGCCGCCCTCCTGGATCACCACGGCGACGGGCTGCGTCGGCGCCACGTTGTAGCGGGGCGGGAAGTTCGGCAACTCCGGGTAGCGGTAGAACGTCCGGTACGTCTCCGGGGCGCCGGCGACGAAGAATCGGCCGCACACGGCGCCTGTCCTCAGGCCGCGCTCAGAGCCACTTCTTCCAGCGGAAGAAGGCGTAGGGCAGCACCGCCGCCACCACCATCATCACCACCGCCATCGGGTAGCCGAAGGACAGATCCAGCTCGGGCATGGCCTTGAAGTTCATGCCGTAGATCGAGGCGATCAGCGTCGGCGGCATGAACACCACCGCCATGACCGAAAACAGCTTGATGATGTTGTTCTGCTCGAGGTTGACGAGGCCCAGCGTGGCGTCGAGCAGGAACTGGATCTTGGTGGAGAGGAAGGTCGCGTGCTCCTCCAGGGACTGGAGGTCGCGCAGCGTCGAGCGCACGTCCTCGCGCAGCTCGCGCGGGGCCTTGTTGGTGCGGTAGTTCGCCGAGAGGGAGAGCAGGATGCGCTCCATGGAGACGAGGCTCTCGCGTTGCTTCGAGATCAGGTCGCCGTGGCGGCCGAGGGCGCGCAGCGTGTCCTGAAGGGCGGTGTTGCGGGCGGATGGGTCGGCCTGCGCCTCGAAGATCTTGCCGGAGAGCCGGTCGATGCGCTCGCCCTGGAGCTGGAGCACGTCGGCGGCGCGGTCGATCACCGCCTCGATCAGCCCGGCGAGGATGGTCTCGCCGGACGGCGCGGCGGCGGGTCCGGCGCCTGTCGTGCGCCCGGCCCGCATGGCGTACATGCGGAACGCCTGCGGCTCCTCGTAGCGCACGGTCACGAGCCGGCTGCCGCGCAGGATGAAGGTGATGCCGGCGAGCCCCGGTTCCTCGGATTCGCTGATCTTCGAGAGCACGCGGCCCGTCATGTAGCGGGCGCCCTCCTCGACATAGAGGAGCTCCGAGGGCTCGATGTCCTTCATCTCCTCGCGGGTGGGCACCTGGATGCCCATGAACGCCTCGACCTTGAGATCCTCCTCCCGCGTGGGCCGGATCATGTCGAGCCAGACGGTGCCCTCGGGGATCGGATCCTGAAGCTCGAGGGCCTGGCGGTCGAGAAGGGCCTGGCCGGTGCCGGCGACGGGTTGGTGGATGAAGATCAAGCGACTTCACTCGGAGCGGGCGCGCCCGTCAGGCGAGCGCGTTGGGTGGCGGTACGTTCGCATCCGGCACGAAGAAGTCCGGCGCAAGGGGGATGCCGGGTGTGACGCGGTATTGTGTGAAGTCCGTGACACCCTGCTCGGCGAGGAAGCTGTCGTCGATGAGGAAGCGCCCCGTCACCTCGCGCGAGGGCATGAGGAAGAGCGCGTGCGCGGCGTCCGCCATGATCTGAGGCGTGCGGCTCGCCTGCATCAGGGCCTCGCCGCCGAGGAGATTGTTCACCGCCGCCGTGGCGATGGTGGTGCGCGGCCACAGCGCGTTCACCGCGATGCCCTGCCGGCGCAGCTCCCCCGCAAGCCCGAGCACGCACATCGACATGCCGAACTTGGCCATGGTGTAGGCGAGATGCGGGGCGAACCACTTCTCCTGCATGTCGAGCGGCGGCGACAGCATGACGATATGCGGGTTCTCGGCCTTGGCGAGATGGGGGATCGCGTATTTCGAGACCATATAGGTGCCGCGCGTGTTGATCTGATGCATCAGATCGAAGCGCTTCATCTCGGTCTGGGGCGTCGGCGACAGCGAGATCGCGCTGGCGTTGTTCACCACGATGTCGATGCCGCCGAAGGTCTCCGCCGTCTTCGCGATGGCAGAGGCGACGCTCTCCTCCTCGCGGACATCCACCACCAGCGGCAGCGCCCTGCCGCCGGCCGCCTCGATCTCGGCGGCGGCGGTGTGAATGGTACCTTCCAGCTTCGGGTGCGGCGTGTCGGTCTTGGCGGCGATGGCGATGTTGGCGCCGTCGCGCGCCGCCCGCAGCGCGATGGCGAGGCCGATGCCGCGCGAGGCCCCGGTGACGAACAGGGTCTTGCCTTTCAGGGTGCCGGTCATGCGCTTGCTCCGTCGGGATCGATGTGGAACCGGGGCGGCCGCGTGCCGTCCGCGTCGGTGAAGCCGTAATGCCGGGCGAGGTCGCCCGCGTGCAGGACTTGGCCCGCCCGCTCCGCCACGGCCGGGTCGGCGGCGAGGGCCGCGAGCGCCCGGCCGGCATAGAGCGGGCTCTCGGTGGCGCGGTCGGCATGGCCGAGATCGACCACCCGCTCCGTGCGCACGAAGCCCGGCGAGAGCGCCAGAGCCGTCACCCCGTGCGGGCGCAGCTCCTCGGCGCAGGCGAGCGCGAGCCGGTTCGTCGCCGTCTTGGCGAGGTCGTAATAGACGTCGCCGAGATAGCCCTCCTCCGTCCCGAACGAGACGAAGGCGAGGAGCCCCGACTTCGCCGCCACCATGGCCGGCGCCACGGCGCGGGCGAGGAGCAGCCCGGCATAGGGCCCGCCCCGGAGGAAGCCGCCGAACGGCTCGGCCGAGCGGCGCCAGAACGGCGTGCCCCAGGCGGCGCCGTCCGGGTAGCGCTCGCCGTCATATCCCTCGTTGCCGCTCCAGACGCTCGACACCGCCACGTCGATGCGGCCGAAACGGCGCAGCGCCCAGTGGACGAGTTCGTCCACGGCCCGCTCGCTGGTGTGGTCGCAGAGATAGTGGTGGCCCTCGCCCCCGGCCGCGTCGACCTCGCGGGCGGTGTCCTCGACGGCCTCCGGCCGCATCTCGGTACGCGGACCGGTCTCGCTGGAGCGCGCGGTGACGATCACCGTCGCCCCCGCCTCCCCGAGCCCCCGCGCGATGCCGCGCCCGACACCGCGCGAGGCCCCCGCGACGAGGCAGACCGTCTTGGACAGCGGCTTCGGATCGGTCACGCCGAAGCGGCCGGCTTGGCGCGGGACAGGAACGCGCGGAAGCGCTGCTGCGCCTCGTCCGAGCGCAGCCGCTCGTCGAAGGCCCTCGCCTCGGCCTCCAGCGCCGCCTCGACCTCGGCCTGATCGCCGCGAATGAGGGCGCGCGTGGCCTGCACGGCGCCGCGCGGCAGGGCCGCGAGCCGGGCCGCTTGGGCCATGGCGTGCTCCACCAGCATGTCGGAGGGGATCACCGCGTTGGCGAGCCCGAGGGCGAGCGCCGCGTCGGCGTCGAAGGCCTCCGAGAGCAGCAGCATCTCGGTGGCCTTGAGCCGTCCGACCCGGCGCGGCAGCAGGTAGCTCGACGCGGCCTCCGGTACGAGGGCGAGCTCCACGAAGGGCATGCGGAAGCGCGCCGCCGGGCTCGCGTAGACGAGGTCGCAATGCAGCGTCAGCGTGGTGCCGATGCCCACCGCGATGCCGTCCACCGCCGCCACCATCGGCGTGCGGGTGCGGGCGAGCTGGCGGATGAAGGTCAGCGCCGGCATCTCGCTGAAGGCCCCCGAGGCGGAGGCCGCGAAATCGGCGATGTCGTTGCCGGCCGAGAACGCTCCCGGCAGCCCGGCGAAGAGCACGGCGCCGACATCCCCCGACGCATCGGCCGAGGCCAGCGCCTCGCGCATGGCGTCGTACATGGCGCCCGTAAGCGCGTTCTTCTTGTCGGGCCGGTTGAGCCCGATCAGCCGGACCCCGCCGTCGAAGTCCCGGACGGTGACGTGCTCGCTCATGTCGCTTTCCCTTCCGGATTCCGCCCCGTCTAGACCGCGAGGATCGCGGCCGCGTCGCCGACGAAGCCGCCGCCCTCGATCACCGTCTGCTCCAGTCCCCCGGCGGCGGTCAGCAGGTTCTCGGCGAAGAACCGCGCCAGCGCGATGCGCGCGGAATCCGCCGGATCGTCGGAGCCCTCCTTGAGTGCCCGGCTCGATGCGAGCCCGGCGGCGGCGAGGCAGGCCGCGCCCTGGGCCAGCCCGAACAGGCGCAGGTAGGGGGTGGCGCCGGCGAGCGCCTCCTCCGGCCGGTTCGAGCGCAGGGCCGCGAGCTGGAAGCTCGTCGCCCGGTCGAGGCTCTCGATCCCCGCCCGCAGCCGGGCGGCGGTGTGGCCGAAGCCCGCGTGGCCGTCCTTGAGCACGCCCTCGGCGACGGCGCGCATGGCGGCGATCTGGGCCCGCGCGGTGGCGCCTTCGTTCAGAGGCAGCTTGCGCTGGACCAGATCGATGGCCTGGATGCCGTTGGTGCCCTCGTAGATCGCCAGGATGCGGGCGTCGCGCATGTGCTGGGCGGCCCCGGTCTCCTCCACGAAGCCCATGCCGCCATGCACCTGAACGCCCAGCGAGGCGACCTCGTTGGCGATGTCGGTGGCGAACGCCTTGGCCACCGGGGTGAGCAGCGAGGCGCGGTCATGCGCGGCGCGGCCCTCGGGGCCCTCGGCGGCGTCCAGGGCGGCGGCGGTGAGGTAACAGATGCCCCGCGCGGCATCCGTGAGGGCCTTCATGGTGAGCAGCATGCGCTGCACGTCCGGGTGCGCGGCGATGGGGCTCGACCCTTCGGCAGAGCCCGGCGCGCGGCCCTGCCGGCGCTCATTGGCATAGGCGATCGCCCGCTGGGTCGCCGCCTCGGCGGCGCCGACGCCCTGGAGGCCGACATTGAGCCGGGCGGAGTTCATCATCGTGAACATGCAGGCGAGCCCGCGATTCTCCTCGCCGACGAGCCAGCCCGTCGCGCCGCCGGCATCGCCGAAGGCCATGGAGCAGGTGGGCGAGCCGTGGATGCCGAGCTTGTGCTCGAGCCCCGAGCAGCGCAGGTCGTTGCGCGACCCGTCCGGCAGGATCTTCGGCACCAGGAACAGCGAGATGCCGCGCGTGCCGGCCGGCGCGTCCTTGAGACGGGCCAGCACGAGGTGGACGATGTTGTCCGCCAGGTCGTGCTCGCCGTAGGTGATGAAGATCTTGGCGCCGGTGATCGCGTAGCTGCCGTCGCCCCTGGGCTCGGCGCGGGTGCGCAGCGTTGAGAGGTCCGAGCCGGATTGCGGCTCGGTGAGGTTCATGGTGGCGGTCCACTCGCCGGAGATCAGCTTGTCCAGATACGCCGCCTTGAGGGCGTCGGACCCGTGCGCGGCGAGCGCCTCGATGCCGCCGGCCGTGAGCAGCGGGCACAGGCCGAAGGCGAGGCTCGCGCCGTTCCACATCTCGTTGCAGGCGGCGCTCAGCAGATGCGGCAGTCCCTGGCCGCCATGCTCGACGGGAGCGCCGAGCCCGTTCCAGCCGCCGTCGACGAAGGCCTGGTAGGCCGTGCGCCAGCCCGGCGCCGTGGCGACCTTGCCGTCCGTGAGCTTGGCGCCGTAGCGGTCGCCGGCACGGTCGAGGGGGGCGATCACGGAGCCGGCGAGCCGCGCGGCCTCCTTCAGCACCGCCACCGCGTCCTCGGGTGCGAGGTCGCCATGGGCGCCGGCGGCGATGGCCGCGTCGAGCCCGGCGACATGCCGCATGGTGAACGCCATCTCGGCGACGGGCGGCCGGTAGCTCATCGATGTCCTCCCCGCCGGTTCCCGGCATGTGCTTCGCCAGCCACCGCGATTTGACGGGCGGCATCGGCCGACGTTAGGCCGGATGCCGAGCCTCGTCCCACGCGCGACCGATCGGCGGCTTAAACGGAACGACTCGCCCCGTCATCGCCGGAGATAGTTTATATATGAACGATCTCGGGTCAATGCCCCTCGGCGCCATGCCCGGCGATGCGCGGCCCGAGACGACCCGGATCGTGCGGGCCGATACGGAGGGGATCGCGCGGACGGCGGAGCTGCTGCGCGCGGGCCGGCTCGTCGCCTTCCCCACCGAGACGGTCTACGGCCTGGGCGCGGATGCGACGGACCCGGCCGCCGTGGCGCGGATCTTCGCGGCCAAGCAGCGGCCCCGCTTCAACCCGCTGATCTCCCATCTCCCCCGCGTCGCGGCTGCGCGACAGGAGGGCGCGTTCGATGCCGCCGCCGAGCGCCTCGCCGAAGCCTTCTGGCCCGGTCCCCTGACCCTGGTCGTCCCGGCCGCCCGCACCACCGAAATCTGCGATCTCGCCCGCGCGGGTCTCGCCAGCGTGGCCCTGCGCGTGCCCGGCAGCGCGATCGCCCGCGATCTCCTGGCGGAGGTCGGGCGCCCGGTGGCGGCGCCGTCGGCCAACCGTTCGGGCCGAATCAGCCCGACGAGCGCCGAGCATGTCCGCGCCGATCTCGACGGCCGCATCGCCGCGATCCTCGACGGCGGCCCCACCGAGGTCGGCGTCGAATCGACTGTGGTGGCCTGCCTCGGTGGGCCCCCGCGCCTGCTGCGGCCCGGCGGCGTGACTCGCGAGGCGCTGGAGGCGGTGCTCGGCGAGCCCCTCGACGCTCCTTCGGACTCCGATAAGGAGCGCCCGGCCGGGCCGGGGCTGCTCGCCTCGCATTACGCACCGCGCGCCCGCGTGCGGCTGGGCGCCGAGAGCATCCGGCCGGGCGAGGCGGCGCTGCTGTTCGGCGGCGCGCGGCCGCCAGGCCTTTCGGACGCAGCGGCCTGGATCGACCTCAGCGAGCGCGGCGACCTCGCCGAAGCCGCCGCCGCTCTGTTCGCGTCTCTGCGCTTCCTCGACGCGGCCGGAGCGGCGACCATCGCCGTGGTGCCGATCCCAAGCGAAGGGCTCGGCGAGGCGATCGCGGACAGGCTGGGCCGGGCTGCCGCTCCCCGCTGAGAAGTACCGGCCCGGCCGCCTCGAAAAAATGCGGCGAAAAAAACATGCCGCCCTTGGGAACGTCCGGGTCCGCATGCCCGTTGATAGGTCACGAAGGCCCACTCAGCCCCCAAGGGCCTTTTTCCTTCAAGGCTCGGAGCGATCCGAGCCTTTTTCTTTGTCCGCTCGCCTTCAGGCGGCGAGCTTGGCGGCGATGCCGGCGACGTGCTTGCCCTGGAACTTGGCGCCGTCGAGCTCCACCTGGCTCGGCTGGCGGCTGCCGTCGCCATCCGCGAGGGTGGTGGCGCCGTAGGGCGATCCGCCCTTCACCACGTCGACGCCCATCTGGCCCTGGAAGGCATAGGGCAGCCCGACGATCACCATGCCCTGGTGCAGCAGCACCGTGTGGAAGCTCGTGATCGTGGTCTCCTGGCCGCCATGCTGGCTCGCGGTGGAGGTGAACACCGAGCCGACCTTGCCGACGAGCTTGCCCTGCGCCCACAGGCCGCCGGTCTGGTCGAGGAACTGCTTCATCTGCGCGGCCATGTTGCCGAAGCGGGTGGGCGTGCCGAAGATGATCGCGTCGTAATCGGCGAGCTCGTTCGGCGAGGCGATCGGCGCCTGCTGGTCGAGCTTGTAGTGGAACTGCTTGGCGACCTCCTCGGGCACCAGCTCGGGCACCCGCTTCACGCTCACCTCGGCCCCCGCCTCGCGGGCGCCTTCGGCGGCGGCGTGGGCGAGCTGCTCCACATGGCCCCAGGACGAGTAGTACAGCACCAGAACCTTCGCCATCGCATGTCTCCTTCGGCGCGTGTCGTCGCCGGCCGGCGGGCCGGGTCGTCGTCCCCCTGATATCGCGCGCCCCGGCCTTTGCGAAAATGCCCTCGTCTGCAAAACCATCTTTGCAACGATGCAAGGTTTGCCGCGCGAGAATGCCGGATGGGCCTGTCCTGGGACGATTTCCGCCTCGTGCGGGCCATCGCCGATCGCGGCGGCCTGACGCCGGCCGCCGTGGCGCTCGGCATCAACCACTCCACCGCCTTCCGCCGGCTGGCGGCGATCGAGGCGGCGCTGGACGCACGCCTGTTCGAGCGCCACCGCTCCGGCTACGTGCCGACCCTCGCGGGGGAGGCCGTCGCCTCCGTCGCCGCGCGGATGGAGGAGGACGTCGCCCGCGTCACCCGCGAGGTGGCCGGGCGGGCGCAGGCCCCGGCGGGGGAGCTGCGCGTGACGGCGGCGGCGAGCTTCGTGTCCACCATGCTGATGCCGCTCTTCGCGGGCTTTCGCGCGCGCTACCCGCAGGTCCGCATCGAGATCGTCGCGGCCGAGACAGCGCTGAACCTGTCCCGGCGCGACGCGGACGTGGCGATCCGGGCGAGCGCCTCGGCGCCCCCCAATCTCGTCGGCAGGCGGATCGCGGAGATCGCCTGGGCCGTCTACGGGCGCGCCGAGGACGGGCCCGATCTCGCGGGGCGCGACTGGGTCTCCCCCGACGAATCCGTGGCCGGCGACATGATCGCCCGCTTCGTGCGGGCGCGCGCCGCCCCCGAGCGCATCGTGCTGCGGATCAACACCGTGCAGGGGCTCGCAGAGGCGGTCGAGGCCGGCATCGGGATCGGCCCCCTGCCTTGCATCCAAGGGGACACGAGGTCCGGCCTGATGCGGCTCGGCGGCATCGAGCCCGAGATCGCCAGCAGCCTGTGGCTGCTGACCCATCCCGAGCTGCGTCAGGCTCCCCGCGTGCGCGCCTTCATGGATTACGCCGCCGACCGGCTGGTGGCGCTGCGCCCGCTCATCGAGGGGCGGACGAGGTAGGGAAGCGCCTCCCGATCCGGTGCCGTTCAGGCCAGCAGGGTCGCGGCGTTCGGAAGGTGGACCGTCAGGCCGGGGCCTTCGTCCACCCACCCGCTGCCCACCGCCCCGTGCCGGATCCCATCGGCCTCCGCCTGACCGACGGCGAAATGGTGGACGCCGAGGGCGGCGTTGTAGAAGCGCTCCAGCGTCACCCCGCCGCTGCCCGCGTCGGCCGGGGTCGCATAGGCTTCGAAGGCGATGCCCTCGTAGCGGTAGGACGGCAGGTTGCGGATGATGGCGTCGCGCTCGACGAGGTCCGTCGTATACACATGGTCGCCGGTGGTCGGATTGAAGAACCGGAACACGTCGAGCGTATGCGCCCCGGCGTCCGGCGTGGACCACTGAGCGCCTTCGTAGCTGTAGGACGGCAGGTTGCGGAGGATGCTGTCGCGCTCGGCGACGTCCGTCGTGTAGAAATGGTCGTGGGTCGCGGCGTTGTAGAAGCGGAACACGTCGTGCATCCCCGCCGTCTGCGAGACGCCGGGCGATCCCGCTCCGTAGAGCGCCTGGACCCCGCCGATATCCGACCCGGTGAGATCCGTGACGGAGCGGTTGAGATAGGCGTTCATGATCGCCGGAGCGTCGTTGTAGTGGTCGAGCCCGATGGCGTGGCCGATCTCGTGCAGCGCGACGGGGAACAGGGCGATGCTGTCGTTGCTGACGACGCCGCTCGCCGCGGCATGCCAGCCCTCGCCGCTGTCGAAGGTGATACGCGCCGAGGTGAAGCTTGCGCCCCGATAGGAGTAGCTCGTCTGGGCGAGGGTGTTGTCGAGACCGTCGATGGCGGTTTCGCTGAAGGAGATGTTCGCCGCCGAGACCGACGCGGCTTGCAGGAAGGTGATGCCGGCGTGGGAGGTCCAGTCGGCGAAGGCGCGCGCGATCTCGCTGACGAAGGATGTCGGCACCGACGTGTCGACGGCCCAGGTGACGACAGCTCCGGCGCCCGAGCCCCAGTGGGGCCCCTCCAGGACATAGTTCGCCATCGGTTCCACCTCCCCGTTGCGCCGGAGCGTGCCCGGCGTCCGTTAAGGGACGCTTAATACCTCATTGCGCCCTCGAACCGCCTGCGGAGGATTGGTCAGCTGCGGCTCGGCTGCGCGATGGCGACGAGCTCGACCTCATGCCCGTTCACCTCGACCACGTCGCCGACGACCTTGCCGGTCAGCGCGCGGGCGAGAGGGGACACGTAGGAGATCGAGCCCTTGGCCGGGTCCGCCTCGTCCTCGCCGACGATGCGGAAAGTCTGGCGCGCGCTCTTGCCGTGCTCGTCCTCGCGCTCGACCGTGACCGTCGAGCCGAAATGCACGGCCTCGCCCTCGACCTTCTCGACGAGTTCCGCCGAGCCCAGGCGCGTCGTCCAGTAGCGCAGGTCTCGGGTGATGCGGGCGGTGTCCGCCTTGTCGTCGTGGCTGGTGCGCGCAGCCTCGGCCTGGAGGCGCTTCACCTCGGCCTCGATCTGCGCCAGCCCCTCGGGCGTCACGTAGTTGGTGTGGGGGGAGATCGGGCGGTCGGGGAGGTCCTCGAAGGCTTCCCCGCCCTCCTTCTCGCGAACGAATGCTATGCTCATGATCTCGGCAATGCGCGCCGAACGGTTCCGGTTCCGCTTAACCGATCTCGACCACCGTCCGCCCGCGCACATGGCCGGCGAGAATCGGCTCGGCGAGGCCGCCGACCTCCTCCAGCGGCACGGTCTTCGTCATCGCCGCGAGCTTGCCGAGGTCGAGTTCCTTCGCGAGGCGGGCCCAGGCGGCGCGGCGCTTCTTCTGCGGCGTCGTCACGCTGTTGATGCCGAGCAGCGACACGCCGCGCAGGATGAAGGGCGCCACCGAGGTCGGCAGGTCCATGCCCTGCGCCAGCCCGCAGGCCGCGATGGCGCCGTCGGATTTCGTCATGGCGAGCAGGCTCGCGAGCGTCTGCGAGCCCGCCACGTCGACGCCGGCCGCCCAGCGCTCCTTGGCGAGGGGCTTTCCGGGCGAAGACAATTCCGCACGGTCGATGATCTCCGAAGCGCCGAGGTCACGTAGGTAATCGGCCTCCCAGTCGCGGCCCGTCGAGGCGACGACGTGCCAGCCGGCCTGCGCCAGCAGCGCCACCGCCACCGAGCCGACGCCGCCCGACGCGCCGGTGACAATCGCCGGGCCGTCTTGCGGGGTGAGGCCGTGCGCGTCGAGCGCCATCAGGCAGAGCATGGCCGTATAGCCCGCCGTGCCGATGGCCATGGCCTGGGCCGGGGTGAGGCCCTCGGGGAGCGGCACCAGCCAGTCGCCCTTCACCCGCGCCTTCTCGGCGTAGGCGCCGAGATGGGTCTCGCCGACGCCCCAGCCTGTGAGCACCACCGCATCCCCCGGCTTGTACTCGGGATGCTCGGAGGTCTCGACGGTGCCGGCGAAATCGATGCCGGGGATCATCGGGAAGCGGCGCACCACCGGCGATTTGCCGGTCATGGCGAGGCCGTCCTTGTAGTTCAGGGTCGAGTGCGAGACCCGGACGGTGACGTCGCCGTCCATCAGGCCGGCCTCGTCGAAATCCTTGAAGGCGAGGCTCTGGCCGCCCTCGCCCTTCTCGATCACCCAAGCCTTGAACGTCGCCATGGTCGCCTCCGCGTCTGATGGCGGCACCTGTGGCGGAGGGCCCTCGAATCAAGACGGCCCCCCGCGCCGGAGGCGACGCGGGAGGCCGGATGTCTTTGTATCGGTCGGGCTCAGTAGCCGTCGTAGACGCTGCCGCGCGAGAAGCCGAGGCCGACGCCGATATCGGCCGAGCTGGCGCCGGTGATGCCGATCGCGTCGGGGATCGAGCCGATGCCACCGCCGTAACCGTAGCCGCCGCCGGCCGGGACCCAGCCGGCGCGGGCCGGCTGCACCAGGACGCGGCGCTGCACGCTGGCGTATTCCGGCGGGATGGTCTCCGGGATCTGCTGGGGCGGCTGCACCATCACCTGACGGCTGCGCACGGTGTATTGCGGCGGGGTGTTCACCCAGCAGCCGATCAACTCGCCGTAAGGACCGCGGCGGGTCTGCCAGACGCGGCCGCCCGGCGACACCATCACGCGCTCGGAGACCGTGTCGAAGACCGGCGGCGTGGTGCGGTAGATCGTGCGCGGCGGGCGCACCAGCACCTGCTCGGAGACCGTGTCGAACACCGGCGGGGTGTTCACGTAGCGGTAGCAGGCGCTGCCGTGGCAGCCGGCCTGGGCGGCGCCGGCTGAGAGGGACATGCCGACGAGCGCGGCGAGCAGGGTGACGGGTCTGGCGACCGGCGCGGTCATGACGGGATCCTCGACGAAAGAACGCTACGACGGATGAGGCGCACGCGGGCGCACATCTCGACGAGCAAAAGGCCGTCAAGTTGCCGTTCAGGCAAGCCGATTTGAGAGATAAGGTAAAATTAACCTTTGGTACGGACTGCGTAGTCAGGTCTGCTTAAGTATTTTTCCGCATCGAAATCTTGTCGATTCACGTCTGTCCGCGCTTGAGCTGGTAGAAGATGTGTCGCCCGATCGCGTCCATTTTGATCAAACGCCGCGACCAGCTGGGCTTCACGTAATCTGCGTGGTAGTGCGTCGCGCCGCCGACCTCGGCGAGATAGGTCTTGCCCTCGATCACGGAGCGCGCGATCCGGGTGGCGCTCTGCCAGGAGGCGGCGTCGGTGATGCGCAAGGATTTGCCCTCGCAGGCGAAGGAGAACTGGCAGCCCATGTAGCGGTGCCGGTTCTGGTAGACGACCCCGCAGACATTGGCCGGATAGAGCCCGCTCTTCACGCGGTTCAGCACCACCTGGGCGACGGCGGCCTGGCCTTCCTCGGGCTCGCTGCGGGCCTCGAAATAGACGGCCTCGGCAAGGCAGCGCTGCTCCTTGTCCATGGATTCGGGATCGATCAGGTCGGCGTAGCGATGCGCGGCGCTCTGCGGGAGCACCGTCTGCGAAGGCCCTCCGTCCTTGGCGGCGCCGTCGCGGAAGGAGAAGCCCGGCAGGGCAAGGCTGGCGGCGGCGACCTCCACGGGAATCGCGTCGGCGGGGGCCGGCGTCGTCGAGCCGAGCGCCACGGCGCGGGGGATCGCCGGGGTCGCGCCGTCATGCGGCTCCTCCGGCGCGACGTCGGCGGCGGCCTCGCCTGTCGCGGGGGCGCCGCTTCCCGAGGTCAGCCCGAGATCGGGCACGGGCAGAAAGGCGGGTTCCGGTTCGAGATCCGGGTTCCAGGTGGCCGGGCCGGGGCTGAGCGCGCCGGTCACGGAGCCGGTGAGGTTGGCGAAGGCGAGCGAGGCGCCGCCCTCGCGCAGGCGCCTGGCACTGTGCTCGAAGCTCGGGCCCGGCGCCACCAGGGCGTCGCCCTTGCCCTGGCGCTGGACCACCGGAAAGGTCCGCGCCTGCGGCTTGAGATCGGCGCGCACCGGGCTCTCGGCGAGGGGGCGAGAGCCGCGTGCCGCCGCGATGAGGGTCGCGGCGTCGTCCTCCGCCGCCGCGTTCGGACCGATCAGGGACAGGCCCGGCGGCAGGGCCGGGACCATGCGCATGTCCAGCGCCGGCAGCAGGCTCGACCCGATGGAGCTTTCGGTGCCGGCCGTCGCGGTGAAGGAGACCAGCAGGCCGATGCCGGCGATCCACGGGGTCGCGGCGGCATTGAGCCAGGACCGGCGCGACCGCGACTGCCGTGTCTTGCGACGAACGCCACTGATGCTCACGCCGACCAACCCGCCTGGGACGAAACGCCCGGCCGATCCTCGCGCCGGGTTTCGGAGCGAGGATGGCCGGTTCCCGTTTATTGCCCGTCATGGTTGCCGCCGGGTTAAGGGCGCTCCCCTACTCCGCGTGCGCGGCGTGGGAATGCGCGTCGTGCGTGTGTCCCGAGCCCTCGCGGTACTCGGCGAGCGCCTGCCGGAGGATCTGCACCGACGAGGTCAGGAACAGGCCGGCCATGACCCCGGCGACCGCCAGATCGGGCCAGGCGCTGGTGGTGCCCCAGACCCCGAGCGCGGCGGCCATCACCACCACGTTGCCGATGGCGTCGTTGCGCGAGCACAGCCAGACGGAGCGGACATTGGCGTCGCCGTCCTTGTAGGGGCGCAGCAGCAGCACCGAGGCGACGTTGGCGGCGAGTGCTAGAACGGCGATGATCCCCATCACCTCCGCCTTCGGCACGCCGAGCACCAGGGTCTGGTAGAGCGTGGTGCCGAACACCCACAGCGCCATCGCGAAGAGCGAGACGCCCTTGAACAGCGCCGCCATGGAGCGCGTCCGCAGGCTCGCGCCGATCACCGCGAGGCTGAGGCCGTAGGTGACGGTATCGGCCAGGAAGTCGAGGGCGTCGGCCTTCAGCGCCTGCGATCCGGCGAGCTGGCCCGCCACCATCTCCGTGAGGAACATCGCCCCGTTGATCGCGATCACCGTCCAGAGGACGCGGGTGTAGCGCGGGTCCATGCCGTCGAAGACCGGCACGCCGCCCGAGCAGCAGGACGGCTCGGCGGCGGTCTTCGCGACCGGAGCATGCGCGTGGCCCGCGTGGCCGCAGCAGGATTCGGACATCGGGGGCTCCTTTCCTTCGATGGAGAGGAAGCCTACAACCTCTAGCGGCTAGAGGTTCAAGCGAAAAATGAGCACGCTCTCAAACGCCGGCATCGGCATCGGCGACCTGTCCCGGCGGACCGGCGTGAAGGTGCCGACGATCCGCTATTACGAGCAGGCCGGGCTGATGCCCGCCCCCTCCCGCACGGAGGGCGGCCAGCGGCGATACGCGCAGGCGGAGGTGTCGCGGCTGCACTTCATCCGCCACGCCCGCCAGCTCGGCTTCGAGGTGGAGGCGATCCGCGAGCTGCTCGACCTCGCCGCCCGTCCCGACCAATCCTGCTCGGAGGCCGACGCCATCGCGCGCCGCCAGTTGCAGGGCGTCGAGCGGCGGATCGCGCAGCTCACGGCGCTGCGCGACGAGCTCGCCCGCATGCTCGGCGCCTGCGCCCATGGCAGCATCGGCGAATGCCGGGTGATCGAGACGCTGGCCGACCACGGCCGCTGCGCTCACGCTGGGCATTGAAGCGAGTTGCCATCGGCCGGCATGTGCGCGACGTGAGTCTCCGGCAACCTGAGGGATGGGGAGCATGGCCGTTCTGACGATCGTCGCCGGAGAGTGCGGGCGGGGAGAAGGTGAGTACGATACCGGCCTCTTCAAGCTGCCCGGCCGGCCCGAGCGCGGAGCCGAGACGATCGCCGAGGTCGTCGTTCACGGCGGCGTCGCCGAGAAGCAATCGGCGATCGATCAGGTTCTGACGGGCCTGCGCGGAGGCTTGAGCCTCGCCCATCAACTCGATCTGGCGGCGCCTGTCAGCGTGGCGGCCTCCGCGTTGGGAGCGGGGCTCGGCGCCCTCGATACGGGCCCCAAGCAGAAGGCGTTGATCGAAGTCCGCTTCACTGACGGTGCGACCTTCGTCGCGATGACCGATATCGGGATCGCGGCTCTGATGGAGAACGACCGCCGCGTCATCCTGCTGGCCGAAAAACGCTTCCAGCCGCAGGCGTCCGCACCGGAGGACGAGAATGCCGGCCTCGGCACGCGTGCGCTCACATCCGTGACCGACGCGGCCGGGGCCGCCGGCTCGGCGGTGTCGGGCGCCTTCAGCTTCATCAAGAACCGGACGATCGGCTGACGGCGCCTCAGGCCGCCCGCACGCGCTCCACGTCGGCGGTCAGGCCGGCGGGGCCCATGCGCGGGTTCGCGACGAGGCGGTCGCCCGGTGCGAACTCGCCGAGTGGCACGTCGCGGTCGGGCAGGATCACGGTGGTGTTGCGGTTGACGTGGACGAGGACGTGCCGGCCCTTCTCGATGGAGGCGGCGGCCCAGCGCTTGAGCTGGCCGTAATACGGGTCGCGCTTCCAGGCATTGGCCTGTCCGGGATCGACCTGCACGGCGAGATGGTAGGAGCCCGGCTCCATGGCGAGCACCATCTTCGCCTTCTCCGGCTTCCATTCCGGGCCGAGCCAGCCCTCCGTCATCCACAGGCAGAAGAAGGCGCGGCAATGGTTCGGCCGGGTCTCGTGGATGCCGCAGCCTCGGCCCGCCCTTGTGTGGCGGCACCATTCGCCGGAGACGCTCTGGACGTCCGGCACGTCGTAGACCTTGCAGCACAGGGTGCAGGTGCCGCAGGCCCGGCCGGGCGCCGGGGTGGCGACGATGGTCGATGGATCGAGCACTCTGTGACCCTGCGCCCTGCGCGGTTCGGGAATCGGTGGGTTACTGGAGGCGCATCGGGCCGTTAGTGTGGCGCCCCATATCGGTTCAGAGAAGCGAGACCGGCCCGATGCTGTCCAACCGCGCGGCCCGCGACGTCGAAACCCTCGTCCACCCCTACACCAATCTCGCGACCTTCCGCGAGACCGGCCCGCTCGTGCTCGAGCGCGGCCACGGCGTCTGGGTCTACGACGAGGCCGGACGGCCCTATATCGAGGGCATGGCCGGGCTCTGGTGCACGGCGCTCGGCTACTCGAACGAGGAGCTGGTGGAGGCGGCCAGCGAGCAGCTCTCGCGCCTGCCCTTCACGCATCTCTTCTCCGGCCGCAGCCACGACCCGGCGATCGAGCTCGCCGAGACCCTGAAGGAGCTGATGCCCTGCCCGACCTCGAAGGTGTTCTTCACCTCCTCGGGCTCGGAGGCCAACGACACCCAGGTCAAGCTCCTGTGGTATCTCAACAACGCGCTCGGCCGGCCGAGGAAGAAGAAGATCATCTCGCAGATCCGCGGCTATCACGGCGTCACCGTCGCCACCGCCTCGATGACCGGCCTGCCCGCCAACCATGCCGACTGGGACCTGCCGCTGCCGGGCTTCCTCCACGCCGGCTGCCCGCACCATTACCGCTTCGCCCATGAGGGCGAGAGCGAGCGCGACTTCTCCGCCCGCCTCGCCGCCGAGCTCGACGCGCTGATCCAGCGCGAGGACCCGGAGACGGTGGCCGCCTTCGTCGCCGAGCCGGTGATGGGCGCGGGCGGCGCAATCACCCCGCCGGAGGGCTATTTCGAGGCGATCCAGGCGGTGCTCGACCGCTACGACGTGCGCTTCATCGCCGACGAGGTGATCTGCGGGTTCGGCCGGCTCGGGACGTGGTTCGGCTCCCAGGCGCTCGGCATGCGGCCAGATACCATCTCCTTCGCCAAGGCCGTGACCTCGGGCTACATGCCGCTCGGCGGCATCTCCATCGACGAGCCGCTCTACAACGCCATGCTCGCCGAGAGCCGCAAGATCGGCACCTTCGGGCACGGCACCACCTATTCCGGGCATCCCGTCGCCTGCGCGGTGGCGCTGAAGACCATCGCCATCTACCGGCGCGACGGCATCATCGAGGGCGTCGCGGCCAAGGCCCCGCATTTCCAGGCCCGGCTCTCGGCGCTGGCCGAGCACCCCATCGTCGGCGAGGCGCGGGGCATCGGCCTCATCGGCGGCATCGAGATCGTCGCCGACAAGACGAGCCGCCGCCAATACGATCCGAAGGCCGGCGTCGCCGCGCGCTGCGTGAGCTTCGCCCAAGCGGAGGGGCTGATCGTGCGCTTCCTCGCCGGGGACCGCCTGGCGGTGTGCCCGCCCCTCGTCATCAAGCCCGACGAGATCGACGAGTTGTTCGACCGCCTCGGCCGCGCGCTCGACCGCACCGCCGCCTGGATCGCGTCGGAGGGGCTGGAGGCGATGCCCGCCGCCTGACCCGAGGAATCGCCGCCGTTCGAGGCGTCCGCGCGGTCTCCGCGCGGGGTGTCGCCGCGTCCCTCGTGGGGCCGTGCGTAGTCGCGCCCGTGCCTGGAAGCGGAGAAAAGCCGGCTTCCCGCTTTTCCTTTCTTAAGCCGGCATTCAGGTTGAGTGGCTCTGAATGAGGCTCGGGCTGCCTCTCCAGTGATCTCGCGCAGCCCAAAGAAAGATCAATCGCCGCATGAGCGGCGCCACAATTGTCCTCGAATCCGGCCGGACGCCATCCGGCGCGCAGCAACGACAAAGGGCCCTCCACCATGTCTCCCTCCATCCTGAGCCAGACCGAAGCGACCGAGACAGGCCGCCGGTCGATCGACGCCGAGAACGGGTCGCGCGAAGGTTTTCGTCCGGTGGCGCTGCCGGCGCTCGCGGCGGCCTGCCGCATCACCGTTCCCGCCGCGCGGGTGGAGGATCGCCCGGCGGCCGGCCGCCGGGGCATTCTGGAGATGGTGCACGAGGACGCTCCGATCCTCTGAACGAGCTCCCTGCGGCGCGGCGCCGGGACGCCGCGTCGCGGGATCGTCTTAAGGATTGGCGGACGATTCTCCGCTAAAGCGCATCCTCGGGGCGTATCGGCCGCCCGCGCCGCGAAAGCGCCGAAGTCCGGCATCAGGGCGGTCACGCGGGTCTGCCGCCGAGCGGGGATGACGACGATGCTGATCCTGCCGAGCCGTCGGCAGTTCCTGGCCGGTCTCGGGGGGGCGATGGTCTCCACCGGGGCCTATGGGTTCGGGATCGAGCCGCTCTACCGGCTGGTGGTGACGCGCTACGCGCCCACCCTCCCCGGCTGGACGCCGGGACTCTCCCTGCGCGTCGCCGTGCTGGCCGATTTCCATGTCGGCGAGCCCTTCATGCCGCTCGACCGCGTCGCCGAGATCATCGACACCACCAACGCGCTGAAGCCCGACATCGTGCTGATGCTCGGCGATTATCCCGCCGGCCCGAGCGTGACCTGGAAGAAGGTGCCGCTGGAGGAATTCGCCCGCCTCGCCGCCGGGCTGAAATCACCGCTCGGCACCTACGCCATTCTCGGCAACCACGATTGGTGGGACGACCGCACCGCGCAGATCACCCGCAAGGGGCCCTGCCACGCGCAGCGCGCTCTGGAGGCGCAGGGCATCCCCGTCTTCGAGAACGACGCCATCCGCCTCGCCAAGGACGGCATGCCCTTCTGGCTGGCCGGGCTCGGCGACCAAGAGCCCTTCGTGCTCCAGGGCGACCATCGCGGCCGCGACGACCTGCCGGGAACGCTGGCCAAGATCACCGACGCCGCGCCGGTGCTGCTGATGGTCCACGAGCCGGACGTCTTCTACGACGTGCCGGCGCGGGTCTCGCTGACCCTTGCCGGCCATACCCATGGCGGGCAGGTGCGGCTGCTCGGTTATTCCCCGGCCTTCGCCGGCCGTCACGGGACCGAGTTCGCCTACGGCCACTACCTGCGCGACGGGCGCAACCTGATCGTCTCCGGCGGCTTCGGCGTCAGCCGCGTGCCGGTGCGCTTCGGGGTGCCGCCGGAGATCGTGCTGCTCGATATCGGCCGCCCGCCCGCGGTGGCGTAGGCCGCGCGGATCCGTCCGAAGCGCCCGGCCTGCAAGCGCCGCTCCTCCTGGACAGGTTCTGGATCGATTCCGATGCGCCACCTGCTCGCCGCCGCGCTCTTCCTCGCATGCCCGTGGGGGCCGGCGCGTGCCGATCCCTGCGGCGATCAGATCGCCGCGGTCGCGGCGGCCACGAAGGCCGTTCCTGGCGAGCGCAGCGTCGATTTCTCGAATTTTTCGGCCGGCGCCGATACCAACCTGACCCTCGCCTGCGGAACGCCCTCGTCGGTCGGCGCGCAGTTCAAGGGCGAGAGTCCGCCCGAGCGCTATTTCGAGGTCTTCGGCAAGGCCGGCGAAGTCGTGACCAAGGCGCCCGCCGCCTCGCTCGCGACGGCCGCGCGTCAGGCCCGCGAGGTCGCCGCGCGGCTGCGCCACAGCAATGTCGACCTGCCGGGCGTGCGCGTCACCTGCTCGGTGACGAACTCGGCCGCGCGAGGGCCCCTGACCCTCTGCGCGGCCATCGAGCACGACGACCGCACCTGAGGCGCGATCGCCGCATCCCCGGTCTTCAGAGCGGGATGTTGTCGTGCTTCTTCCAGGGCTGCTCCATCTCCTTGGTGCGTAGCATGCCCAGCGCCCGCGCGATGCGCTTGCGGGTGGAGTGGGGCATGATGACCTCGTCGATATAGCCGCGCTCGGCCGCGACGAAGGGCGAGAGGAAGCGGTCCTCGTACTCGGCGGTGCGCTCGGCGATCTTGTCCGGCTCGCCCATCTCGGCCCGGAAGATGATCTCGACGGCGCCCTTGGCGCCCATCACCGCGATCTGCGCGGTGGGCCAGGCGTAGTTGAGATCGGCGCCGACATGCTTGGAGGCCATCACGTCGTAGGCGCCGCCGAAGGCCTTGCGGGTGATGATGGTGACGAGCGGCACGGTGGCCTGGCTGTAGGCGAAGAGCAGCTTGGCGCCGTGCTTGATGAGGCCGCCGTATTCCTGGGCGGTGCCCGGCAAGAAACCGGGAACGTCGACGAAGGTCACGATCGGGATCGAGAAGGCATTGCAGTAGCGCACGAAGCGCGCGGCCTTCCGCGAGGCGTCCGAATCGAGCACGCCCGCCAGAACGAGCGGCTGGTTCGCCACGAAACCGACCGTGCGGCCCTCGATGCGGCCGAAGCCGGTGATGATGTTGCGGGCATAGGCCGACTGGATCTCGAAGAAGTCGCCCTCGTCGACCACGCGGCGGATCAGCTCGCCCATGTCGTAGGGCTTGTTCGGGTTGTCCGGGATCAGCGTGTCGAGGGACTTGTCGAGGCGGTCGACGCTGTCGAAGCTCTCGATCTCCGGCACGCCGTCGATGTTGTTGGCGGGCAGGAAGTCGAGCAGCCGCCGGATCTGGAGAATGGCCTCGACGTCGTTCTCGAAGGCGCCGTCCGCGATGGACGACTTCGAGGTGTGGACCTTGGCGCCGCCGAGCTCCTCGGCCGTGACCACCTCGTTGGTGACGGTCTTCACCACGTCCGGGCCGGTGACGAACATGTAGCTCGTGTCGCGGACCATGAAGATAAAGTCGGTCATGGCCGGCGAGTAGACGTCGCCGCCCGCGCAAGGCCCCATGATGACGGAGATCTGCGGGATCACGCCGGAGGCCGCGACATTGCGGCGGAAGACCTCGCCGTAGCCGCCGAGCGCCGCGACGCCCTCCTGGATGCGGGCTCCGCCGGCGTCAAAAATGCCGATGATCGGGGCGCGCATCTTCAGCGCCATGTCCTGCACCTTGACGATCTTGGCGGCATGCGACTCCGAGAGCGAGCCGCCGAACACCGTGAAGTCCTTCGAGAACAGGAACACCGTGCGGCCGTTGATGGTGCCCCAGCCGGTGACGACGCCGTCGCCGGGGATCTTCTGCTTCTCCATCCCGAAATCGGTCGAGCGGTGCTGCACGAACATGTCGAACTCCTCGAACGACCCGTGGTCGAGGAGGAGTTCGATGCGCTCGCGCGCCGTCAGCTTGCCGCGCTTGTGCTGGGCCTCGACGCGCTTCTCGCCGCCGCCGAGGCGGGCCTGCGCGCGGCGCTGCTCGAGCTTTTCCAGGATGTCCTTCATGAAACGGGCGCCCCAATTGCCTAAAACGACGAGAGTTCGAGCGGCACGCGACGAGCCCGGTCGAGGCTTGGCGGTGTCGGATATGGCCGGGCTCTAGCATGGTCGTTTGCGGTCGGAAACAGCGCTCCCCTTAGCCGGCGCGCTCCAGCCGGATGTCGATCTCGCGGTCGACATAATGCCATTCGGCCGTCCCCCGCAGGCGCTCCAGCAGACGGTCGAAGGCGGGGGAGTCCTCCGGCGCGAACTCGAACCAGGTCAGGAAATCGAAGGGCTCGCCGAGGTCGCGGCTGTGATGGAGGCGGCGCGCCACGGCCGGCAGGTAGTCGAGCCCGATGCTGGTGTGGTGCGAGACCTCCTCGAACAGCGCGCGCCGCTCGTCCTGCGCCAGGGCCCACCACGCCGCCGACTTGCGGATCGGGATCAGCGCCGCGCGGAGCGATCCGGCGCGGCCGAGCCCCTCCTGGACGCCGCGCAGGGTGTCCGCCTCGGCGCGTGTCGTGTAGCGCAGGTTGCTGACGAGGCCGCGCAGGCTCCAGGCCGTCGCCGGATCGGGCGGTGAGTGGGCCGGTTCGCGGATGGCGACGCGCTCGATCTTCGGCAGCGCCTCGCCGCGCTGGGTCCTGATATCCGTGACGCGCCAGCCGCCGGTGGCGCCGCCGTCGAAGCGGATGATGTCGACCAAGGCCGCGAACTCCGATTCCCTCGGTCCCGCCGGGCAGGAAGCGTGCCGTCAGCCCTCGCCGGCGAGCCGCGCCACGAGGGCCGCCGCCTCGAACTCGGCCCTGCGCAGGGCGAGCCGCTGCTCCGCCTCCGCGTCCGTGCCCCAGACATCGGCCTGATAGGTCTCGTCGACATGGGCAGCGTCCCAGGCCGCCTGCGGGCTCAGGCGGCCGTGGAGGACCGCGAGCGCCAGCAGCAGCGATCCGGTCAGCGTCGTCAGGGTATGGAGCGCGGCGAGCCGGAACGGGTCCTCCACGGCGAGGATGGCTTGCCGGAGCGCCGCCACCGAGCTGTCCGGCTGGGTGACGTGCATGACGCCCTCGCTGAGGATCAGCCGTGCGCCGAAGGTCTCGTGGGCCCAGTCGAGCACGGGGTCCCAGGCTTGCGCCTGCGCCGCGACGAGCCGGTCCGGCGAGCCGGCCCGGTAGGCCAGCAGGTCGGTGCCGGCATAAGCGGAGAGATCCTCGGCCACGGCCTCGCGGCGCGGCGCGACCCCGTCGATGGCCGTGTTGACGAGGCGCGTCACCGGCATCGTGGCGGCATCGATGCTCTCCCCTTGCGCCTGCCATTCGGCCGCGACGGCCTCCGCCAGGGGCCGGGATCGCACGGTTAGCGGGTTGCGGGCGGGGGTGTTGGCGGCGCGGCCGTCGAGGGTGAGTCGGAAGCCGTGCCCGCTCTCGCCAAGGCCAGCCTGCGCGTAGAACCGCTTCGGCTTGGCTGGACGGCCGTCGCCTCGGGCGGCGCGGGGAATGTCGCGTTCCGTCGGGGCGGAGGGGTCGCCCAGCCAGTCGCCGGTCACGTCGTCGCTCGGAGGGCGGCTGCTCATGCGGTGGGGCGGTGCTTTCGGATGAACCTGTCGGATCGCGCGGATATAAGGTCTCTCCGGCGGCGGCGCGAGCCCGTTTCAGAGGCCCGCGACGGGGCCCGGCAGGGCGGGATCGAGGGAGCCGGGAAAGAGGTCGCTCAGCCGCTCGGCGGTCTCGACCACCGTCACGGCGCCGGCCGCGTAGAGCGCGCCGGGCGGGTGGTATCCCCAGGCGACCCCGATGGCCGCCGCGCCGGCCCCCACCGCCATGGCCATGTCGTAGGTGGTGTCGCCGATCATCACCGTCGACTCCGGCGCGATGCCGGTCTCCGACATGGCCTGGAGCAGCATCGCCGGATCGGGCTTCGAGGGGGCGTCGTCGGCGGTCTGCGTGGTCGAGAACCATCCCTCCCAGCCATTGGCCGCGACGAGGTGGTCGACGCCCCGGCGCGACTTGCCGGTGGCGATCCCGAGCAGAACGTCGTCGCGGGCATGGAGGCGCGCGAGCAGGTCCGCCATGCCGGGAAACAGGGGCTCCTCGTTGGCCGGGTCGAGGCGCAGCGCGTTGAAGGCGCGCTTGTAGCTCTCGGCCAGGGTCGCGATGGGGCCGTCGTCGCCCACCAGCCGCCGGAACGCCTGCGGCAGCGACAGCCCGACCACGGACAGCGCCTGCGAGCGGCTCGGAGCCGTCATGCCGTGCTCGGCGAAGGCCGTGGCCTGCGCCGCGACGATGAGATGCTGGCTGTCGACGAGGGTCCCGTCGACGTCGAAGACGACGAGCTTCACGGTGAGGGCCGCCGCGTCCGGCTCACGGGCGCTTCGCCGGAGCGGGAGCCGCCGGTGCCTGGGGTGGCGGGGTCGGCGCGGTCTGGGCCGGTGGCGGGATCTGCGGCGGCTGGGCCGGGAGCGCAGCCGGCGGCGCGGGGGGCTGGCGCGGCTTCTCGTAGCCGAGGCGGCAGCGGATCATGAAGCGCCGCCGCGCTCCTCCGCGCAGGTTCTTCTCGTGCGAGAGGCGGTTGCAGCGCGCGTAGCTCACGCGCCGCTTGCGCTCGCCTGCCCGCTGCCCCTGCGGCGCGTCGGCGGCGGGGGCCGGCTTGGCGGCGGCCGGCTTCTGCGGCTGCCCTTGAGCGGGAGCCGGCGCACCGCCGGGCGCCGCCGGACGCACCTCGACGGCGCGCGGATACGCCGTGCTCGGGGCGACGAGCAGAATCGCGAGGAAGGCCAGCATCGCAGGCTTCATGAGGTTCGGATCTCGCTGCACCCGGAAGATGCCGCGCGCGGTGCTGCGCGGTCTGCCCGGAGAATAAGCCGCGCGGGGCGGTTGCCAAGGGAGCGCGGAGAGACACGGGGGCGGCTGTTCACCGCTCACGCTTCGGGCGCCTCCACGATGGGATCGTAGCGCGACGCGTCGAAACCGAGCAGGTTCCAGCTCTGCGCCATGTGCGGCGGCAGCGGCGCGGTCACGTCCACCGGCTGGCCGGTGCGCGGATGCGGGATCACGATGCGGCGCGCGAGCAGGTGCAGCCGGTTCTGGATGCCGCCGGGCAGCTCCCAGTTCTCGACGTTGAAGTATTTCGGATCGCCGACGATGGGATGGCCGATATGGGCGGCATGCGCGCGCAATTGGTGGGTGCGGCCGGTCACGGGCTTGAGGGACAGCCAGGAGAGCTTCTGCGCCACGTTGTCGACCATGGCATAGTAGGTGAGCGCGTGATTCGCGCCCTCCTCTCCGTGCTTGGCGACCCGCATGCGGGCATCGGCGTCGGTGGGCTCGTCCTTGGCGAGATAGGTCGAGATCCTGCCCTGGCGCACCCGCGGCACCCCGGCGGTCAGCGCCCAATAGACCTTGCGGGCCGCGCGCGAGCGGAAGCTCTTGGCGAGCGTCGAGGCCGCGAGCCGGGTCTTGGCGATGATCAGGCAGCCGGCGGTGTCCTTGTCGAGGCGGTGGACGAGGCGCGGCTTCTGCCCGTCCGGGCCGGCGAGCGATTCGAGGAGCTGGTCGACATGGCGCACCGTGCCCGAGCCGCCCTGCACCGCGAGGCCGAAGGGCTTGTTCAGGATCATCATGTCCGCGTCCTCGTAGAGGATCAGCGAACGGAGGTAAGCGGCGTCGCCCGCCTCCTTCTGCACCGAGCGCGGGCGCTCTTCCGGCTCGGCGAGCTTGAGGGGCGGCACGCGCACGCTCATGCCCGGCTCCAGCCGGTCGTTGGGCTTCACGCGCTTGCCGTCGACCCGCAGCTCGCCCTTGCGCACGATGCTCTGCACGCGGGTGAAGGGAAGCTGCGGAAACCGCGTCGTCAGGAAGCGGTCGATGCGCATGCCCGCCTCGTCCGCCTCGACGGTCAGCGTTTGGACGCCGGAGGCGAGGGTGGCGGAGGCGGCCGCGCGCTGCTGGCGGCGCGTCGGGCCCTCGGGCGCCGCCGGCTCGGCCGCGCGCGCGCGTTTCGGTCCGGCGTCCGCAAGAGGCCGGGCCGCCGGACGGCCGGCGCGAGGGGGCCGCTCGGGCCGTTCCCGCCGGGGCGCGGCGCGTTCGGTCTCGCCCGACTCGCCCCAGGGCGAGCGCTCGGCCGCATCCTCACCCCGCACCTGCGCGGCGCGGCGCGCGGCATCGAGGGCGCTGGTGCGCGGGCCGGTGCCGGCCCGTTCGGGCCATGCGCGCTTGGCGCCGGAGCGCGCGGGTCCCTTCGGACCGGAGGCGCCGGACCCGCGTGACGGTCCCTTGCCCCCGCGCGGGGGGCCGCTGCGGCCGGGCGGCTTGCCGGTCATCGGGCGAGACCCCGGTGGGAGAGGCCGGCGCTGAGCCGGTGCGACGGGCGCCCGCCGAGGGCTGCCGCATCACGAATGGTGGAAGTCATCGCCCGCTGCTAGCACCCCCCCGCCACCGCGACAATTCGCGACGCGACATGGCTCAGAGCCAGCGCGGCCCCAGAAAAATCGCCAGCGCCGCCACGAGCCACGCCGCGACCCCGCCGAGGATGGCGAGGCGGTAGTCCGTCTGGCCCCCGAGCCACCAGCAGGTGGCGAGGAAGACGAGATAGGCGGGGATGGTCTTCGCCCCGGCGAGGCATGCCTCGCGGAACCCGCCGACCTCCCCTTTCACGCCGACCGCCAGGAGCGCGATGATCGCGAAGGTCGGCGCCAGGGGCAGGATTCCGGGCAGCACGTTGCCGCGCTTCGAGGCGAGCACGATGGCCATGGTCACGAGTCCGCCGACGAGGCCCTTCCAGAGGACGTCGATGGGCATGGATGAGCGTTACTTGCTTGCTGGGTGGTCAGACACCATGCTGCGTCAGCAGCGATGATGTGGACGGTAGGCCCAGACGGAAGTGTTGTAAAGTGATCCACCAAGATCGCAATCAATTATTTGCGAAATATTAGCTAGTTTTGCGCGGTTTAAATACGACTTGCGTTAAAAATAATAAAATCCACTGCAAGAACGCAATCATAAGGAAAAATATCCAGTTAAATAATATGCCATTCGAGATATCGAAAATTTTTTCAGAGAATAAAGATAAGATTGGTGGAGCTATCATGGAGAGCGGAAAACATAAAACTGCCATAGCATAAGCTATTATTACGGATCCATCAGGATCGCCAATAGCGAAAGCTAGAAGAAGGATGCCTAACGAATAAATTATTCCATGAATAATTGCTGCTAATTTTATAAAAATATCTGATCTCAGCGATATGATTATCGATAAATTTGCAATAAAACATCCAATAATCAAACTAAAAGCCAAATATTCTCGATCTGATGCAACTATGTATCCATAGATGAAAAGCAAATAATTGCAGAATGGATATTATTATAAATATAATTACAATATTATTAAAATGTAAAATAGAGAAGTGTCTTTTCATTGAGAACACTATCCATTAGAATTCATTTTTTGCGTATATATATGTTAAATCTCTGTTTTCCGCTCCCGGCGTAGGCGCTCCCAATGGGCGAGCCGGTCGGCGTAGCGGGTTTCCATGCCCCGGTCGGTGGGCGCGTAGAAATGCTGGCGGCCGAGCTTCTCCGGCCAGTAATCCTGGCCCGAGAAGGCGTCGGGCTCGTCGTGGTCGTAGCGGTAGCCCTCGCCGTAGCCCATGCGCTTCATCAGCTTCGTCGGCGCGTTGAGGATGGTGCGCGGCGGCGGCAGCGAGCCGTTCTCCTTGGCGGCCCGCGTCGCCGCCTTGTAGGCGGTGTAGGCCGCGTTCGATTTGGGCGCGCAGGCGAGGTAGATCGTGGCCTGCGCCAGCGCCAGCTCGCCCTCGGGCGAGCCGAGGAAGTCGTAGGCGTCCTTCGCGGCCGTGGTGACGACCAAGGCCTGAGGATCGGCGAGCCCGATATCCTCCACCGCCATGCGCACGAGCCGGCGGGCGATGAACAGCCGATCCTCGCCCCCGTCGAGCATGCGGCAGAGATAATAGAGGGCCGCGTCGGGGTCGGAGCCGCGCACCGTCTTATGCAGGGCGCTGATGAGGTTGTAATGGCCCTCCTGCGCCTTGTCGTAGATCGGCGCGCGGCGCTGGATGATGGCCTGGAGCGTCTCGGCGTCGAGAATCTCGCCGGGGGCGGCCGAGCGCCAGACCTCCTCGGCCAGGGTCAGCACCGCGCGTCCGTCCCCGTCCGCCATGCGCACGAGGACGCCGCGCGCCTCGGCATCGAGAGGGAGCGCCTGCCCGGTCAGCGTCTCGGCCCGCTCGATCAGCCGCGCGATCGCCTCGTCGCCGAGCGCGTGGAACAGCAGCACGCGGGCCCGCGAGAGCAGCGCCGGGTTCAATTCGAAGGACGGATTCTCGGTGGTGGCGCCGACCAGCGTGACGGTGCCGTCCTCCATCACGGGCAGGAAGGCATCGAGCTGCGCCCGGTTGAAGCGGTGGATCTCGTCGACGAAGAGCAGCGTCCCCTGCCCCGTCGCGCGACGCTTGCGGGCGGCGTCGAAGACTTTCCGCAGGTCGGGAATGCCGGAGAAGATCGCCGAGATCTGCTCGAAATGCAGGTCCGTCTGATGCGCCAGCAGCCGCGCGACGGTGGTCTTGCCGGTGCCCGGCGGCCCCCAGAACACCAGCGAGCCGAAGGACTTTCCGCGCAGCAGGCGCGTCAGCGAGCCGTCCGGGCCGGTGAGATGCTCCTGCCCGACGACCTCTGCGAGCGTCTTCGGGCGCAGGCGGTCGGCGAGAGGGCGGGGAACATCGGCGTCTAGCCCCGCCGAGGCGAACAGATCGGACATGAGGCCCAAGAGCCCCTGGCGGACGCGCCGCGCAAGCCCCGGCGATGCCTATCCCCCGAACACGGAGGTCAGCACCTCGCCGCCGCGGTTGATCGAGACCTCCCAGGCGTTGAGCGTGTTGCGGGTGACGCGGTCGAGATCCTTGGTGGTCGGCACCGCGACGCCGTTCACGGCCACGATGATGTCGCCCTTCTGCAAGCCCGCCCGGTTGGCGATGGAGCCCTCGTCCACGGACTGGACCGCGACGCCCTCCGCCGGGAAGTCCACCTGCATCTCCTCGGCCACCGCCGGTGAGGTGTTGACCAGCGTGGCGCCGAGGAAGGGCGAGCGGGTGCGCACCTTCAGCACGTCGCGCGGGCGCGTCTCCGGCGCGGGGGCGAGCTTCACCTGCGTGGTCAGGCGGCCGGTCCCGCGCAGCACGCCGAACCTGGTCTGGCCGGAGGTTCCGCGCAGGGCGAAGCGGTAGCCGAAGGCTTCCGGGTCCTCGACGCTCAGGCCGTCGACGGAGAGGATGACGTCGCCGCGCTTCAAGCCGGCCTCCTCCGCCGGGCTCTTGGGCTGGAGGCTCGCGACCAGCACGCCGGTGGGGTGGTCGAGCCCCATGCTCTCGGCGATGTCGGGGGTGACGGTCTGGACGCGGGCGCCGAGCCAGGGGCGGCGCACGGTGGCGGCGCCGTTCCTCGCCGAGTCGACCACCGCCTTGACCATCCCGGCAGGGATGGCGAAGCCGATGCCGTGGCTGCCGCCGGATTGCGAATAGATCGCGGTGTTGATGCCCACGAGCCGGCCCTGGAGATCGACCAGCGCCCCGCCGGAATTGCCCGGATTGATCGCGGCGTCCGTCTGGATGAAGTACTGGTAATCCGTGCTGCCGACCTGGGTGCGGGCGAGCGCCGAGACGATGCCCTGCGTCACCGTCTGGCCGACGCCGAACGGGTTGCCGATCGCCATCACGAAGTCGCCGACCTCGAGCACGTCCGAATCGCCGAAGGGCATGGCGACGAGGCCCGGCGCCGGGTTCTTGATCTTGACCACTGCGAGGTCGGTGCGCGGATCGCGCAGCACGATGCTGGCCTCGAACTCGCGCCGGTCGGCCAGCGCCACGCGCACCTCGTTCATGTTCTCGATGACGTGGTTGTTGGTTATGACGAGCCCCGATTCGTCCACCAGCACCCCCGAGCCGAGGGACTTCTTCGCCCGTTCGCCCGGCGCCGCGCCGCCGCCCCGGTCGTCCTCGCCGAAGAAGCGCCGCATGAACTCCTCCATGGCGCTGGCGCGGGGATTGGCGCGCTTGTCGACATGCGAGGCGTAGACGTTGACGACGGAGGGCGCCGCCTTCTTCACCACGGGCGCGAAGGAGAGCTGGACCTCGGCCTTGGAAGCGGGGGCGGCCTTGGTCGGCGCCTTGTCGGGGGAGACCTCGGGGGTCTTCATCATCTGCGCGCCGGCCGGCGCCGACGAGAGCAGCAGCGCCGCCGCGAGAAGGGCGAGCGTCCGGGAAGGAAGGGTCATCGAAGGCTCCGCAAGCTCAACGGAGAGGCACGCCTCGACCGGCCGCATGCGCGTGCCGGGACGGTGCCTCGACGGTTCGAGCCTTCTAGAGCGGCCAATTGCGGCAGGCCAGAGTCGGCGGCGCGCTTCGAGGGCCGCGCCGCCGGATCGTCCCTCTCAGGGACGGCGCAGGTCGATCGCGCGGCCGGCCTTGCGGGCGAGATCGGTCCAGACGCCGAGCGAGGCGTCGGCCGCCCGCTGCATCTCGCCGACCTGGAGCCGGATCAGGTCTGCCGGCGACTTGGCGGCGCTGAGGGCCTTCACATGGGCGAAGGCGGCGGCACTCTCGCTGCGCAGATAGGCGACCACGGTATCGCCGATCTCGCCGAGGGCGAGCGGATGAGCCGGCATCGGGAGGGGCGCCACGGCGGGTTTGGCCTTCGGCGCCGGAAGGTCGGAATTGGCCGCGACCGGCGGCTTGGCGACCGAGGCGGCAACCGCCGGGGCCTTGGGTGCGGCGGCCTTCTCGGGAGCATTGGGAGCAGGAGCCTTGGGCTCTTCGGCCTTGAGCTCGGCAGACTTGAGTTCAGCGGGCTTTGACTCGGCGGCGGCCTTGGGCTCGGCGGGAGCGGGAGCCGCAGCCGGCGCCGTCGAGGCGGCTGCCGGCTTGGCGGCAGCGGGCTCGCGCGCCTCGGTCACGGCAGGCTCGGCCTTCACCGGCTCCTGCGCCGCCGGCTTGGCGGCGGCGGTCTTCGTCTCGGGCGCCTTCGCGGGGGCGGCGGGCGCCGGCGTGCTGGCGGGGGCGGCGTTCAGCGCCGGGGTCGAGACGCTTTCGTTCAATGCGGCCTGGACCGTGGCGGGCTTCCCCGTGTCCTTCGCGGCGGTCTCCACGACGGGCGATTTCGCAACGGCGGCCTTCGAAACGGTGGCCTTGGGCGCAGCGGCTCGGGGCGCGGCGGCCTTCGGCGCGGGAGCGGCCTTCGCGACGGGGGCCGTGTCGGCCTCGGGCTTCACGGCCTGCGGCGTGTGAGTCCCGCCGCCCGCTCCGGTTCCACCGCCCGTCATCCTCCGCTTCGCCATCGCAACCGTCTCCTCAAAGCAAGCGCGGTGTGGGCGGCGGCACTGTCCGGTCGAGGATGCGTCCGTCGCGGGCTCACACCTCGGTCCGACCGCGGGGCGGACACTTCATCGAGGCGTCGGGTCGAAGTCCCGGCTCGTGAGCCGGAGACGAGGGATGCGGCGCGGCGGTGAGAGCCGCGCCGTGTCCGTCGGATCAGCGCGCCGCCGACTGGGCGATGCTTCCGAGATCCTTGGCCTGGGCCTGAAGGGCCGCGACCTGGCTGCGGACGAACTCGGACTGCAGCTCGAACGCCTCCTTGAGATCCTTCGTGCGCACCAGCTTGTGGGCGAAATCGAAGGTCGCGTTGGCGTTGGTCTGGGCGAAGTCGAAGCCCTTGGCGACGGCCGTCTGGAGGCTGGTCTGGAAGGTCTGGCCGGTCGACTGAGCCTGCTCGGCAGCCTTCACGGCGTTGCCCATCAGGGTATCCACCGCGGCGCGCGCCTGATCGACGCTCTTCTCGGCGAAGTCGCGCAGCTCGGTCGGGATCTGAAAGGCCTGCGTCATCGTCATCGTCTCCTGGAAGGAAGCAACCCTGCCGGCGCGACGGCCGCCCCGGCGATTGCGGGTGCGTTATGTTGCGACGCAACATGAATGTCAAGGCGACGCAGGCGACTATCGTGCAAGGGGCGGCAACGGAAAACGGCGACGCGACATTGAATCCACTGCCGGCTTCGGAAAATAGGGCGAACAGTCGGAGCCGGTCAAATCGAAACGCCCGCGATCGTTCCTTGCGGGAAAGGCCCGGTCACTTTCGGCAGTCGATCGTCTTCACGGCGGACAAGCGCGATGATTGCCAGTCGGCTTCGCGATTGCCTTGTTTGGAATATCAGCCGAAATTCGGAATGGGCCCGCTTTGCGACGCGATCGTTGCCCGATGTTGCGCCGCACCGAGCGGACCGGGAATCAGGCTGCGATAGAGGTCCCGCAGGGAGGCGGCGTGCCGGGCGAGGCTCATCGGCGCGGCGCGGAAGCGGGCATGGGCCTCCCGTCCCATGGCGGCGGCAAGCTCGGGATCGCGCAACCGAGAGAAGGCGGCGGCCAGCGACTCGACCTCGGGGGCGGCGACGAATCCGGTGATGCCGTCGACGACCTTCTCCGCCGCGCCGGAACGGTTCGAGGCGACCACTGGAATGCCGGCGGCAAGGGCCTCGTAGACGGTGAGCGGCCCGGTCTCGAACCAGCGCGACGGCGCCGCGAGCGCCCGCGCCCGCCCGCGCAGGATCGTCTCGACCTCCGCGGGGCTCCGCCAGCCGAGCATCTCGACGCCGGGCCGGCCGGCGAGCTCCTCCTCCAGGGGGCCGGTGCCGATGAACAGGGCCGGCATCCCGGCCCGCCGCGCGGCCTCCGCGACGAGGTCGGCGCCCTTCTCGCGGGTGAGACGGCCGACATAAGCGATGGCGTCCCCTGCCCCCGGATCGGCCGGCGCGTCCGGCCCGACCCGGACAGGGTTGTCGATGCGGTGATGGCGCAGGTCGTAGCCGGGCAGCATGGCCGAGACCCGCGCGACGCTGGCGTCGCAGACATGCACCACGTCGAGCCGGCGCGCTCCGAGCGCGATCCGCATCGCGGCGCTACGGGCGACGCGCACGAGCTTGTGCGCGCGGCTCTTCGAATCGCAAGCCGCCGCGAGGCAGGCGCCCGACATCGGCTTCAGCGCGCAGGGCTCGGCCCTGTCGTAGCGGTAATGGACGCCGTTGGGGCAGGCGAGGAAGTAGTCGTGCAGGGTGAGCAGCACCGGCACGCCGATCTCCATCAGCAGCGGAAACACGCTCGGCGACAGGCTGCGCGTCCATTGATGGACATGGATGCAGTCGGCCGGTTCCTCGAACTCGGAGAGCGCCACGGCGAGCCGCCGCGCCGCCTCCCCGTGCCAGATGCCGGCGGCGGCGGCCGGCAGCAGCTTCAGGGTCCAGATGTCGGCGAGCCCGAGGCCGATCCGGCGGATGCGGGGATGGTCGAGCAGCGGGTCGACCGGGCCCTCGACGGCCTGGATGAAGGTGACGTCGAGGCCGATCTCGGCGAGGCCGCGCGCCGATTCGACGGCGACCTTCTCGGCTCCCCCCGTGGCCGAGGCGAACTCCGCCAGGATGACGACATGCATGGCGCCGGCCTCTTCCCTCGCGGCGCGCGCGGAAGCGGGCCCGTGCCCGAGGCTTAAGGGGCGATCAACTGCATTCCGGTAAACGTCGACGGGCTTTCAGCCCGGAAGGTCTTTCGCGCCGTGCATATCGTCCTCGTCGCCGACCACGCCTTCGTCAACGGCGGCCAGGCCAAGGTCGCCATCGACTCCGCCCTGGGGCTCGCCGGGCGCGGACACCGGGTGACGCTCTTCGCCGCCGTGGGCCCCGCCGATCCCAGGCTCGAGGCGGCGGGCATCCGGGTGGTCTGCCTCGGGCAGGACGACATCGCCACGACCCGCAACAAGCTCGCCTTCGCCGTCCAGGCGATCTGGAACCGCGCGGCCTCCGCCCGGCTCTCCGAGTTGCTGGCGGGGTGCGATCCGCGCGAGACGCTGGTGCATGTCCACGCCTTCGCCAAGGCGCTCTCGCCCTCTATCGGTACGGCGCTCCGCCGCTCGCGCCTGCCGCTGCTCTACACGATGCACGAGTTCTTCCTCGTCTGCCCGAACGGCGGCTTCTACGAGTACCCGAAGGCCGAGATCTGCCGGCGCGTGCCGATGTCGGGCGCCTGCATCGCCACGAACTGCGACGCGCGCTCCTATCCGCGAAAGCTCCTGCGCGTGGTGCGCCATGCCGGGCTCGACCATGTCGCGGGGCTGCGCGAGCTGTTCTCGCACGTCGTGACCATCAGCGCGTTGCAGGAGCGCGCCGTCGTTCCCTACCTGCCGCGCACCACGCAGTTCCACCGGGTCAACAACCCGATCTCCGTCGCGAGGAGCGAGCCGAAGGCGGGCAAGCCCGGCGACTTCCTCTTCGTCGGCCGCGTCTCCACGGAGAAGGGCGCGCCGATCTTCGCCGAGGCCGCGCGCCGGGCCGGCGTGCGCCCCGTCTTCGTGGGCGACGGGCCGCAGGCGGCCGAACTCTCCGCGCGCTACCCGGAAGCGGTGATGCTCGGCTGGCGCGACGGGGCCGGCGTGCAGGCCCTGATGCGGGAAGCCCGCGCCCTCGTCTTCCCGAGCGTCTGGTACGAGGGCCAGCCGCTCACCGTCTACGAGGCGCTCGCCTGCGGCACGCCGGTGATCGTCAGCGACGCCTGCGCCGGCCGCGAGGCGGTGGAGGACGGCGAGACAGGTTTCTGGTTCCGCTCTGGCGATCCGGATGCGCTGGCGGCCCATCTGCGCAGCCTGTCCGAGGGCGGGCTCGCCGAGCGCATGGGCCGGGCCGCGCATGCCCGCTACTGGGCCTCCCCCCTCTCCATCGACGCGCATCTCGACCGGCTCGCCGAGGTCTACGCGACGGTGATGCGCGACGCGGTCTCGCGCTCCCCGAGCGAGGCCGCCGGCATGATCGCGGCCAAGGCCGGCGCACCCGCCTGACCGCGGATGGAAACACCCGCCGCCGGCTCGCGTTGATCTGCGACAGGCGCCCCAGGGCGCTCCCCGCGTTTCAAGGAGCCGCGACATGGCCGACGACCGCAAGACCGTGCCCCCGCACGACCGCAAGCCCGCCGCCGGGACGGGCGACAAGGCCAATCCCGAGAACCGTCAGGACAAGATGAGCAAGCGCCTCGATGAGGCGCTGGAGGAGACGTTTCCGTCGAGCGACCCGGTGAACGTCAAGATCACGAAGTGATGCACGATAAGGCGCCGATCCCCGCGCCGTATAAAGAGCCCTCCCCGTTGCCGGGGAGGGCTTTTTCGTGAGCCTCAGACCGTTTCGAGCAGGCGCCGGGCGATGACCTGGGCCTGGATCTCGGCGGCGCCCTCGAAGATCGAGAGGATGCGCGCGTCGCAGAGCACGCGGCTCACGGTGTATTCCAGCGCGAAGCCGTTGCCGCCGTGGATCTGGAGAGCGTTGTCCGCCGCCGCCCAGGCGACGCGGGCGCCGAGCAGCTTGGCCATGCCGGCCTCGAGATCGCAGCGCTTGCCCTCGTCCTTCTCGCGGGCCGAGAAGTAGGTGAGCTGGCGGGCGATGTTGATCTCCACCGCCATCATCGCGATCTTGTCGGCGACGCGAGGGAAGTTGACCAGCGCCTTGCCGAACTGGATGCGCTCCTCGGCGTAGCGCAGGCCGAGATCGAGCGCGCACTGCGCCACGCCGATGGCGCGGGCCGCCGTCTGGATGCGGGCCGACTCGAAGGTCTGCATGAGCTGGGCGAAGCCCTTGCCTTCGACCTCGCCGAGCAGGTTCGCCGCCGGCACCTCGAACCCCTCGAAGGCCAGCTCGTATTCCTTCATGCCGCGATAGCCGAGCACCTCGATCTCGCCGCCGGACAGGCCGTTCACGGGGAAGGGGTCGGAATCGTCGCCGCGCGGCTTCTCGGCGATGAGCATGGAGAGGCCGCGATGGCCCTTCTCCTCGGGCTTCGTCCGCACCAGCACTGTCATGATGTCGGCGCGCACGGGATGGGTAATCCAGGTCTTGTTGCCGGTGATCTTCCAGACGTCGCCCTCCTTCACCGCGCGGGTGCGGAGCGAGGCGAGGTCGGAGCCGGTGTTCGGCTCGGTGAAGACGGCGGTGGGCAGGATCTCGCCCGAGGCGAGCTTCGGCAGGAAGCGCTGCTTCTGCTCCTCGGTGCCGCCGCCGAGGATCAGTTCTGCGGCGATCTCGGCGCGGGTGCCGAGGGAGCCGACGCCGATATAGGCGCGCGACAATTCCTCCGAGACCACGCACATGGCGGCCTTGGGCATGCCCATGCCGCCGTATTCCTCGGGGATCGTCAGGCCGAAGACGCCGAGCTCGGCCATCTTCTCGATGATCTCCATCGGGATGTAGGCGTTCTCGCGGTGCCAGCCTTGAGCCTGCTCGACCACCTCGGCCTTGGCGAAGCGGCGCATCTCGGAACGGATCGCCTCCATGTCCTCGTCGAGGCCGGAATTGCCGATGGTGGCCGAGCCGCCGCCCTCGCGGATCTTGGCGACGAGGGCGGCGCGGTTCTCCGGGGTGTTGCCGGAGGCGATCATCGCTTCCACCGCCTCGGTGCGGAACTTGGCGAGCTCGCGGGCGGTGAGGCCGAGGGAGGTCGTTGGGCGCACGATCTCGCCCTGGCTCATCGGGATGCCGCCGAACATCTGGTCGAGATACTCGCCGATGCCGATCCGCACGAGCAGCGCCTCGGTCTCGCCGAAGCTGCCGTTCTCGCTGAGCCGCGCCGCGTAGGCGCCGAGCTCGCGCACCGCCTCGCCATAGGTGGCGAGCCAGGACAGGCCGTGGGCGGCGTGCTGCTCGATCTCGAGCTTCTCGGCGGAGAGCTTGCCGTCCGGCGACAGGACCTTGGCCCGCACCCGGCGCGTCGCCTCGGCGACAAGCGCCTTGGCGGCCTCGCCCGCCTGCCGGGCGAGCGTGAGCAGGTCCTGCGGTGCGGCGTCGACGGCGGCGGAAGCGGACATGAACGGACTCTCTTCGAAAGACGGCTTTCGGAACGCTC
Source organism: Methylobacterium endophyticum (assembly GCF_050591105.1). NCBI lineage: Bacteria > Pseudomonadati > Pseudomonadota > Alphaproteobacteria > Hyphomicrobiales > Methylobacteriaceae > Methylobacterium > Methylobacterium endophyticum. Next base: position 138,922 of record NZ_JBNHES010000002.1, read on the forward strand.
TTTATAGGCCGCTTCGCCGGCGCAGTAGAGGTTTTGCGCTGCGAAGTGGCGAATTCACCCGTGCATTCAATATTCTTCGAGCGGCCTCAGGCGCGGTTCGCCAGCGCCACTCCGGCGGCGGCCACCGCCATGCCGAGCAACTGGATCGGCGCCAGCGACTCACCGAACAGCACATAGGCCATGGCGGCCGACACGGGCGGCACCAGGAACAGCAGCGAGGCGACACCGGCCACCGCCCCGCGCCGGATCAGCCAGAGCAGCAGCAGGATGCCCGCGACGGAATTCCCGAGCACGGACCATGTCATGCCGAGAAGCAGCGGCGCGCCGACCTCGAAGCGGCCCGATTCCGTGGCGAGCGCCAGCGGCGCCGTCAGCAGCGTCGCCCCGGCGAACTGGATGCAGGCATTGGTGATGAGGTCCGCCCCGCCCCCCGTGCGCTTCTGCCAGAGGGTTCCGAGGGTCATCGCCACCATCGCGCCGAGGCAGGCCGCGAGCGCCGTCGGCGGGATGCCTGCGGCTCCGGTGGCGCCGATCTTCGGGGCGAGCACCAGCGCGGTGCCTGTAAAGCCCGCCGCGATGCCGAGCCAGCGCCGCCCGCTCACGAACTCGCCGAGCAGCGGACGCGCCAGCATCGCCGTCAGAAGCGGCTGGAGGCTGCCCACGAGCGCCGCGATCCCGGCCGGCAGGCCGCGATTGATCGACCAGAACACGCCGGCGACGTAGAGGCCCTGCATCAGCACCCCCGCGATCAGTGCGTCCCGCCAGCCCTGCGGGCTGCGCGGCCAGCGCGCGCCGGCCACGACGGCGATGAGCGCGAGCACCGCCGAGACCGCCGCCACGCGCAGCGCGACGAAGCTCAGCGGCTCGGCATAGGGCACGACGAACCGCGCGGCGATGAAGCCGGTCGCCCATATGAACACGAACAGCGGCGCGGAGAACGCCGCGAGGTCGGGCCGGCGGGAAGGAGGCTGCGTCGGTGTCGCGGGGGGCATGGCCGGCGCTGTCGACCACGGCGGGGCGCCGCTGGCAATCGCCTCCGCCGCGTGGCGCCCATGCGGCGGCCGGATCGACGAGCGTTGCAAGGATCACCCAGTGCCGCGCGAACCATGCCCGCGCCTCGTTCGCGACGTTGACGCCGGAGGCGCCGATCGCCCCTGTCGCGGGGGAAGCGGTGCTAGGGCGATGACGGGATGAGCGCTCCGAGGCCATGACGTTCGTGCGTCCGAGAGACCCTTGAAGCATGAGACCCTTGAAGACTGTCCTCGACATCACCGCGCTCGCAGCGCAGCGCTTCGTCGCCCATGACGGCTGGGCGATCGCGAGCCATATCGCGCTCTCGATCCTGACCTCGCTGTTTCCGTTCCTGATCCTGCTCGCGGCGCTGGCGGGCCTGTTCGGCACCAAGTCGCTCGCCGACGAGGCGGGCAGCCTGATCTTCGACGCCTGGCCGCGGGAGGTCGCGCAGCCCATCGTCGGCGAGATCCACCGGGTGCTCACCGAGCAGCGCGGCAGGGTGCTGACGCTCGGCGCCGTCTTCGCGCTCTACTTCTCCTCCTCGGGGGTCGAGAGCCTGCGCGTCGGTCTCAACCGCGCCTATGGGCTTCGCGAGATGCGGCCCTGGTGGCTGACGCGGCTCGAATCCATCGGATTCGTGGTCTGCGGCGCCTTCGCGATGCTCGCCTTCGCGTTCCTTGTGGTGCTCGGCCCGCTGATCTGGCGCAATCTCCTCACCGTGGCGCCGGGGCTCGAGCCCCTGAGCCTGACCGTCGCCATCGGGCGGATCGGGGTGACGGCGCTGCTGATCGCGCTCACCCTGGTCATCGCCCACAAGTTCGTGGCCGCCGGGCGCCGTTCCTTCGTCTCGGTGCTGCCGGGGATCGGCGCCACCCTGGTGCTGTGGTTCCTCGCCGGGCTCGGCTTCGGCTTCTATCTCGACCGCTTCTCCAACGCCTATGCTTCCACCTATGGCGGCCTGGCGACGGCGATGGTGTTCCTCGTGTTCCTGTACTGGCTCGCCGCGATGTTCCTCTTCGGCGGAGAGGTCAACGGCACGGTGATCGCCGCGCGCCGGCGCCGTCAGCAGGCCAGGATGCAGGCGCGCAAGGCCCAGGCCGGCACACGGGAGGGGTGAGGCGGGATCGTCGGCCGCCTCCGTGGAACCCGATGGGGCTTCCCGGACTTTGGCCCTCGCATCCCATGGTTTCGACTCCCCCTGCCCCGGCCTGCCTCCCGCGAGGGACGCGGGCCGTTTTCTGGAGGCGCGACGACGGAAGCGAGGGCCGCTCCTTTGCCGCGTCCCGAGTCTGTCAGGCGCTTTCATACGGTGTCCGGTCGCTGCGTTCGGCGTCTTCCGGCGCCCTGCGCCCCCTCTCCCCTCCGCGGGAGAGGGTGGCCCGCGAAGCGGGTCGGGAGAGGGGAGCGCCGTTTCCGGACAGCGCGCTCCCCTCTCCCGACCCTCGCTGACGCGAGGGCCACCCTCCCCCGCAAAGGGGGAGGGAAGAGGCGCGTGGCCGAACGCATCAGGCGGAAATTGGTATCGGACACGTCCGACAGCTACTCGGCCATTATGTGCCGTCTGCCCGGACGGAGAACCGGGAGCCACGTCTGCGGAGCCCACTCCGGGCCGGTCGTCAGGCGGCCAGCGCGACGGCGCCGTCGTTCGCCGTCGCCATGAACTGCGCCCGCGCCAGCTCGGCGAAGCGGCCGTCCTCGGCCACCAACTCGTCGAAGGTGCCCTCCTCGACGATCCGGCCCTCGTGGAAGACGAGGATGCGGTCGGCGTCGCGGATGGTCGCGAGGCGGTGGGCGATGACGAAGGTGGTGCGGTCGCGCATCACCTCCTCGAGCGCCGCCTGGAGCTTGCGCTCGGTGGTGGCGTCGAGGGCGCTGGTGGCCTCGTCGAGGATCAGCACCGGCGGGTTCTTGAGAAGCGCGCGGGCGATGGACAGGCGCTGGCGCTCGCCGCCGGAGAGCGAGCGGCCGCGCTCGCCGATGACCGTATCGAGCCCGTCGGACTGGCGGGCCAGGAACTCGCCGGCCTGGGCGCGCTCGAGGGCGTCGATCATCTCGGCATCGGTGGCGTCGGGACGCCCGACCTGGAGGTTCTCGCGGATCGAGCGGGCGAAGAGCATCGGCTCCTGGAAGACGACGCCGATGTTGTGGCGCAGGGACGACAGGCCGATGTCGCGGATGTCGGTGCCGTCGATGCGGATCGCGCCCTCGGCCGGGTCGAAGCTGCGGTGCAGGAGGCCGAGCGTGGTCGACTTGCCCGACCCCGTGGTGCCGACGAGCGCCACCGTCTCCCCGGCCCGCGCTGTGAAGGACACGCCGTCGAGCGCCCGGCGGCGGCCGTCATAGGAGAAGGCGACGTTCTCGAAGCTCACGTCGCCGGTCAGCCGCGCGACGGGCCTGGCGTTCGGGCGGTCGCGCACGGCGGGGACGGTGTCGAGCACCTCGAAGAACTCGGCCATCTTCGGCGCCTGCTGGAACAGGCCGTTCACGAAGGAGACGACGTGGTCGAGGCGCGCGACCAGCATGGTCGCGAGGCTCATGAAGGCCACCACCTCGCCGACGCTGGTCTGGCCGTTCTGGTAGAGGAGGATGCCGGTGACGAAGACCGCCGTCATCGTCAGGGTCGCGGAGGCCTTGGTGGCGACGGCCGCGAGCGCCCACCAGGACAGCACCGGGATCTGGGCCGCGAGCAGGCGGTGGATCATGTCGTGCATCGCCTCCTTCTCCGCCTTGGCGCGGGTGAAGGACTGGATGACGGCCACGTTGCCGAGCGCGTCGGAGGCATGCGCAGCCAGGCCCGAATGATAGGCCTCGACCTCGCCCTGGAGGGTCTCGGTGCGGCGCAGGACGAAGGTGGTCAGCGCCGTGAACACCACGACGAGGACGACGAGGATCGAGCCGAGCTGCCAGTTCACGAACAGGGTCAGCGGCAGCAGCACGCCGAGCGAGACCAGCGCCGCGAAATGGTCGCGGAAGAAGCCGAGCCAGAGCCAGGACATGCCGTTGGTGCCCTCCAGCATCGCCTTGAGCACGCGGCCGGAATGGTTGGCGGAGTGGAAGGCCACGGGCAGGTCGAGCACATGCTCGAAATAGCCGGCCATGGCCGCGAGCCGGCTGCGATGCGCGAGCCGGTCGGAATGGAGGGCGATGGCGACGCCGGCCGCGATGGTGAAGAAGCCGAAGGCCACCCAGGCCGCGATCAGCGGCACCATGGTCGCGAAGGCGTTGGCGCCGCGCGCGAGATGGGTCAATTCGTCGATGATGCGGCCCATGAGCAGCGGCTCGGCGAAGGCCGTGACCGCCAGCGCCACGTTCGCCACCGCGAGGCCGATCGCCAGGCGCTTCTCCGGCCCGAGCAGGCCGAGCACGCGCGCGTAGAGACGAACGAGGGACATGTCGCGCTCCGAAACCCGCCCCGGCGCGGCCCTCCTGTCCGGGGCCTTCGCCGCGCCGTCGCGAGGTCCCGCCCGATTCGGCGAAACCCCTGTCAGCCCACGCAATCTGGCCCGGCGTGCCTGAACGGCGCATGACGCCTCCGTGTCCGGCGGCCCGATCTTCACGCTTGCTTCAGCGTGATTGCTTACGCTGCGAGCCGCGACGTCCCGCTTTGCGGACGCGCCTTCGCGTCGCGTCAGTTCAAAGCGTCAGGCAGTCCGGTCATGGATCTCGCAACCGGTGTCGGTCTGGTCGGGGGCATCGGCGTGGTCTTCACGCTGATCATGATCGACGGCGGCAACCTCGCCGCCTATTTCGACAAGCATGCGGTGATCGTCATCTTCGGCGGCTCGGTGATGGCCACGATCATCCGCTTCCCGTTCTCGACCATCGCCCACGGCGTGCCGATGGGCCTGCGCTACGCCTTCACCATGCGCGCGGGAAAGCCGCACGACCTGATCGAGGAGATCGCCAGGATCGCCGACGCCGTGCGCAAGTCGGGCCCGATCGCGCTCGAAAGCATGGAGATTTCCGACCCGTTCCTGGCTCGGGGCGCGCGCTACATCGCCGACGGCTACGACCGCGCCTTCATTCGCGACACCATGGAGCGCGACCGCGACACCTTCCTCATGCATCTCGACGAGGGCTCGAAGATCTACCGGGCCTTCGGCGACTGCGCCCCGGCCTGGGGCGTGATCGGCACCCTCCTCGGCATGGTGGCGGCGTTCGCCAACATGTCCGACCCCTCGAAGCTCGGGCCGGCCATGGCGACCGCGCTGCTCGCCACCCTCTACGGCGCGCTGGTCGCCAACCTCGTCGCGCTGCCCATCGCCGACAAGCTGCACGTCAAGCGCGAGGAGGAAGACGTGTCGCGCTCGCTCATCATCGACGGCATCCTGCTCATCCGCGACCAGAAGAGCTCCTCGCTGGTGCGCGAGATGCTCATCGCCTACCTACCCCACACCCACCGCGGAGACCTCGCGGCGGAGGCGGCGTGAGACCGTCCCTCGGTTACCGGGCGACGAGCAGCGCCCAGTAGACCTTGTACTTGGAGTTCGGCGCGTAGGCGGTGGCGATGCCCATGCGGGTGGCGTTCGGAGACAGCATCACCGCGTTGTTGGGCGGGCTGTCGCGCCAGCCGGAGAACGCTTCCGCCAGGGTGTGATAGCCGGCCGAGAGATTGGCCTGCGCGGAGCCGTAGCCGAGCCGCTCCACCGCCGTGCGCACGGTCTGCGCCTTGCTCGGCCGGTCGGCCAACGCCATCGAGGCGGCCTCCGCTTCCGCGAGCCGCTGGAGTTCCGGGTCGATGACGAGGGCCGTCTCCCCGCGCCCCTTCCGGTAGGCGGAGATCATGTCGCGCGCGGCCGGTGCGTCGAGCTGCGCGGTGCTGGTGGTGAGCGGCCAATAGAGACTCGGCAGCGCCGAGGTGGTCATGGTGTCGCTGGTCGCGCAGGCCGACAGCAGCCCCGCGCCGGCACAGGCCGCCATCAGGGCCAGAGCCCGCCGCCTCGATGCCGATCCGCGACCCGATACCACCCTCACCTCCCCGCTCCCGCCTCAGACGTTCTTCGCCCCGGCGCTGCGCCGGCCGATCTCGCGCGGCGCGGCCGAACGCATCGGCTCGGCCTCGGCCGCATCCTCGTCGCGATCCGCCGGCACCTCCGTGCCGGTCTGCTCCCTGCCCTGCCTGCCGAACACGCCGGCCATCTCGCCGATGGCGTTCTGCATGGAATCGAGCCCCTGCACCGTGACGATGCTGGTGGGCGTGCCCATGGGCGGGATCAGCCCAGCCTGAGATAAGGTCCTGAAGACCGCGAAGTTCAAGTCCGTCTGCACCTTCAGGCCGAGACCGACATCGACGATGGTCGCGAGCAGCTCGAACTCGAGATAGGGGTCGCCGATCTTGCGGAAGACGACCCGCGGGGCCGGCTCCTTCATGACGTCGGGATGCGCCCGCGCGCAGCCCTCGATCAGCTCCGCCGCACGCACCGGGTCCTGGTTGCGGAGGACGCTGACGGTGATCGAGACGCGGCCGGCGCGGTCGCCGCGCACGCGATTCTTCACGACGCCCGAGATGAGGTTCGAGTTCGGCACGATCACCGCCGAGCGGTCGAAGGTCTGGATCTCGGTGGAGCGAACGGAGATGCGCTTCACAATGCCCTCGCTGTCGCCGATGAGCACCTGGTCGCCGACGCGGATCGGCCGCTCCCAGAGCAGAAGCAGGCCGGAGACGAAGTTGTTCACGATCGACTGGAGGCCGAAACCGATACCGACGGAGAGCGCGCCGGCGACGATGGTCAGCTTCTCCAGGCTCAGGCCGAGATAGGAGAAGGCCATCGCCAGGGCGAGCAGGAAGCCGCAATAGCCGCTGATCGTCGAGATCGAGTTGCGAAGCCCCGCGTCGAGCTCGGTGGCCGGCAGGTAGGTGTTCTCCAGCCAGCGCTGGACCGCCCGCGTGATGAAGATCCCGAGGATCAGGATCCCGATGCCGAACACGATGGTCGAGGGCGAGACGGTGACGTCGCCGACCTTGAAGCCGAAGAAGGCCGTGCGGATCGAGGAGAAGATGTCCGTCGAATCGAGGCCCCAGGGCGCCAGCACGAGCAGGGCCGCCGTCGCGATGAGCAGCACCCGCAGGGCGCCCGTCGAGAGCACGGCGATCTGGGTCAGGGAACGCTTGCGCAGGCCGGTATTGGCCTGGAGCGTGGTGGCGAAGCGGGTGTTCTCCTTGAGCGCCCCGCCGACGAAGGTGTCGACGCTCTGGGCGAGCAGGTAGAGCAGCACCAGCACGCTGGCGCTCCAGACGAGCTGGTCGACGAGGAAGGCCGCGAAGGCGACGAAACCGATGAGGGGCGCACCGCAGACGGCGATCACCGCCGCCCAGCCGACGAGCCGCGCCGGGCCGCCGAGCGCGCTCGACGCCTGCGGGGCGACATAGGGGCCGAAGCAGTTCTCCTCCTCCTCGTGCTCGGCCGAATCGGCGAAGCGGTGCAGGCCGATGGCCAGGATCAGCCCGGTGACGACGGCGCCGATGCCGCGCGTGGCGATGGAGACCGGCAGCGCCGCCGAGATGCCGGAGTTGAGCGCCTCGATGGCCTTCACCACCGCGATCACCGTGGCGATGCTGACCGCCAGCGTCGTCAGCCTGCCGGCCGCCGCGTCCGTGACGGGGGCCGGGCGCCATTTCGGATGGTCGGGCGCCACCAGCGCGTCGCACAGGGCCTCGACGACGGCGACGAAAGCGAATCCGCCCGTCACCGCCGCCGCCACCGGCAGGAGGCGCGAGGGCAGCAGATCGGTGGCGTCGAGGGCGTAGTAGATGGCGTAGCTGCCGATCACCGCCGGCACGGTGCCGAGCAGCAGCACCCGCCAGGCGGCCAGCAGCACGCTGCGCCGGTCCGGCTCGGCGACGGAATCGTCGCGGTGGCCGTAGCGCGGCGCGATGTTGCGCCGGCCGAAATACAGGGCCGAGAAGACGCCGAAGGCGAGCCCGAGCAGCAGCAGGTTCCAGATGGTGCCGTTCCGGCTGAAAAGCAGCGCGATGTCGGACACCGCGCTTTGGAGCGCCCGCAGGTCGCGCGGCAGGTCCTCCGCCACCCGCGACCACAGGCCCGGCGCGGCCAGCGCCTGCGACTGCTCGAACAGGCCCTTGGTGAAGGCCGCGCGCCGGCGGTTCGAGACGCGGTCAACGATCTGGTCGCTCTGCACGAGGAGCGAGCGGGCGAGCTTCTGGGTCTCGTCGATCTGCGTGACGGCAGCCTCGCGCTCGACCCGCTCCTTGGCGATCTCGGCGCTCTCCTCGCCCTCCTTGGGCTTGGGGCCGAGCTGGGTGAGGCGCTCGCGCGCCGATTCGAGCGGGCTGTTGAGACGCTCGATGATGCCGCGGATCTCGTCGGCCACCGGGGTGACGCCGTCGCGGATGCGGGTGAGGTCTGCGCCCGTGAGATCCGGGCGGCCGAGATCCTTCTCGCGCTGGGCGAGGTCGCCCTTGGCGGCGTCGAGCTTGGCGCGCACCTCCTTCAGCGGCTCGGAGATGTCGGGCTTCGGGGGCGCCGGCTTCGCCTCGGCCGGCGCCGGAGCGGCCTTGTCCTGGGACGCGGGCGCGGCGGCGGCGGGTTTCGCGGCGGCCGGCGGCGCGGTCTGGCCGAGCGCGGCGACGGGGCCGAGGCAGGCGGCGATCATCGCCGAGAGGACGAGCGCGACGGGCAGGCCGCGCAGGAAGGGGCGTCGTGTCGGGAACGGACGTGGCGTCATCGGCATCCTTGATCCGCTGCGCGCGCTCGCCGGTCGACGCCGGCCTGGAGCGCAAGCCCGAGGCGCGCCGGGCGATGGGGAGGTTCCGGTCCGGCCGTCGGGGCAAGCCGATGGGGCAAGTCCCGCGCCGGGCGTGCGTTCCATAAGGCGAAAGGCGCCCCATGCCCACCCGCGCCGGGCGCCGAAGGGGCGCGGGCGGCGCTTCCATGTGGGTGCGTCGCCGCGCACCTTCACAAGCGTGTCACGCTGATATTAGACTAAGCCTCAATGGACAGGGCCTTTTCGTCTCGACATGTCGAGGAGGCGCTCCGGACGGTCTGGTCCGGGCGCCGGAACGGGCCGGTGATCTCAGCCGGACGAACGTCCGGCGAGCCGCCGGGGTCCACCCGCTTTTCCGATCGTGGTCACGGCGCCGATCGTCTTCATCGTGCCGCCTGTCCGACGGGGGGCCTGCGATGATGGATCTCCAAACCCTCGTCCTCAACGCGGACTATCGGCCGCTCTCCTACAACCCGCTCTCGCTCTGGTCCTGGAAGGACGCGTTCACGGCGCTGTTCCTGGAGCGGGTGACGCTGGTGGCGAGCTACGATGTCGAGGCGCGCTCGCCGAGCCGGGTGCTCCGGGTGCCGAGCGTGGTGGCGCTGAAGAGCTACGTGACGCTGGCGCGCAGCCCCGCCTTCACCCGCTACAACATCTATCTGCGCGACGGCTTCGCCTGCCAGTATTGCGGCCTGCGCCTGCCCTCGGGCGGCCTGACCTTCGACCATGTGGTGCCGCGTTCGCGCGGCGGCCTGTCGAGCTGGGAGAACGTCGTCGCCGCCTGTTCGCCCTGCAACCTGCGCAAGGCCAACCGCACGCCGGACGAGGCGGAGATGCCGCTGGCCCAGCCGCCGCGCCGGCCGACGCGCTACGAGCTGCATCACCGCCAGCCGGAGTTCGACCACCGGCAGTACCACCACACCTGGCTCGACTACCTGTACTGGGACAGCGAGCTGGAAAGCTGACGCGCGGCGGGCTCCGGCCTCAGCGCTCGGGGAAGCGCGGCGGCGGCTCGTTATACATCGGCACCGCGTCGTTGCGCGGCAGGTAGGCGCGCACCACCGCAGGCGGCATGGACGGGCCGCGCGCATGGCAACCCGGACGCGGCGCGGCGCAGCGATGCGCGGACGGGACCGAGCGGGCGTATCCGCCTTCCGCCGAGCCGACGCCCGGCACCAGGACGATCCCCGCCAGGAAGGCCGCGCCGGACAGCATCGGGACGATGCGGGAGCCGCCGCTCGCGGGCGGACGTGAGGATGTCGCGAAAGCGCGGGGCATGAGGCGGGTCTCCGGTGGCGGTCAGCGGCTCAGAACTTGACGGCCGCGCCGCCGCGAACCGTGTTCAGGTTGACCTTGTGCCCGTCGAAATCGTTGAACAGCACGTATTGGTACTCGCCGCGCAGGACGATGTTCTGCGTGAGCGCGTATTCGACGCCCGCTCCGAGCGCGATGCCGGCGACGACCTTGGTCTTGGCACGGACCAGCGTCGTGGTCGCGGGTGTCGATTGGTCCGGGGCCGAAGAGTTGAAGTAGGTATAGCCGAAATTGAACACATGGGCCGGTAACGCGCCGGCCGTGAGCGCCTGATTGGCGTTGTAGGTCGACTGATTGTATCCGTAATCCTGGTACGTCACCTTGTCGGTGACGAGGGCCCGGCCGATCGCGAGGCCGCCGGTGACGTAGGGCAAGAAGTTGCCCAAGGCGTAGCCCGCCCTCCCCCGGATCGTGCCGTAGTCGGTGATGCGAGTCGACGAGGTGCCGTTCAGGGAGACCGTTTCGAGGACGCCGTTGCTGCTGACGTCGGTGCGGCCGATGGAGTCCGACGAGAAGCCGGTCTTGCCGAAGCGCGAGTAATCGGCCTCGATACCGAAGACCACGTCGTCGAACTGGACATTGTAGCCCGCGAAACCGCCGAAGGTGGTCTTGTCGATGCGAGTCGGATTGGCCCTCAACAGGGTCGAGGCGCGGAAATTCGTCTCCGCCGTCGTATCGTGGAGAGAGTTCGCCACCATCTCCTGGTAGACGTTGCGGAAGCCGAGCGCCGCCGAGCTGTAGCCGGCATGGGCGCCGAAATAGGTGCCGCTCCAATTGATGACCTGCGGCGCGGGCTCGTATTCGGGTCCGCGCAGGACGCCGTAGTCGAGATCGGCCGCGCGGGCCTCGATCAGCGTGACGGGGAGCATCAGGGGCGCCAGGGCGGAGCCGAGGCCGGCCAGCAGGGCGACGGTGACGGTACGCATCGGAGAATCGTCCTCGAAGGGGGCGGGCTCGGCAACGCCGTTCCTCCCATGGGACATTCGTAGCGTAGTAACCTTAATGGTCCGTTGCCTGCACAAGAAGACGCCTGTCCCGTCTCAGTAGAACGGTGTCCCCTGCTCCATCTTCCACGTAAACACGCAAGACGGTCGGCCAAATCGGCTGAGATCGGCAAATATTGCCTGGCTGGTCGGCGGGCTGCTGCTCATGCCGTGGGAGCGGGCGCATGAAAAAAGGCGGCACGGACCTCGGTCCGTGCCGCCTCGAGCGTGAAATGTAGAGCGGATCAGTACTTGCGAACGATCGGGCCCGGCTCGTAGACCGGCGGCAGCGGCGGGGCGAATCCGCCGAGGAGATAGCGCAGGCCGATCTTCACGTCGTGGGCTTCGAGGTTCTTGACCTTCAGCGGCACCAGGGTGTCGCCGCAGAAGCAGTTGAGGACGCCGGTCCCGGCGCGGCCCATGTTCAGGTAGCGATAGGCCAGCTCGACCTTGAAGTTCGGGGTCACGTCATAGGCGACACCGGCATGGAGCGCCCAGGCGAAGCTCTGCGTGGTCTTCTCCTTGAACGCGCCCGGCGAGCCCGGCTGGTTGTAACGCTCGGTGCCGCTGGCGCGGGCATCGACGAAGCCGGTGCTGCCATAGTCGCTGAAGCCCGACAGGCGGTTGAAGCTGACACCGGCGCCGCCGCCGACGAAGGGCGTCACGCCGTACCAGGTGCCGAGATCGAAATAGGCGTTGGCGAGCACGACGCCGGCCGAGTAGTAGCCGTTGGTCGAGTTGTAGTTGCGGCCGCTGCGGTTGAAGCACTCGTTGTAGCCGCGGCTCGCATCGCAGGTCTGGTAGCTGAAATCGTTATAGCTGCTCAGCCGCAGATCCGTGGCGCGGAACTCGCCGGTGACGTCGGCGCGGAAGAAGTCGTTGACCTGATAGCCGACGCCGACGCCCGCGAAGAAGCCGCCGCTTTCGGCGACGCCGTGATAGACGACGTTCGCCGGATCGGAGACGGAATACTTGGGACGGTCGTAGACGCTCGCGCCCACGTCGCCGCGCAGGTACCAGCCGCCGCCGACCTCGACCGGGGGGGGCATCGGCGGCGGGGGCGGCGGGGGCAGCAGGTCCGCGGCGTGGGCGATCGCCGGCGCGCCGAGGCTCGCAATGAGCGTCAGGGAGCGCGCCAAGAGGGTCAGCTTGGTGCGGGACATAAGAATTCCTTCACTCACTTACGCGCCGGAATCTTAGCCCGGCTTAGACGATGGAGTGAGGATCGCCCGAAGACCTTAAATCCCGCTTAACGTTAAGATTGAGCCTTTCGAAATTCTGACTCGCATCGCCGGGGGAGCTTGCGGGGCGGGACTCCCCGCCCCTCTTGGCCCCCTTCGGCCCCTGTCAGGCAGCGACGCGCGAGACCGCGTCGACCACCTCGTCGACCACCTCGTTGACGAGGCTGCGGTCGTCGCCCTCCGCCATCACCCGGATCACCGGCTCGGTGCCGGAGGGGCGGATGACGAGGCGGCCGGCATTGCCGAGGCGGCCGCGGGCCTGCTCGATGGCGGTGACGACGCCGGGCTGGCTCAGCGGCTCGCCCGAGCGGTAGCGGACGTTCTTGAGGATCTGCGGCAGCGGATCGAAGCAGTGGCAGACCTCGCTCACCGGCTTCTCGGAGCGCTTGACCACGCTCAGCACCTGCAACGCCGCCACCAGCCCGTCGCCGGTGGTGGCGTAGTCCGACATGATGATGTGGCCCGACTGCTCGCCGCCGAGATTGTAGCCGTGCTCGCGCATGTGCTCGAGCACGTAGCGGTCGCCGACCGCCGTGCGCGCGAGGTTCAGCCCCAGGCCGCCCAGGAAGCGTTCCAGGCCGAGATTGGACATGATCGTGGCGACGAGCCCCGGCTGCGTCAGGCGCTCGTCCTCCTGCCAGGAGCGGGCGACCACGGCCATGAGCTGGTCGCCGTCGACCACCTGCCCCTTCTCGTCAACGATGAGCACCCGGTCGGCGTCGCCGTCCAGCGCGATGCCAATATCGGCGCGCAGCTCCCGCACCTTGTTCACCAGGGCGGTGGGGGCGGTGGAGCCGACGTCGCGGTTGATGTTGAAGCCGTCCGGCTCCGTGCCGATGGCGATGACCTCGGCGCCGAGCTCCCACAGGGTTTCGGGCGCGACGCGGTAGGCGGCGCCGTTGGCGCAATCGACCACCACGCGCAGACCGTCGAGGGTGACGTGGCGGGGAAGCGTGCGCTTGGCGAACTCGATGTAGCGGGCATGCACGCTCTCGATGCGCTTGGCCCGGCCGAGATCGTGCGCCCCGGCGAGCTTCTTGTGCAGCTCCGCGTCGATCAGCGCCTCGATCTCGCGCTCGACATCGTCGTTGAGCTTGAACCCGTCCGGCCCGAACAGCTTGATGCCGTTGTCCTCGAACGGGTTGTGCGAGGCCGAGATCATCACGCCGAGATCGGCGCGCATGGAGCGGGTCAGCATGGCGACGGCGGGCGTCGGCATCGGCCCGAGCAGCAGCACGTCCATGCCCACCGAGGTGAAGCCGGCGACGAGCGCCGTCTCGATCATGTAGCCGGAGAGCCGGGTGTCCTTGCCGATGACGACGCGGTGGCGGTGGTCGCCGCGCTGGAACACGAGGCCGGCGGCCTGCCCCACCTTCAGCGCCAGCTCCGGCGTGATGACCCCGTTGGCGCGCCCACGGATGCCGTCGGTCCCGAAATATTTTCTCACGTCTCTCTCCGTCCGATCGGGAGCGCGAAACAGCCGCTACCTTATCATCGATCGCGCGCCGACTGCCGAACCGTTCTCGGGCACGGTGAATCACTGCTGTTCGCGGCGAAACGGCGTCCTTCTCCTCCTCCCTCTGCGGGGGAGGATGGCCCGCGAAGCGGGGCGGGAGAGGAAGCGACCTCTCCTGATAGCGCGCTCCCCTCTCCCGCCCCTCGCCGACGCGAGGGCCACCCTCTCCCGCTAAGGGAAGAGGGGAAGGCGGGTCGGTCTTGCTGGCGCTCTTCATGGAGGGCCGGGCCGGCCCAAGAAAAAGGGCGCCTGAGGCGCCCTCTCCTTCGATGGTCTCGCGCCTCAGCCCTGGGGCTGCGGCTCCAGGCTGCCGTCGCTCTCTCGCGGGCGGCCACGGCCGGCGGAGGGCACGGAAGAGCCCCGCGCGGGCGACGGCGGCACGTCGCCGCCGTCGCGGACCGGGGGGCGGCCCGCGAGGAGGTTCTTGATCTCGTCGCCCGAGAGCGTCTCGTATTCGAGCAGCCCCTGCGCCAGAGCCTCGAGGTCGTCGGCATGCTCGGAGAGGATGCGGCGGGCCTCCTCGAGGCCGGTCTCGACGAGGCGGCGGACCTCCGCGTCGATCTTCTGGGCGGTGGCCTCCGAGACCGTCTGCTGGCGGCCCATGGACATGCCGAGGAAGACCTCGTCGTTGTTGTCGCCATAGGCGACGGTGCCGAGCTCGGGCGAGAAGCCCCAGCGCGTGACCATCATCTTGGCGAGCCGCGTGGCCTGCTCGATGTCGGACTGGGCGCCCGACGTGACCTTGTCCTTGCCGAAGGTCATTTCCTCGGCGATGCGGCCGCCCATCATGATCGCGAGCCGCGAGGTCATCTGCTCGAAGGACATCGACAGCTTGTCGCGCTCAGGGAGCTGCATGACCATGCCCAGCGCCCGGCCGCGCGGGATGATCGTCGCCTTGTGCACGGGGTCGGTGGCCGGCACGTTAAGGGCGACGATGGCGTGGCCGCCCTCGTGATAGGCGGTGAGCCGCTTCTCGTCCTCGGTCATGACCAGGGTGCGCCGCTCGGCGCCCATCATCACCTTGTCCTTGGCGTCCTCGAACTCGTGCATCGTGACGATGCGCTTGCCGCGCCGCGCGGCGAGCAGGGCCGACTCGTTGACGAGGTTCATCAGGTCGGCGCCGGAGAATCCGGGGGTGCCGCGCGCGATGGTCTTGAGGTCGACGTCGGGGGCCAGCGGCACCTTGCGCACATGCACGCGCAGGATGCGCTCGCGGCCGGTGACGTCCGGGTTCGGCACCATGATCTGGCGGTCGAAGCGGCCGGGACGCAGCAGCGCCGGATCGAGCACGTCGGGCCGGTTGGTGGCGGCGATGATGATGACGCCCTCGTTCGCCTCGAACCCGTCCATCTCCACGAGGAGCTGGTTGAGGGTCTGCTCGCGCTCGTCGTTGCCGCCGCCCAAGCCCGCGCCGCGATGGCGGCCGACCGCGTCGATCTCATCGATGAAGATGATGCAGGGGGCGTTCTTCTTGGCCTGCTCGAACATGTCGCGCACGCGGCTCGCGCCGACGCCGACGAACATCTCGACGAAGTCCGAGCCCGAGATGGTGAAGAACGGAACGTTCGCCTCGCCCGCGACGGCACGCGCGATCAAGGTCTTGCCCGTGCCGGGGGGGCCGACGAGCAGCACGCCGCGCGGGATGCGCCCGCCGAGGCGCTGGAACTTCTGCGGATCGCGCAGGAACTCCACGATCTCCTGCAAGTCCTCCTTGGCCTCCTCGACGCCGGCCACGTCGTCGAACGACACGCGCCCATGCGCCTCATTGAGGAGCTTGGCCTTCGACTTGCCGAAGCCCATGGCGCGGCCCGCGCCGGACTGCATCTGCCGCGAGAGGAATATCCAGGCGCCGATGAAGACGAGGATCGGCAGCCAGCTCACGAGAAGCTGGATGAACCACGGGGTGTTGTCGGACGGCGGACGCGCCGTGATCTGCACGCCCTTGCCCTGGAGCTTCGAGACGAGGCTCGGGTCCATGGGGGCGTAGCTCGTGAAGTTGCCGCCGCCGACATAGGTGCCGCTGACATCCTGCCCCGAGATCACGACGGACTGGATCTTGCCCGCATCCGCATCGTTGAGAAGCTGGCTGTAGGCGATCTCGCTCCCGCCCCCGCGATGACCCGGATTCTGGAAGAGGGTCACGAGCGCTAGGACGAGGAGGAAGATGACGACCCACAAGGCAAAGTTGCGGAAATTCGGGTTCATCGATCAATCCTTGGGGAGCACCGGCGCCCTGCCCGTGCTCGGGCGTTCAAGCCGACGCTCCGCGCCAATGTATGTTGAGGCCGCACCCTTGCCAAGTAACTCGGGCGCTCCTGCGGCATCGCTGGTTAGCGTGCGGCGCGGCGGCGCGGGCGCCAGGACGATCTTCCCGGCGCGCGTCGCCTCGACCACGAGGCTGCGCAGGGTCCGCCGGACCGCCCTGCCCTCGCGCAGCGCCGGCAGGATCGCATCGAAGGCGAGCCGTTCGAGACGTTCGAGCCGGTCCGGCCCGGCGGCGCCGGCCGATTCCATCGCCAGGGCCAGGACGCGCAGGGCCACCGCGTCGGGCAGAGCCGCGACCGCCTGCCCGTCGAGGCAAAGCGTGGGAGACTCGGCGTGTAGCGCGGTCTCGAAGGCGGTGCGGGCCGTTGCCGTGAGCGCGTCCTCGTCGCGGGCGGCGCGTTCAGCGAGCCTCGCGAGCCGGGCCGGGGTCAATCCGTCCCTCGCCAGCCTCGGCAGAAGGCCGCGCAGGCGGGCACGGGCGAAGCGCGGATTGGCGTTCGACGGGTCGCTCAGATAGGCGATGCCGCGCGCCTCGCACCACGCGACGAGATCGGCCTTGGCGAGATCGAGGAAGGGGCGGCCGAGGCGGATGCCCGGCGCCAAGACCCGCTCCCGCCGCATGCCGGCGAGGCCGCCCGGCCCGCTCCCGGCCGTGAGACGCATCAGCACCGTCTCGGCCTGGTCGTCGCGGGTATGGCCGGTCAGCACCAGGCCGGCGCCGATCCCTCGCGCGCAGCTCGCGAGAAGCGCGTAGCGGGCGTCTCGGGCGGCGGACTGGATGCCGCTTTCGAAGGGCGCACCGTCCCGCACCAGCAGGTGATGCGGCATCCCGAGCCGTCCGGCCTCGGCGGCCACGGTCGCCGCCTCCTCGGCGGAGCCCGGCCGCAGGCGGTGATCGACGGTGGCGACATGGATCGGAGCGGACGCGCCGGCCTGCGCGGCGGCCTGCATCAGCGCGGTGGAATCGGGCCCGCCGGAGACCGCGAGCAGGATCGTACCCCCCGCCCTCCCCGGCTCCAGCCAGGGCGCGAGCGCCCGTCGGAGCGGATCCTCGTCGGCGGTGTCGCTCAGGCGGCGCAGCGGGCGCGCTTCTGCTCGCGGGCGACGCCCTGGCGGACGCCGGCGCCGGCCGAGGGGAACTTGCGCTCCAGCTCGGCCAGGGTTGCGCAGGCCTGCTCGCGGGCGCCGAGAGCGGCGAGCGAGGTGCCGAGCTTCAGCATCGCCTCCGGCGCCTGGGGCGAGCGGGCGTAGTCGGTGGAGACCTTCAGGAACTGCTCCGCCGCCTCGCGGTTGCGGTTGCGCTGGAGGTAGCTCTCGCCGAGCCAGTAGGTCGCCGCAGGCACCAGGCCGTCGCGCGGATGCGACTGGATGAACTGGCGCAGGCTCATCTCGGCCTGCTCGTACTGGCGCTGGAGCACATAGGCATAGGCCATCTCGTAATCGGCCTTGGCGTCGCCCGTGCCGGTGGCGGCGACGCTGCCGGTCGGCCGCGCGGCGGGCGTCAGCGCGCCGGTGCGGGCGGGCGGCGTCAGGTCGATGGGAGCGCCTGTGCCAGGGGGCGGCAGCTCGCCTTCGCCCTGGTCGTCGCCGTCCTCGATCGCGACCGGGGGCAGGCGCGGGCTCGGGGTGGTCGCCGCCACGGGCGGGGGCGACTCTCCGGTGAGCGGCCGGGCCGGGGTGGTGGTGCCGAGCTGCATCGGGGCGCCGGGCTTGCCGGGATTGGCCTCCGGGTCGAAGGCGTCGCCGCGCTTCTGGGGCTTCGTGCCGGCGCCGGGATTGCCGCCATTGACCGGGCCGCCGCCACCGCCGCCGGAGGGCCGCGCGCCGCCGCCCTTCTCGTTCAGGCGGAACTCGACATCCTCCTGGAACTTGCGGAGCTGCTCCTTGAGCTGCCGGTTCTCGTATTGCAGCGTCTCGATCTGCCCGGCCATCATCCGGGACTGGTTCTCGATGCGGCCGAGCCGCACCACGAATTCGGAGGCGTCCTGCGCCGATGCGGGCGCTGCGAATCCGAGGGCGAGGCAGGTCGCGAGAATCAGACGGCGGGGCATGGGTCGGGACCGGGGCTGACGGCGGGGCCACCGCGGACCGGCGGCATCGAGCCGCCGGTATAAGGCGCGCCGCCGCACGGCAAAAGTACGGCGGACATCCCTCGCGAGGGAATCGGTGACAGTGGCGCGCCGCGTTCCGGTCAGGAGCCGGCGCCGCGGTCGAGCACGGTGACGGCGCGGCGGTTCTGCGACCAGCACGAGATGTCGTTGCAGACCGCCACCGGGCGCTCCTTGCCGTAGGAGACGGTGCGCATGCGGCCCGAGGCGATCCCGCGCGAGGCGAGGTAGTCGTTCACGGCCTGGGCGCGGCGGGCGCCCAGCGAGAAGTTGTACTCGCGGGTGCCGCGCTCGTCGGCATGGCCCTCGATGATGAAGGTGTAGCGCGGGTAGCGCTGGAGCCACGCCGCCTGCTTGTCGAGGGTGGCGGTGGCGGTCGAGGTCAGGTCGGTGGAATCCGATTCGAAGAAGACGCGGTCGCCGATGTTGACGACGAAGTCCTGGGCGCTGCCCGGCGTCGAGGCGCCCGCCCCGAAGGCGGAGGCGTCGGCGAGATCCTTGTCGTTGGTGCACGCCGCGACGCTGAGCGCGACGCAAAGCGCCGCGACGAGCGGGAGCGCGCGGGTCCCTGCGGTCTTGAGCATCATTCGTTCTCCTCGGGCGGTGCGGAAGGCCGGCGGAGGGTCTTCGAGGGCAAACCGCTGATCTGACTAGGTTCCGTCTAGGCCGGACGGGTTAAGCGAAGGTTCCGTCAACCTTGACGATGCATGGCGCGGGCGTCGCCGATGTGCCGTTGCGCACCTGCATGGCGCTCATCCGGCGGCGCGAACGGGCCGCGAGGCGCTGAACGCGCCCCGAATGAGGCCGCGCCTGGGCGAAGACTTGCGCGGGACCGTGTTCCGCCGACGATGTTGCGTCGCGGTGACAGCCCGGTTCAGGCGAGGCGCGCGGTCACGCCCGCCAGGGCGTCGAGGGCGGACTGCCCGGCGTTCCGCGCGCTGCGGCGGAGGCCGTCCGCGTCGGCCTGCCCCCGGCACCCCTCCTCGATCGAGGCGCAGGCATGCGACAGGGCCGTGAAGCCGAGCATGCCGCTGGCACTGGTGAGCGCATGGACGTTGCGCGCCAGAACGTCCGGCGGGAGCCCGTCCGGCAGGAGCAGGCGGACGATCTCGCCCCGGAAATCGGCCAGCAGCACGAGGAGCCGCTGGCGGCCGAGGAGCGCCTCCATCTCGGCGAGCATGGCGATGTCGAGCGGGCCCACGGCGGCGCCGTCGGACGGGCGGGGATCGATGGAGGATCGGTCGCTCACGAGGATGCCTTTTCGGGCCGGCGCTCCGAATCGTGACGACGGGATTGACGGATTTTTAACGTTACTAGCCTCGACTCTATTCGTGTACAATAGGGTCGCGCGAATGTTGTCCCCGCCCTGCGTCCTCATCGTCGAAGACAGCTACGTGGTGCTCGAGATGTTGCGGTTGATCTGCGGCCAGAGCGGCATCCGCGTCCTCGAGGCGTCGAGCGGGGAAGCGGCGCTGACGATCCTGCGCAAGTCCGGCGTCGAGATCGACTGGCTGCTCACCGACATCGCCTTGCCGGGCCTCATCGACGGCTGGGACGTGGCGGAAGCCTTCCGTGCCGCTCATGCGGACAGGCCCGTCGTCTACGCGTCGGTGGCGCCGCCGGCGGGCGGACGGCCGGTGCCGAAGAGCCTGTTCGTGCGCAAGCCCTTCCAGATCCACGAGATGCGCGGGATCGCCACGGCCATGAACGCGGCCGCCGCGGAGCGCCGCCGGATCGCGGCCTAGGCGGCCCCCGCCTCAGCCGGCGCGGGCGTCGGCGAACAGCGCGGCGATCTCGGGCGTGGCCAGCCACGCCTCGACGCGGGTGCAGCCGAGGCTCGCCGGATCGCGCTTGGCGTAGATCGCATGGCTGCGCGCCAGGAACTCCGGCAGATCGTAGAGATGTGGGAACGCGCCGGGCCGGGGCTTGGTCTTGAACAGGTAGGAGCCCGTCAGCCCGTAGACATCCGCCACCGGCGGATAGATCGGCCACACCACGTCGCGGGCGAGCTCGTCGCCGAGATAGTCCTCGACCTCCACCGGCTCCGCCTTGAGGCCGCTCTGGCCGAGCAGCCGCCGCGCGATGTCGCCGATGACGAAGCCCTTCGGGTGGTTGATGACGTGCATGAAGCTGCCGCGCCGGGCCCAGAGCGTCACCTCGCGCTCCAGCCCGAACCCGACGCCGGAGGCCGCCGAGAGCAGCTCCCGCACGCAAGGATCCCAGGCATCGAGATAGCCGAGCCGGGCGAAGACGTCCTCGCGGAACAGCGTCCGCGTCTGCTCGGGGCTCAAGCCGGCCCGGAACCCGGCGAGCGCGATGGCCGAGTGATACTGCCCCATGGGCGAGGGAACGAGCTTCTGCGTGGCGAGGTCGGCGAGGTCGCCGACATAGACCATGTCCGGGTGGAAGGCCGGAAAGACCACGGTCGGGAAGAAGACGAGGCGCGGTTCGCGCGCATGCAGCGCGCTCGAGTCGCCGCCCGGTATCAGCCCCGCCGGGAAGAGCTGCGTGAAGACGTGGTCGTAGCCGGCGAGCGTCGCGGCGAGGCCGTCGAGATGCCCGTGGTCGCGCTTCATCCAAGCCATCTGGATGAAGCGGACGGGGCTCGACGGCGCCATCAGGCGCATCGCCTGGGCGACGCCGCGCGCCTGGCAGTTGCCGATCACCGCGATCCTCGGGCCGGTGCGGCCCTCGTCGTCCGCCGCGCGGGCGCGCCACGGTGTCGCCCAGGATGGCGCCGACAAGCCGAGGGCCGACTTGGCGCGCCGGGTGAGTTCCTGGAAGGACAGTCGCTGCGGATCCGTCGGGTATCGGGCCGGGCTGTTGAGCGCCAAGGGGTGCGGGCCTAATGACGCGCGATGCCGGCTCTCGATCGATCGGCGGGCACGGGCGTGGTGGCACGAAACGGGTGCTGACGAGGACCAACGATGGCGTTGAACCCTTATAGCGGTCTACCGGCCGAGCGTTTCTGGCGCAAGGTCGTCACCAACGTGCCGCCCTTCGCGGTCGATCCGCGCCCGAGGGGCACCTTCGCCATCGCGCGCGGCGACAAGGTCGCCACCGGCGGCTCCTGCTTCGCCCAGCGCGTCGCCGAGGCCCTGCGCGAGGCCGGATTCAACTACTACGTCACGGAGGCCGCCCCGGCGGGGATGCCGGCGCCGGAAGCGCATGTGCGCCAGTTCGGGACCTTCTCGGCTCGCTACGGCAACCTCTATTACACGCGCCAGTTCGTGCAGCTCTTCGACCGGGCCTACGGCACCTACGAGCCCGAGCTGACGGCGTGGCTGCGCGACGACGGGCGCTATGTCGATCCGTTCCGCCCCACCGTCGAGCCGGACGGCTTCGCCAGCGAGGCGGAGGTGATCGCCGCCCGCGACGCGCATCTCGCCGAGGTGCGCCGCCTGTTCGAGACTCTCGACGTGTTCGTGCTGACGCTCGGCCTCACCGAGGGTTGGCGCTGGCGCGCGGACGGGGCGGCGCTGCCGCTGGCGCCGGGAGTCGCCGGAGGCACCTTCGATCCCGACCTGTACGAATGCGTCAATGCCGGCGCGGCCGAGGTGCTCGGCGATCTCCAGGGCTTCCTCGCCCGCCTGTGGAGCGTGAACCCGGCGGCGCGGGTGATCTTCACGGTCTCGCCGGTGCCGATGATCGCCACCTACATGGACCGGCACGTCATGGAATCGAACAGCTACTCGAAGTCGGTGCTGCGGGTGGCGGCGGGCGAGGTCTGCGCCTCCGGCGATCCGCGCGCGGTGTATTTCCCCGCCTACGACATCGTGACCAGCAACGTGAACGCCGGCCGCTACTACAACGACGACCAGCGCACCATCAACGACGCGGGCGTGCGCCACGTCATGCGCTCCTTCCTCGCCACCTTCGCCCAGGACCGCGCCGTGACGGCGCCGGCCCGCGCCGTCTCCGACATCTCGGCGGAGTTCGAGGACACCGCCGGGGTCATCTGCGACGAGGAGCAGATCGAGCGCAGCGTGGCGTGAGGGCCCTTCCCCTCCCCTTCGCGGGGAGGAAAGCGCGAAAGACCTATTGCAGGTGCCGGGCGTAGGTGTCGCCGGCCTTCGCCTTCAACTCCGCGCCCGCCTCCCGGCCGATCCGCTCGGCATCGGCCACGGCGCCGCTGCGCGAGGCGGCCCAATGGGCGCTGCCGTCCGGCAGGAAGAGCAGCCCGTCGAGATGGAGGGCGTCGCCGTCGATGCGGGCCAGCGCCGCGATGGGCGTGCGGCAGGAGCCGTCGAGCTCGGCGAGCAGCGCCCGCTCGGCGCCGACCGCGATCGTGGTCGTTTGGCAGGCGATGGGCGCCAGCAGCGCCCGGATGTCGGCATCGCCCTCGCGGCACTCGATGCCGAGCGCGCCCTGGGCCACGGCGGGCAGCATCTCCTCGACGGAGAGCACGCTCCTGGCCACGCCCTCCATGCCGAGGCGCTGGAGACCGGCGAGCGCGAGCAGCGTCGCCTCGCACTCCCCTGCTTCCAGCTTGCGCATGCGGGTGTTGGCGTTGCCCCGGAACGGCACGATCCTGAGATCGGGCCGGCGCATCAGCACCTGAGCCGCGCGGCGCAGGGAGGAGGTCCCGACCCGCGCCCCGGCCGGCAATTCCGCGAAACCGGAGGCGGTGGTCGAGAGGAAGGCGTCGCGCGGATCGTCCCGCTCCAGGATGCAGGCGATGACGAGCCCTTCCGGCAGCCAGGTCTCCACGTCCTTCATGGAATGGACGGCGACATCGATCTCGCCGGCGAAGAGCGCCTGCTCCAGCTCCTTCGTGAAGAGCCCCTTGCCGCCGATCTCCGAGAGCGGCCGGTCGAGGATCTTGTCCGCCACCGTGGTGACGACGACGAGCTCGGTCTCCAGCCCCGGATTGGCGGCCACGATCCGGTCGCGGACCATGCCCGTCTGCGCGAGCGCCATGGGGCTGCCGCGGGTTCCGATGCGGAGAGGACGCTGGATCATGGCTGGCGCGGCGTTTCCCTGTTCCTCCGTTCCTAGCCAGTCGAGCCCGGACTGTCACCGACCGGCTGTCACGGCAATGTCGTGAGAGGGCGCCAAAGCCGGGGACATCCTGTCCGAAGGGCCGCTTCCGATGCCGCGTCTCCTCCCTGCCCTCGTCCTGCTCGTTCCGGTGCTGTCGCTGTCCGCCCGCGCGGAGCCGGCCCGCCCACACAACGTGGTGCTGTTCGTGCCGGACGGCCTTCGCAGCCGCGCGGTGACGCCCGAGCACGCGCCCGCCCTCGACGCCCTGCGCAAGGAGGGGGTGTTCTTCGAGAACAGCCATGCGCTGTTCCCGACCTTCACCATGCCGAACGCCTCCGCGATGGCGACGGGCCATTATCTCGGCGATACCGGCACCTACTCGAACACCATCTATACCGGCTTCCCGGTGCCCGGCGCCGGCGATTCGGTGACGCCCTTCATCGAGAGCGATCCGGTGCTCGGCGACATCGACGCGCATTTCGCGGGCGACTACATGGACGCCGAGACGCTGCTGAAGGCCGCCCGCGCCAAGGGCTACAACACCGCGACCATCGGCAAGCTCGGGCCGTCGCTCGTCTTCGATCACACCGAGCGCACCGGCCAGTTGACCGTCGCGGTGGACGACCAGACCGGCACGCCGAAGGGCATCCCGCTCGCAGGCTGGCTCGCCGACGCGCTCAAGGGCGCCGGGCTTCCCACGGCCGCGCCGACGCGGGGCGACAACGGCAAGGCGGGCGACGCCAAGACGCCGGGCACGCTCGCCGCGAATGTCGTCCAGCAGACCTACTTCGCCGATGTGACGGCCCGCGCGGTGCTGCCGAAGTTCAAGGCCGACGACAAGCCGTTCCTGCTGGTGTTCTGGTCGCGGGACCCGGACGGCACGCAGCACAACCAGGGCGACAGTTTCCTGACGCTGGAGCCCGGCATCAACGGCCCGACCTCGCTGGCCTCCATCCGCAACGCCGACGACGGCCTCGCCCGGATCCGGGCCGCGCTGCGCGACCTCGGGCTCTCGGAGACCACCGACATCGTGGTCTCGGCCGACCACGGCTTCTCCACCATCTCGAAGCAGAGCGACACCAGCCCCGCCGCCAAGGCATCCTACGGCGACACGCCGGCCGGCCTGCTGCCGCCGGGCTTCGTCGCCCTGGACCTCGCCAAGGCGCTCGGCCTGCCCCTCTCCGACCCGGACGACGGCGACAAGCCGGTGGCGGCGGGCGCGCATCCGAAATTCGGCAACGGCCTGATCGGCGCCGACGCGAAGGCGCCCGACCTCGTGGTCGCGGCCAATGGCGGCTCCGATCTCGTCTACCTGCCGAAGGGGGACAAGGCGCTCGCGGCCCGCGTGGTCGAGGCGCTGCTGGCGCAGGACTATGTCGGCGGCCTCTTCGTCGACGACGCGCTCGGGCCCATCCCCGGCGCCCTGCCGCTCTCGGCGATCAACCTGAAAGGCTCCGCGATCACCCCGATGCCGGCCATCGCCGTCAGCTTCCGCAGCTTCGCGACGGGTTGCGCGGTGCCGGTGCTCTGCGCCGTCGAGGTGTCCGACACACGCCTCCAGCAGGGCCAGGGCATGCACGGCGCCTTCAGCCGGGCCGACACCCACAACTTCATGGCCGCCGCCGGCCCGAGCTTCCGCAAGGGCTTCACGGACGCGGCGCCGACGAGCAACGCCGATATCGGCATGACCATCGCGCATCTGATGGACCTGAAGCCCGCCTCCCACGGCACCCTCGTCGGCCGCGTGATGGGCGAAGCCCTGCCCGGCGGCGCCATGCCGGAATGGCGCCGGGAGCGGCGCGCCTCCGAGCCGTCCGCCACGGGCCTTCGCACCGTGCTCGACGTGCAGAGCCTCGGCGCCGCCGCCTATTTCGACGCCGCCGGCATCCCCGGACGGACCCTCGGCCTGTCCGAGGAGAAGTGAGGGGCGCTCAGAACGCCTGGAGCGTCAGTTCCGTGTGCTCGACCTGCGGCGGGGCCTCGAAATAGGGCGAGACCATCGCGCGGTAGTCCTTCCAGGGCTGGGACCCGGTGAAGTCCTTGGTGTGGGCCTCCAGCGTGTCCCACTCGATCAGCAGGCGGTAGCGCTGCGGCTTCTCCACCGAGCGGCGCATCGCGAAGCTGCGGCAGCCCTTGGCCGCCCGGAAGAGTTCGGTCGCCCTGGCGATGCCGGCCTCGAAGGCGGCCTCGCTGCCGGGCTTGATGTCGATCTGAGCGATTTCGAGGATCATCGTCGGAGCTTCCTTCAAGCCTGCCGCAGCGGCCGGCCGAGCTTTTGCGCCAGGATGGCGTGCGGGCTGGTTTCGGGACGCACCTGCGCGGCGACCGGCAGATAGGCGGTCTGCTCCAGCATGTAGCGGCCGCCCATCGCCCCGTGCATCACGAGGTCCGAGAACGTCACCCAGGTCTGGCCGGGCTCGAAGCGCACGTCCGCCTGGGGGGCGCTGCCCTGGTAGCCCATGTCCTGCTTGAGCGCGTCGTGCAGGTGCAGCATCAGGTGGTCGTATTCCGAGCGCTTGGCCTTGGTGATCCTCAGCGCCGCGAGCAGGCTCGCCGAGAGCGGCGAGTATCCCGGCAGGCGCGGCAGGAACTTCTCCGCCATCGCGCCGAAATCCTCGCCGACCCGCCACAGGCGCGGCTGGCCGCTCGGGTTGATATTGCGGAAGATGCGCAGGATGCGCTTCTGCCCGATGGGATTCGAGGGGAAGGCGTCGACATGCAGGCGGGTGTCGTCGCGCCGCCAGCTCAGCTTGCGCTGGTCCACGTCGAAGGGGCGGTAGGACGTGCCCGCCAGCGTGACCTTGCCCGTATAGGCCGGCAGGTGGCGGTCGATCAGACCTTGCGCGAAGCGGCGGTAGCGGATGAGGAGCTGGCGCAGCGCCTCCTGCTCCTCCGGGGTGCCTGCGGCGCCCTTCAGCTCGGCCGCCTCGCCCCGGATGTTGACGTTCTTGGCCTTGCCGTCCGCGAAGGGCCTTTCGACGAAGCGCTCCTCGAAGGGCGAGAACGGGAAGTCGAGATCGGGGAAGAGCAGCACCGCGCCGCCTTCCAGGGCCTCGACCAGGGAGGCCGTGTCCTGCGCGCCGGAGGCCGGGACGGTGACGATCGGGCTGATCATGCGGCGGGCGTCCTCTCTGGCCGGGGCGGCGGGGCGATCCTCGCCCGTCGCGGCCGATGGGGCGGTTTAGCCGAGCCGCTCACGCCGTGCCAGGGGCCGGAGGCGTCGCAGGCCTGCCGCACCGCATCATGCTGGCGCGGCAACGTTTTTCAGGTGGACCGCCGCCGCTGCGGGTTGCCAGACGCGGCTCGCGCGCCCAACCATGGCGCGCGGCGGCGCAACGCCTGCGCCCGGCGGCCGTTTCCTCGGTGGTGCCGGGAGCGTCCTCGCCCGCCGGCCGGGATGCCGACAGAGAGTGCCGACATGGCGACGCTGAAGGAATTCGAGGATTCGCTGCGCGAGCACGGCATGCACATGGCGCTGGCCCTGCTGGAGCGTCTGCGCGAGCGCGACCGGGCGACGCGGACCACCCGCCCGGCGCGCCGCATCACCGGCCGCAAGATGACGCCGGAGCTCGCCCGCGCGGTGCTGGAGCTGCACGCCACCACCGGGATGACCCAGCAGGAGATCGCCTTCAAGGTGGGGGTGAACCAGGGCCGGGTGAACGAGGTCATCAAGCACGGCAAGTGGCTCGACGACGACCCGACCGCGCCGGAACAGGTCGCCCGCGACAAGGCGGTGGCGCGCATCCGGGGCGATTCGGCGCCGCGCGCCAAGACGGCCCCCCGCAAGAAGGTCGCCGCGCCTCGAAAGGCCGGCGAGCCGGCGCCCGCCAAGCCGGGACGGCAGGGGCAGTTGTCCTTCGGCGATCTTTGACGGACGCCCCGGCGGAGCGCTATCCGCCAGGCGGCGTTGTCATACGCCTTCGATGGAGACTTTCGATGAGACGGGCCGTCCTCGCCCTCGCCCTGGTCTGCGCCGCGACGGGCGCCGAGGCGCAGCGCTTGTCCACGACGGAGATGTCCTGCCCGCAGGCTCAAGCGGCCGTGCGCCAGGCGGGCGGCATCGTCCTCGGCACAGGCGGCATGACCTACGACCGTTTCGTGCGCGACCGCAGCTTCTGCGAACCGACGGAGATCACCAAGGCCGCCTTCGCCCCGACGCGCACCGACCAGAACTGCATGGTCGGCTTCACCTGCTACGAACCCGGCATCGCCAAGTCGTCCGGCTGGTAGGAAATCGCCTTCCGAACATCGAAACGCCCCGGCCGATGGCGGCCGGGGCGCTCCCTCTCACGCGAGGTCGGCGTGGGTTACGCGGCCTGCTGCACCGAACCCTCGATCGTCGGCGTCGCGGAGGCGCGGCCGGAGGCGATCTGGATCGTGCGCGGCTTCTTCGCCTCGGGAATCTCGCGCACGAGATCCACATGGAGGAGGCCGTTCTCGAGCGAGGCGCCCGTCACCTGCACGTAGTCGGCGAGCTGGAAACGGCGCTCGAAGCCTCGGGCGGCGATGCCCTGATGCAGCACCTCGCTGCGCTTCTCCGGGTCGGCCTTGCGCTCGCCCTTCAGGGTCAGCGCATTCTCCTTGACCTCGATGGAGAGATCGGAGTCCGTGAAGCCGGCCACCGCCACGGTGATGCGGTAGGCGTTCTCGCCGGTGCGCTCGATGTTGTAGGGCGGGTAGGTCGGCACGGCGTCGGCGCTCACGAACTGGTCGAGGGCCGAGAAGAGCCGGTCGAAGCCGACGGTGGAACGGTAGAGGGGAGCAAGATCGAACTGACGCATGACACATCCTCTTCAAGAGCAACATGTAGTGACAACAAGGTCCGCCCGCGGGCCGGACCCGTAACGCGCCGCCTGATGGCCGGCGCAGACCTGATTTTGTCATGCGTTCGCCGCCGTTCAAGTCCGTGTCACGGGGCGCCGAGCGATTTTTTTCGCGCCGATGCCTGAAAGCGAGTTCGCGATGCTGACGCTGCTCTCCACCCCCGGCAACCCGGTGCCTCCCGGCGGTGTCGTCGTTCCCGTGCGCACGGCGGATGGGCGCGACCTGCGCGCGGCCTATTGGCGGACGGAGACGCGCCGCAACAAGGGCACCGTCTGCCTGCTCCAGGGGCGGGCCGAGTTCATCGAGAAATACTACGAGACCATCGCCGACCTGCGCCGGCGCGGCTTCTCGGTGGTCGCCTTCGACTGGCGCGGCCAGGGGGAATCGGCCCGCGACGTCGCCGACGCCCATAAGGGCCATGTCGGCCGCTTCGATCACTACCGCCTCGACCTCAAGGCGGTGGCCGACACGGTGCTGGCGCCGCTGATGCCCGAGCCCCACATGGCGCTCGCCCATTCCATGGGCGGCTGCGTGGCGCTCGCCGGCGCCCTCGACGGCTGGCTGCCCTTCTCGCGGCTCGTCATCGTGGCGCCGATGCTCTCGATCCGCATGGTGCGCTGGCCGGCCGTCGTCTCCGTGCTCGCCCGGCTCCTGCACGGACTCGGATTCGGCAAGCGCTACGTGCCCTTCGGCAGCGCCGTCTCCATCGCGACGAAGCCCTTCGCGGGCAACCGGCTATCGCGCGATCCCGCCCGCTACGCCCGCAACGCCGAGGCCGCGCGGACGGTCGGCGCCGGCGCGGTGGGCGATCCGACCGTGGCGTGGCTCGCCGAAGCCTTCCGGGCCATGGCGCGCCTGCGCGATCCGCGCGTGCCGCCGCGCATCGACCTGCCGGTGCTGATCCTCGCCGCCGGGGCCGATCCGGTGGTCGGCACGCGGACCACCGAGCGCTTCGCCGCGCGCCTGCGCTCCGGGAACGTCATCGTCCTGCCCGACGCCCGCCACGAGATCCTTTCCGAGCGCGCGGCGATCCGGGAGGATTTCTGGGCGGCCTTCGATGCCTTCGTGCCGGGCAGCGAGCCGGTGCTGGAGGCGGCCGCGCCGGTCGCGGCCGAATAGGGCCTATTCCGCCAGGGCGGGGGAGAGGTCGCGGGGCCGCACGTAGCGCTCCAGCCGGCCCCCGCCCCAGCCGATCTCGCCCCAGGCCGAGGCGTCGAAATCGATCACCGCGAGCGCCGCCGTGGGGAACTGCGTCGCCAGCGCCACCCGCGCCGCGTGCGTGCCCGAGCCGACGAGGTTGGTCGCCAGATCCTGCATGCCGGGATTGTGGCCGACGAGGATGAGGCAGGCCGGTTCCTCCACGCCCCGGATCGCCGTGAGGAGCGCGGAGGCCGGAGCCTCGTAGATGCCGCGCTCGTAGCGCACCGGCAGATCCGCGAAGGTCTCCGCCACGGGCGCGAAGGTCTGGCGCGTGCGCGCAGAGGGCGAGACCAGCGCCAGTCCGGGCACGAGCCCCTCCTCCGCGAGATAGGCCGCCATGCGCGGCGCCGCCGCCCGCCCGCGCGGATTCAGCGGCCGGTCGAGATCGGCCACGCCCGGCGGACGATCGGACTTGGCGTGGCGCAGCAGGAGGAGGCGCAGCATCAGGTGAAGCCCACCACGGGATGGGGCACGTAGAGCTCCTCCAGCGCCTCGGTCTCCTGCTCGTTGAGGCGCAGGCGGATCGCAGCGACGGCGTCGTCGAGATGCTGCGGCTTCGAGGCGCCGATGATCGGCGCGGCGACGCCCGGCCGGCTCGCCACCCAGGAGAGCGCCACCTGCGCCCGGCTGACGCCGCGAAGGCTCGCGATCTCGGCGACCTTCTCGACGATCCGGCGGTCCGCGTCCTCCGCCGAGCGGTAGAGGGTCTGGCCGTAATCGTCGCTTTCGGTGCGGCGGGTGCTCTCGTCCCAGTCGCGGGTCAGGCGGCCGCGCGCCAGCGGACTCCAGGGCAGCAGTGCGACGCCCTGGTCGGCGCAGAGCGGGTGCATCTCGCGCTCCTCCTCGCGGTGGAGCAGGTTGTAGTGGTCCTGCATGGTCGCGAAGCGCGTCCAGCCCTTGATGTCGGCGGTGAACAGCGCCTTGGCGAACTGCCAGGCGAACATCGAGGAGGCGCCGATGGCGCGCGCCTTACCTGATTTCACCACGTCGTGCAGGGCCTCCAGCGTCACCTCGATGGGCGTGGCGTAGTCCCAGCGGTGGATTTGGTAGAGGTCGACGTAATCGGTGCCGAGCCGCTTCAGAGAGGCGTCGAGGGCGGAGAAGATCGCCTTGCGCGAGAGGCCGCCGGAGTTCGGCTCGTTCGTGAGCGGATAGAAGCACTTCGTTGCCAGCACGATGGAATCGCGCCGCGCGTCCTCCTTGAGGACACGGCCGACGATCTCCTCGCTGGTGCCGTCGGAATAGTAGTTGGCGGTGTCGAAGAAGTTGATCCCGAGGTCGAGCGCCTTGCGGATCAGGGGCCGGCTCTCCTCCTCCGGCAGGGTCCAGGGGTGCCGGCCGCGCTCGGGCGTGCCGTAGGTCATGCAGCCGAGACAGAGCGCCGACACGTCCATGCCGGTGCGGCCGAGTTTCTTCATCTTCATGGCACGAAGCCCGCTGTTCCTGAGTGCGGCGGATGCGCCCTATGTGGGTCGGAGCGGAGCAAGGCCAAGTAGCGGCTCCGCTTGCTAGCCGCCCCTGCCCTCGCGCCGCATCATGAAGGCGAGCTTCTCGAACAGGCTGACATCCTGCTCGTTCTTGAGGAGCGCGCCGTGCAGCGGCGGGATCAGCTTTCGCGGGTCGCGCTCGCGAAGCTGCTCGGGCGCGATATCCTCCGAGACGAGGAGCTTCAGCCAGTCGAGCAGCTCCGAGGTGGAGGGCTTCTTCTTGAGGCCGGGCGTCTCGCGGATCTCGAGGAAGACCCGCAGCGCCTCCTCCACCAGCCGGTGCTTGATGCCCGGATAATGGACCTCGACGATGGCCTTCAGGGTCTCGGTGTCGGGGAAGCGGATGTAGTGGAAGAAGCAGCGGCGCAGGAACGCGTCGGGCAGCTCCTTCTCGTTGTTCGAGGTGATGACGACGATGGGGCGAAGTGCCGCCTTCACCGTCTCGCCGGTCTCGTAGACGTGGAACTCCATGCGGTCGAGTTCGGTGAGAAGATCGTTCGGGAACTCGATGTCGGCCTTGTCGATCTCGTCGATGAGCAGCACCGGCCGGGTCGGCGCAGCGAACGCCTCCCACAGCTTGCCGCGCCGGATGTAGTTGGCGATCTCGGAGACGCGCGGGTCGCCGAGCTGGGAATCGCGCAGGCGCGACACGGCGTCGTATTCGTAGAGCCCCTGCTGGGCTTTGGTCGTGGATTTGATGTTCCAGGTGAGGAGCGGCGCGCCGAGCCCCCTGGCGATCTCCTCGGCCAGCACGGTCTTGCCGGTGCCGGGCTCGCCCTTCACCAGAAGCGGGCGCTCCAGCACCACCGCCGCGTTGACGGCGACGGTGAGGTCCGAGGTCGCGATGTAGGCGTCGGTTCCGGTGAAGCGCATCCACGTCTCGCTGGCGTCTGGACAAGGCGTCGCGGAGTTAAGCGCGACGCCCCGCAGGGGCAAGTCCGGTGCCGGACGGGGAGGACGCGTCGTCCGCCGCCCCCCGCGCCTCCAGCTTCAGAGCGACTTGCCGTCGTGCCAGACGCAGTTCTGCGCGAGCACCGACAGGTTCACGTCGGATTTCTGCGCCTGCGGCAGCACCTTGCCGTCCATGGCGACGTCGATCTTGATCTCGACCTGGCCCTTGGCCTCGTTGGTGCGGCGGGAGAAGTAGCAGTATTGCTGGAACGGCCTGTCCTCGTTGGCGCGGAAGTTCCAGCCGGAGACGATCTGCCCGTCGAGATAGGGCACCTGCTTGAACACCGTGAAGGTGGTGTTCACGGGGGCCTTGGAGGCCGGCGAAGCGTCGGTGCCGAGCTGCGCCTGGGTCGGAGTCGGCGCGCCGCCGCCCTGCTTGGGCAGTCCCTCGAGCTTCAGGGTGTTGTCGGTGAGCGTGACCTCGCCCTTGGTCTTCAGGGTCACGTCGGAAAGCGCCGTCTGGAGGGCGGTGGCGATGCGCTCTGCGGCCGAGGAATACTCGGTGACGTAGGAATAGCCGTAGGAGGCCGCGCCGATGCCGATGCCGGCGAGCGCCGCGAAGGCGCCGGCCCCGAGGGCGCGGAACAGGAAGGCGCGGGCAGCTATGATGCGCGATTCCG
The DNA here is from genome assembly GCF_050591105.1 of Methylobacterium endophyticum. NCBI lineage: Bacteria > Pseudomonadati > Pseudomonadota > Alphaproteobacteria > Hyphomicrobiales > Methylobacteriaceae > Methylobacterium > Methylobacterium endophyticum. Next base: position 171,153 of record NZ_JBNHES010000002.1, read on the forward strand.
CGCGCAGCCGGCCGTTGACGTGCTGCGCGAGGGCGATGTTCTCAGGTGATCCGGGGGCGAGGTAGCTCATGCGCCGGCTCCCGCGTTGGCGGCGACAGGCGGGACGACGGCGCCCGTCGTCGCCGGCCGCCGCTGCTCGAGGGGAATCGCCGCGCCGGAGGCCACCGCCTCGCGCACCGTCTTGTGGAGCGCGGTGTTGACCTCCTGGACGATCCCCTCGGCGAAGGGCGCCAGCATGTAAGGCGTCGCCTCCTGGTTGATGGCGGCGCCGAGGTCGTCCTCGTCCATGAAGGTCTTCCGCACGGAGACCGCGCAGAGCGCCAGGATGGTGGAGGCGAAGGCGGCGCAGAGCGCGGGCACGAACACGAAGATGCGCAGGAAGGCGTGGACCTGCGCGTCGGTGACGTCGATGGGGTCGACGCCGTAGACCATGGCCGTGAAGGAGTGGAGCTGCGAGCGGTTCACGGCGTTCCGGTAGGTCTGCTCGGTATCGGCCACCTTGCGGTCGGCGGCGCCCCGGTCGAGCTGGGCGCGGGCGGCGCGGGCCGTCTCCAGGTCCTTGGTGACGGCGGCGCGATCGGCGGACGCCTTGGTGACGCTGGCGGAGAGCGTCGCCACGCGCGGATCGGCGATGCATTTGAGGTTGGAGTACTTCACGCCCCTGCTGTTGGTGCCCGAGATGCGCTCGCAGCGCTGGGCCGGCAGGCCGGCGAGCTGCGAGGCGTTCTCGGCGGAGCGCTTCTCGATCTGGTCGAGCTCCGTCGTGTACTGCCCGACGCGGGCGTCGGCGGCGGCGATGCGGGTGTCGATGCTGGCGCGGTCGGACTGGGCGTCCTTCATCGCGGTCTTGGCCTTGGCCGCGTCCATCAGGCGAGGATGGAACATCATCTCGCCGAGCTGCGAGACCGACTTGGTGGTCACGCCCGCCGCGAACACGATCCCGACGATGGCGAGGCAGCGGACGAAATACGAGCGCTGCGTGCGGGCGAGGATGCCGAGCGGCACCCGGCAGAGCTCCACCGCCGCGTAGACCAGCGGGGCGAGCAGCATGAAGTAGAAGCTGCGCACGTCGCCGTCGCTGTAGTAGCCCGCGAACAACCACGCCCCCCACAGCGAGGCGCCGATGACCATGAACTCGACGAGATACGCGATCCCGACATAGCCCCACTTGATGCGGTAGCCCTTCTCGATATGCCGCTCCTGGGTCCACCGGGCGGATTCGAGCGCCCAGTCGCGCTTCTCGCGCTGGGCTTCCCGGTTCGGGATCGTCTTCGCCATGGCGACCTCGGGATCACTCCGCGGGAGGAACGGCCCCGCTTCACACTTCCTTAACCGGCTCGGCTAGGCGCGCATTGTGCCGATTTTGCGCCGCGCCATCGCCGTCCACGGCAAAGCGCGCGCCGGTGGCGAAAATGTCCCAGGGTGCCGTGCGGATACCCCGCCTTTCGGTTGCGCGGGGGGCCCGAGCGTGGGAAGCCGGGATGGAGGGAGCGCGGCCCGCTGAGGCGGTTGCCCCCTCCCCCTTCAGAACCCCGATCGCGGCACCGGCCCCGCCAGGCCGGAAGCCCGGCCCACGATACCGAAAGGTTCGAGCGCACCACCGATGCCAGAGGTCCACGCCGGCTCCTACAAGGAAGCCATCCTCTTTCTGGTGACGGCCGGGATCGTCGTCCCGCTGTTCCACCGCCTGAAGATCAGCCCCGTGCTGGGCTTCATCGGCGCGGGCGCGCTGCTCGGGCCGTTCGGGCTCGGGCGGCTCGCCGAGCAGCATCACTGGCTGTCGCCCGTCACCATCGGCAACCGCACCGAGATCGCCCATCTCGCCGAGTTCGGGGTGATCTTCCTGATGTTCATGATCGGGGTGGAGCTGTCCTGGGAGCGGCTGCGCACCCTGCGGCGGCTCGTCTTCGGGCTCGGCTCCATCCAGGTGCTGGCCTCGGCCCTGGTCATCGGGGCGATCCTCTACGGGCTCAAGGTGCCGCTCGCCGCCGCCACCATCGTCGGCCTGGCGCTCGCCCTGTCCTCCACCGCCGTGGTGCTGCCGGTGCTGGCCGAGCAGCGGCGCCTCAACACCCCGGCCGGACGGGCGAGCTTCGCGGTGCTGCTGTTCCAGGACCTCGCCGTCGCCCCCGTGCTGTTCGCCATCGCCGTGCTCGGACGCAGCGAGGGCGCCGATGTCGGCGGCGCCCTGGCGCTGGCCCTCGGACAGGCGGCGGTGGCCATCGTGGTGATCGTGGTCGCCGGGCGTCTGGCGCTGCGGCCGCTGTTCCAGCTCGTCGCCCGCACGCGCTCGCCCGAGCTGTTCATGGCGGCCTGCCTGCTGGTCATCGTCGGTACGGCGCTGATGGCGGCCTCGAGCGGCCTGTCGATGACGCTCGGCGCCTTCGTCGCCGGCCTGCTGCTCGCCGAGACCGAGTACCGCCGCGCCATCGAGGCGACCATCGATCCGTTCAAGGGCCTGCTGCTCGGGGTGTTCTTCGTCTCCGTGGGCATGAGCCTCGATCCGGCCCAGCTCGTTGCCGCGCCGGGGGCGATCCTCGGGCTCTCGCTGGCGCTGCTGATGATCAAGGGGGTGCTGGTGATGCTCGCCGCGCCGGCGCTGCGCATCCCGCGCGCCGTGGCGGTCGAGTCCGCGCTGCTGCTCGCGCCGGGGGGCGAGTTCGCCTTCGTGCTGATCGGCGGGGCGGTCGCGGGCAATCTCGTGCCCGAGCCCGTGGCGGGCGCCGCCCTCATCGTCACCACCGTGACGATGATCGCGATCCCGCTCCTCGCCGCCATCGGCCGGCGCGCGGGCAAGCGGATGACCAAGGCCCAGCTCGGCCGGGCGCGGGCGGAGCCGCCGCCGGACAAGCAGCAGAACCGCGTCATCATCGCCGGTTACGGACGCGTCGGGCGGCTCGTCGGCGAGATGCTGACCCGCCACAAGATCCCGTTCATCGCACTCGATTCCGACCCGCTGCGGGTGACGGAGCTGCGCCGTCTCGGCAACCCGGTCTATTTCGGCGATTCCTCCAACACGGAGATGCTGCGCCGCTGCGACATCGCCAGCGCCCGCGCCCTCGTCGTGACCCTCGACAACGCGCTCGGCGTCGAGGCCGTGGTGCAGGCCGCCCGCGCCGAGCGCCCGGACCTCACCATCGTCGCCCGCGCCCGCGATGCCCGCCACGCCACGGCGCTCTACGAGATGGGCGTGGACGACGCCGTGCCGGAGACCATCGAGGCCTCCCTCCAGCTCTCGGAAGCGGTGCTCGTCGATGTCGGGGTGCCGATGGGGCTCGTCATCGCCTCGATCCACGAGCGGCGGGACGAGTACCGCGTCATGCTCAAGCGCAAGGAGAGCGACTCGCGGCCGGTGTTCCGGGCCCGCCGCACGGTGGGCAAGGCCGTCGACGCGCCGCGCGATCCGGCCAAGGAGAAACCCGAGACGCCGGCCAAGGACGCCGTCGGCAAGCGCGCGTAAAGCTCTACGGGGGAGGCGCGGTCTCGTCGGCGTCGCGCGAGCGCGGGCAGCCGGCGGTCACGGGCGCGGGGGCCGGAGCGGCGGCCCTGCGCTCCTTGGGCTCGTAGCCCGGCGCGAAGAAGCAGCGGTAGACGATCTCGTCGGGCGGTCCGAGGGACGTGTCCAGGGGGATGCGCACGGTGTCGCCGGAGAACTTCCAGCGCCGCGTCCCCTTGTCCCAGTACAGCCAGACCGTCGTCGGGTGGCCGCGCAGGCTGAACACCGCCGCCTTGCGCGAGAGCGCGTGGACCGAGCGCAACTCGTACATGCCCTTGTCGCGGTAGGCGGCGCGTGCCGATTCCGGTTGACGATCGATAAACGTGTTCTGGATAATCTGAATCGTCGCGCCGGGCTGAGCGAGGAATCGCTTGAAGTCGGCGAGGGAACGCAAGACGACGGCCACAACGCTCCTCCTCGACTTAGCCGGACAACAACCGTTCCGGCATTGACAGCGACACCGATCACACGCTCTCATGATTCCCATGACAGTGCAGGTGCCCTGAACAGGCGACTTCGCCGACGTATCAACAGAAAACGGGACTTATACCCAGCATCCACAACCTTGCGGGCGAACCATCGGCCCCGCGCTCGACTCGGGCTCGTCCTCCGGTGAGCCGGCGTCGATTCCGGGACAGCGGGAAACGACTTGGCTTTCCTCGCGCGCGACCGCGCTTCGGGGCGCCCCGGCGGAATTGGCGGCACGCCTTGACCCCGGCGGCGGCCTGCCGCCAATTCCGCCGATGCTGCTCCAGTTCTTCACGGCGCTCCGCGAGGCGCGAGTCCCCGTCACGCTGCGGGAGTACCTGACCCTGCTCGGCGCCCTGGAGCGCGACCTCGCCGACAAGCGGCTGGAGGACTTCTACCATCTCTCGCGCGCCGCCCTGGTGAAGGACGAGCGCAACCTCGACCGCTTCGACCGGGTCTTCGGCACGGTGTTCAAGGGCATCGAGAGCGTCGGCGAGGCGGTGGAGCCGGCCGCGATCCCCGAGGAATGGCTGAGGAAGCTCGCGGAGAAGTACCTCACCGAGGAGGAGAAGGCCGAGTTGAAGGCGCTCGGCTGGGACAGGCTGTTCGAGACGTTGAAGCAGCGCCTCGCCGAGCAGAAGGAGCGCCACCAGGGCGGCTCGAAATGGATCGGCACCGGCGGCACCTCGCCCTTCGGCGCCTACGGCTACAACCCCGAAGGCATCCGCATCGGCCAGGACGGCAACCGCAACTTCCGCGCGGTGAAGGTCTGGGACAAGCGCGAGTTCCGCGATCTCGACGACGGCGCCGATCTCGGCGGCCGCACCCTCCGCATCGCGCTGAGGCGCCTGCGCCGCTTCGCCCGCTCGGGCGCGGCCGAGGAGCTCGACCTCGACGGCACCATCCGGTCGAGCGCGGCGCGCGGCTATCTCGACCTCAAGCTGCGGCCGGAGCGGCGCAACGCCGTGAAGGTGCTGCTCTTTCTCGACATCGGCGGCTCCATGGACCTGCATGTCGAGCAGGCCGAGCAGCTCTTCTCCGCCGCGCGCTCGGAGTTCAAGCACCTGACGCATTTCTACTTCCACAACTGCCCCTACGAGGCCGTGTGGACGCAGAACCATCGCCGCCACGACGAGCGCATCGCGCTGACCGACGTGATCCGCACCTATCCGCCCGACTACAAGGTGGTGTTCGTGGGCGACGCCTCGATGAGCCCCTACGAGATCGCCATGGCCGGCGGCTCCGTGGAGCACTGGAACGAGGAGCCCGGCGCGGTCTGGCTCCAGCGGGTGCTGGAGCACTTCCCCAAGGCCGTCTGGCTGAACCCCGTGCCGGAGGCGCACTGGGGCTACACGCAATCCATCGGCATGGTCCGGTCCCTGGTGGAGAACCGGATGTTCCCGCTGACGCTCGACGGGCTCGACGGGGCGATGCGCGCGCTGCTGCGGTGAGCGAGCGCCGTCAGCCCTGGCGGGCGGGGGTCGCCACGATCAGCCCGTCGAGCTCGGGCGTGATGCGGATCTGGCAGGACAGGCGCGAGGTCGCGCGCACGTCGGAGGCGAAATCGAGCATGTCCTGCTCCATGGGCTCGCCCTTGCCCACGACCTCGGCCCAGGCCTCGTCCACGTAGACATGGCAGGTGGCGCAGGCGCAGGCACCCCCGCACTCGGCGTCGATGCCGGGCACGTTGTTGCGCAGAGCCGTTTCCATGACGGTCGCGCCGACCGCGCCCTCGACGGTTCGCGCCGTGCCGGCATGGTCGACATAGGTGATCTTCGGCATCGGCGGCTCCGGGCTCGACCGGTCAGGTGGGTGTAACGTCGTCCGGCGCCGCCTGATTGGAGGGGCCGGCATCGGATTGCAAGCGCGCCGGTGCCGCGCCCGCGAAAACCGCGCGTCGGAAGGCGGATTGCGTCAGCCGCCGGCCTCGATTTCCGCGAGCACCCGGTTGGCGGCGGCATCGAGCTCGGCGAGCGCCGCCGCATCCGCCGCGCCGGTCCGGCGCAGGCCGTCCTCGATCGGGGCGCAGAGGTCGCGGATTCGAAGCGCCCCGATCCCCGCCGCCGACCCCTTGAGGGTGTGGGCCTTGTCCGCCCGGTCGGCCGGGTCGAGCGCCGCGTCGGCGATGCCCGGCACCAGGGCGCGGCACTGGCCGGCGAACAGGGAGAGAAGTTCGCGCGCGAGATCGGCGTCGCCGGCCGTCTGCTCCGCGAGGAAGGCGTGGTCGATCTCGCGCACCGTCTCGTCCGCTGTCGGTCCTGGCAAAACGGGCTCCTTCCCGGCTGTTCGCAGGCTCCGTTAGCGCCGGGCGGCGGGGCCTGTCCACAGTCGCCCCCGCATCGCCGGGGCGGGGTTAAGCCTTGCCGCAGCATGGGAAAGGTCCTCGCCGGAGCGGCGCGGGCGCGCGTGGTAACCATTCCGTTAAGGTTTTTTGGCGAGCGGCCCCGGTCCGGGTGTCTTCGAGGGGCGGCCGGGTCTAAACTTCCTTGGTAAACGGGTATTTGTGTCTTCCTGTCCGGGCGCGGACGGACAGGCTGGACCACGCGTACAGAGGCGTTGCATGGCCACCGAGAAGAAGCTCAAGGACCCGGCCGAGGCGGCGCTGACGGCGATCGAGCAGGCTTTGAGCCTCGACATCCTCGCGCCCGACGCCGCAAAGCGGAACGAGCCGCGCCTTCCCGATGTCGGCGACGGCGACCTGCTGACCGAGAGCGCGGGCCGCCAGACCCCGCCCCGCCTCGATCTCGACGCGCCGCTCGCCTCCGACATCCCGCCGCCCGACCAGCCGCGCCCGGCCCGCGAGGGCGGCCTGCTGCCGCCGGACCGCTCCCTCGTCGCCAACGACGACCGCCGCAATATCGGGATCCTCCAGCAGACCCTGCGGGTGCGCCCCTCGCGCAAGCCCTACGTGATCGCCGGGGCCGTCGCGCTGCTCTGGCTGAACGGCATCGCCGCGCTGGCCTGGCACCAGTCGGGGGGCGACCTCAAGACCTTCCTGCTCGGCCTGACCGCGCTCCAGGCGTCCGTGGCCGCCGCCGCCATCGTCGGGCCGATCGTGCTCTTCCTGATCACGGCCATGCTCGCCGTGCGCGCCCAGGAGATGCGCATGGTCGCCCGCGCCGTGGGCGAGGTCGCCGTGCGGCTCGCCGAGCCCGAGAGCTTCTCGACGGACGCCGTGCTCACCATGTCGCAGACGGTCCGCCGCGAGGTTGCCGCCGTCGGCGACGGCGTCGAGCGCGCCCTGGCGCGGGCCGGCGAGCTGGAGACCCTGGTGCGCGGCGAGATCGCCACCCTGGAGCGCGCCTATTCCGACAACGAGATCCGCATCCGCTCCCTCGTCGACGAGCTGGTCGCGCAGCGCGAGTCCATCGTCAGCAACGCCGAGCGCGTGCGCGGCGCCATCTCCGGCACGCATCACAGCCTGAGCCAGGAGCTCGACGGCGCCGCCGAGCGCATCGTCGCCGCCATGACCGGCGCGGGGGAACGCGTTACCAGCGCCATCGACGCGCGCGGCGAGGCCGTCACCACGGCCCTCGGCGGGCGCGGGGACGCCATCACGGCGGCGCTCGGACAGGCCGGCGACCGCGTGGTCGAGGTGATGTCCGGCCGGGCCGAGGAGGTCACGCGCGCCTTCGAGCAGACCGGCAGCCTCATCACCGCGACGCTGGCCGACAACGCCGGCCAGGTCGCCAAGAACCTCGCCGAGACCGGCGCCGGCGTCATGGACGCCATCACCCGCCAGGGCGGCGAGGTCCGCGAGACCTTCGAGCGCTCGGCGCAGAACCTGGAGGCCACCTTCCTCGCGCGGGGCGGCGAGATGGCCGAGCGATTCCATTCGACCGGCGGCGAGATCACCGCCCGCTTCGCCGAGACCGGCGACGCGCTACGCGCCCATTTCGCCAGCACCGGCGCTGCCCTCTCCGACGACATGGCGACCCGCGGCGCCGCGCTGCGCGCCGAGATCGAGGCCGCCGGCACCAGCGTTTCCGAGCTGATCGAGACCCGTGGCCGCGACACCCAGGCTGGGCTGGCGCTCGCCGCCAGCGGCATCGTCGAGACCTTCGCCGCGCTCGGCGACAGCTTCGAGCGCAGCGCCAACGGCGCCGTCGAGAACCTGCGCGCGGCCGTCGGATCCCTCGGTGCCGAGATGTCCGGCCGTGCCGCCGAGGCCGCCGAGCTTCTGCGCCGCAGCGCCGAGGAGACCGGCGTGGCGCTCGGCGCCAGCACCGCCGAGGCCGCCCAGTCGTTCCGCCGCTCGGCGGCCGGCGCCACGGGCGAACTGGAGGCGCGCACCGTCGAGGCGGTGCAGATCTTCGAGAGCCGCCTCGCCGTCACCGCGAGCGAGCTCGCCCAGCAGGCCGCCCAGGCCGCCGAGCACCTGCACGCCACCACGGCCGGCGTATCGGACGTCGTCGCGCGGCGCACCACCGACGCCGTCGCCCGCTTCGGCGAGGCGGCCGAGAGCCTGCGCGTCTCCTCCGACGGCGTGCTGAGCGCCGTCGAGGCGGGCACCGCCGGCATCCTGGAGCGCTTCCGCCAGTCGTCGGAAGGGCTGCACGGGGAGCTCGGCGCCCGCGTCGAGACCGCCGTGGAGGCCCTGCGCCGCACCGTCGAGGCGCTCAACGCCGAGCTCGCCGGCCGCGCGGAAGCCGCGACCGCGTCCATCGCGCATGCCGCCGACGGCGTCGGCCGGGAGCTCACCGGCCGGCTCGGCGACCTCGAGACCGCCTTCGGCATCCATGGGCGCGGCATGACCGACCTCATTGCCGGCCAGGTCGAGGACGCCCATACCCGCCTCGCCGGCACCGGGCGCGACATCGTGCTCGCCGTGGCGACGCAGGGCGCGCGCGTCGCGGACGCCCTCAACCAGACCGGCGCCACCTTCGCCGAGGTCGCCGAGACCCGCACCCGCGCCATCGACACGGCGCTGGGCGATCGTCTCGCCGCGCTCCACGACACCATCGCGCGCGGCGACATCCTCGCCGAGCGCATCTCGCGCGACACCGCCACCCTCGGCGAGACCGTGTTCGGCCAGCTCGAGGCCATGGACCGGATCGTCACCGTCCAGGGCAAGGCGGTCGCCGACACCATCGGCGAGCGGGCCCGCGAGGCGTCGCAGGCCGTCGAGACCCATCTCGGCGCCCTCGAGGAGCGCTCCGCCCGGCGCTCGAGCGAGATCGAGGAGACCTTCGGCAACCTCGTCTCGCGCATCGACGCCCATCTCGGCGCCCGCGCCACGGCCCTCAACGAGGCGCTGGTGCTGCGCACCGGCGAGATGGCCCGCGTGATGACGGAGGGCAGCCGCGACCTCGTCCAGACCATCGACGCGCGCACCGACGGCATCGCCCAGGAGATCGCCGCCCGCTCGACCGAGATCGGCGACACCTTCGACCGCCGCGCCAACGATCTCGTCCTGCGCCTCGACCAGACCGCCGGCCGCTTCGACACCGACGTGCTCGCCCGGCTGGAAGCCATCGGCGCCGCGCTCCAGGAGCATGGACGCGCCATCGACGCGACCCTCGACCGGCAGGCGGAGACCATTCGCGGCGCCTTCGACGAGCGCGGCACCGGGCTCGCCCGGCTCATCGACGAGCGCACCGCCGCCATGGGCGACGAGCTCGACCAGAGGGGCCGCGCGGTGTTCGGCGCGGTCGGCTCGCGCATCACCGAACTCGCCCGCCTCTTCGACCACGGCGGCGCGGCGCTCGGCGAGCTCATCGACCGGCGTGGCGAGACCATGCTCGCCAAGCTCAAGGAGGCCATGGCCGAGGTCGAGCACCTGCTCGCCGCCGGCGAGGGCCGCATCGGCTCCGCGCTCCAGGCGCGGGCCGGCGACATGAACGCCCTGCTGGACGAGGGCGTGCGCACGGTCCACGGCCTCCTCGACGCCCGCGCGGGCGAAATCCGCACCCTGCTCGACGACTACACGGGAACCCTCGACGCGCGCACCGACGCCATCGGCGGCGTCCTCGAAGGCCGGACCGACGCGATCCGCAGCCTGCTCGACGGCCATGCCGGCGCCGTGGCGACGGCCATGGACGACCGTGCCCGCAACCTCGGCTCGGTGCTGGAGAACCGTGCCGGTGAGATCCGCGCCCTGCTCGACGACTACACGGGCACTCTCGACACATGCACCAATGCCATCGGTGGTGTCCTCGAAGGCCGGACCGACGAGATCCGTAGCCTGCTCGACGGCCATGCCGGCGCCGTGGCGACCGTTCTCGACGACCGCGCCCGCAGCCTCGGCTCGGTGCTGGAAAACCGGACCGGCGAAATCCGCAGCCTGCTCGACACCCACGCGGATGCCGTCTCCTCCGTCTTCGACCATCGCGGCCGCACCATCGGCTCGTTGCTCGAAGGCCGCACGGGCGAGATCCGCGCCCTTCTCGACGAGCATGCGCGGGCGCTCGACGCGACCCTCGACGGCCGCGTCGGCCCGCTGCACGACACCTTGAGCGAGCGCGGCCGCCAACTGGTGGAGAGCATCGAGCATGCGCTGGGCGGCGCCTCCGGCGCGCTGGAGGATCAGGCCCGCATCATCGGCGAGATGTTCGAGGGCCGCCTGCGCGACCTCGACGGTCTGGTGGAGAGCCGGACCTCGGCCCTCTCGCAGGCCATCGACGCGCATGGCGCCTCGCTCACCCAGGCCGTCGATACCCGCAGCGAGGCCTTCACCCAGCGGATCGACAGCCGCATGAAGGTCTTCGCCAGCCTGGTCGCCGCGCGCGGCGACGCCCTCGCCACCGCCTTCGACGAGCGGCACGACGCCTTCGCCGGGCTCGTGGACGAGCGCATCGCGAACTTCGCCGTGGCGCTGGACGAGCGCGCCAAGGGGCATGCCGCCGCGGCCGAAGCCCATATCGCGGCCCTGTCGGCGGCGCTGGACGAGCGCAACGCCGCCGTCGCCGCCCTCATCGACGAGCGCACGGAGCGGATGGGCTCGGGCTTCGAGCGTCGCGCCAACGCGCTGGGCGCGCTGGTGGATGCCCGTGGCGAGGCCCTCGCCCGCCGTCTCGCGGAAGGCGCCGAGCGCATCGTGCGCGCCATCGAGGAGCGCGGCGGAACCCTGGTCGAGACCGTCGACGGTCGCGGACAGGCGATGACCGAGGCGCTCGACGGCAACATCCGGCGCCTGCGGGAGCTGGTCGACGGGCCCGTGCTGCGGCTCTCCGACGATCTCGGCGAGCGCGGCGCGGCCATCGAGCGCGTGCTCACCGAGACCGGCGTGCCGCTGGTGGAGGAGCTGCGCCGCCGCACCGAGGAGCTGGCGGTCCAGTCGGCGAACGCGGCCCAGACGCTACGCGCCTCCGTCGAGGACGGGGCGGCGCGCGCGGTGTCCGGCCTCGCCGAGACCGGCGACCGCCTGCGCCGCGACCTCGGCGCGCTGCTCTCGCGCATCGGCGCCGCCAATGCCGCGCTGACCGAGCTCGTGTCCGGGGCCGGCGAGAATCTCGGCGCCATCGAGCAGGGGCTCGCCGGGCGGGTCGAGCAGATCCAGACGGCGCTCTCGGCCATCGCCGCCGAGACGGCGCGGGCGAGCGACGGGGTCGGCGCGCAGATCGGCCTGCTCCAGAACGTCGCCCAGGGCGCCCTCAAGGAGGCCAATGCGCTGGCCGGTGCCCTCGACACCCACGGCCGCAGCCTGTCCGAGCGCAGCCGCGGCCATGTCCAGGCGCTCTCCGACGCCGCCGGCACCCTGGCGGGGGTCGAGGAGCGGCTCGGCGCCACCATCTCCGGCCGCGAGGGCGCGCTGACGGCGGCGCTCGCCGGCATCGAGGAGCGCTCCACCGCCCTCGAGGCGCAGACCGAGCGCTTCGGCCGCGCCATCGAGGACGCGCTGCGCGGCGCCGAGGAACGCGCCCGCAGCGTCGGCACCGAGCTGTCGGACCGGGCGCGGGACGCCGGGGCCGCCGTCACCGGGGAGTTCGAGAAGCTCCAGGCCAGCGCCGGCTCGGAGGGCGAGCGCGCCACCCGCGCCGTCCGGGAGGCCGTCGAGGCGGCGACCCGTGAGGTGCGCACCGTGTTCGAGGCGGCCCAGGCGCGCCTCGGCGAATCCACCGCCGGCATGCGCGAGATGGCGGCCTCCATCCGCTCCGATCTCGAGGCCACCCGCGCCGAGCTCAGCCGCGGCGTGCTGGAGATCCCGAAGGAGACCCAGGACGCCACCAGCGAGATGCGCCGCGTGGTCTCCGAGCAGATCGAGGCCCTGAACGAGCTCTCGGCTCTCGTCGCCCGCTCGACCCGGAGCGTTGACGTCGCGCAGCCCCAGGCGGCCGTCGCGGCGCAGGGCGGCGGCCAGCCGCAGGCCGCCCGGCCGGCGGTCCAGCAGCCCGCCGCGCGACAGGCCGCTGCGGCTCCCGCGAAACCGGCCGCGCCCTCCCCGGCGCCCGCCACCGCCCGCCCGGCCGCCCAGCAGGCGCCCGCGCGCGGCGAGACGGTGGCTCTGCGCGCAGGCACGCAGCCCCGTCCCGGCGCGCCCGCCGGCGGCGACAAGCGCGGCTGGCTGTCCGACCTGCTGACCCGCGCCTCCCTCGACGAGGACGAGGACGGCACGCCCGCTCCCGCCGCCAAACCTTCGGCGGACACCGCCGCGAAACCGGCCTCCGGCGGCCGCGCGGCGCTCGACACCATCGCCACCGACATCGCCAGGATGATCGATCACCGCACGGCGGTGGACCTGTGGGAGCGCTACCGTCGCGGGGAGCCGAACCTGTTCGGGCCCGGCATCTACACCGCGCAGGGCCGTCAGACCTTCGAGGAGCTCCAGCGCCGCTACCGGGCCGACGCCGAGTTCCGTCGCACCGTGGACCGCTACGTCAACGAGTTCGAGCGCCTGCTCGGGGACGTTTCGAAGAACGACAAGGACTCGCGCCGGGCCGACGCCTATCTCACCTCCGAGACCGGCAAGGTCTACACCATGCTGGCCCATGCCAGCGGCCGGTTCGAGGGCGTGTGAGACCCGCGCGCCCGCGCTGTCGGACTGTCCGACAGCGCGGGGCGAGACCGGATCAGAGAAGCCCCAGCCCGGCCAGTTCCCGGCGCATGGCCTCCGGCATCTCGGCGATGTCTCCCGCCGTCGCCGCGTCGAGGTCCGGCGGCGCGTCGGCGGGGGCGAGGTAGCGCCAGCCCTGGAACGGTCGGCACGGGCGCGGCGCCACGGGCACGAGGGGCGAGGCGAAGACCAGGCGGCAACGGCCCACGCCGTCCTCGCCGGTGAAGGGCTCTATGGCGCCGATCGCCTGCCGGCAGCAGAGCGTGCCCCGGATCACCCAATAGATCGAGCCCTGCCCCGCGATCTCGGCGAGGCGCTTCGGGACCATGCGGGTGACGTGGAACGGCGCGGTGTCGCGCCCCTCGGCCAGGGCGTCGAGTCCCCGGCGGATCTGCCACTCCTGTAGCTCCGCCATCGAGTCGGGGCCGACGCTGAGCTTCAACAGATGGAGAATCGCCCGCTCCGTGGAGACCGGGCGCGGAGGCGTCCGGGGGACGTCTCTATAGCAGAGCGGGTTCCGCCCGTGCAGCCGTTCGCGGACGGCCGATCAGGTGAACAGCGCCAGCTTCTCCTCGAGGGTGAGGTCGTCGAGATCGGCGAATTCCAGCATGGGTTCCGAGGTCGGTTTGGCCGCCGGAGCGTCCCCCTCCCCGTCCGTGACGGCCGCTGCCGGGGCGTCCTCGTCATGGTCGAGGGCGGCCGCCTGAACGGGAGCCTCCTCGTCCGCCGCCAAGTCGAAGGAAACGTCGAACAGGTCGGCGGTCCCGGCCGCCTCTTCTTCGAGTGCCTCCGGCGCGGGCTCGGACGACACGAGGTCCGCGGCCTGTTCGAACGCGATGCCGGCGTCGCCGGTGCTCGGCACGAAGATCAGGTCCTCGTGGATCGGCAGCGGCGCGCGCGCGGGCGGCGGCGCCGGAGCCTGCGCGGCGGGCTCCATGTCGATATAGCGGTCGACGTCGCTCTGGCAGAGGTCGTCCAGAACGGGATCGGCCGCGCCCTGGCGCTCGCCGGGGGCCGGGGGCACCTCCTCTTCCTCCCCCCAGATCGCGATCATCGCGATCAGCCGCTCCTCGAGGTAGCGCAGGGTATGGACGATGCGGCCGGTGCGCTGGGCGGTCAGGTCCTGGAACGAGCAGGCGGTGTAGATCTGGGTGGCGCGGCGGTCGAGCTCGTCGCAGACGGCGCCGTCGGCGCCGCTCTCGCGCAGGGTCCAGGCCGCTTCCTGCACCTCCTCGGCGGCGCCGAGGATGTCGGAGGTCGCGCGCTCGGTGGCGCGCACGATGGCGTCGAGCGCCTCGGACGCCACGCCGAGCCGGCTCTGGTCCTGGTTCGGGGCGCTGATCGCGGCCATCTCGGCCTTGGTGCGGGCGATGGCGTTGGCCATCTCCATGAGGTCGCCGCGCAGGCGCCCGAACCCCTCCGGCGCGCGCTCCCCGGCGACGGCGTTCTCCAGCTTGCCGATGGCGCCGAGCAGCATCTCGGTGTCGGCGTTGCGGTTGCGCCGGGCGTATTCGGCGAGGAACCAGCGTCCGCGCGAGGTCTCGGCCACCGCCGCCTCGATCATCTCGAAGGCGGAAGGGTCGAGGGGGCTCAGGGAATGGGGTCCCGACATCAATCCCGTCCTCGGAGGCCACGGCCGCGCGGGCCCGGCAGACGCATTACGGCCGACAATTTGACAGAGGCGGTTTAACGGGCGCTTACGGAGATATCCCGCATGCCTCCCCGGAGGCCGAGCCGGGCCCGAAACCTCCTCCAGCCCCCGCCCTTGCCAGACTCGCGCCCCTACCGGCTGTCGCTCCTCTACGCGGTGGTGTTCGTCGAGATCGGCATCGCCATGCCGTTCACGCCCGTCTGGCTCGACGCGCTCGGGCTCGACGCGCGCGTCATCGGCCTGCTGCTGGCGCTGCCCATCGCGACGCGCATCCTCGCCACGGCGCCGCTGATGAGCCTGATCGACCGGGGAATCGGGCCGCAGCGGCTCGTGCTCGCCGCGAGCCTCGGCGTCGCCCTGACCTATGCGACGATGCCGGCCGTGGCCGGGTTCGGCTGGCCGGTGCTGGCGGTCGTCGTCGTCCTGAACGCCGTCGCCGCCGCGCCGCTGGTGCCGAGCATCGACTTCCTGACGCTCTCGGCGGTGCGGCGGGACCCGCGCCTCGACTATGCCCGCATCCGCGTCGCCGGTTCCGTCGCCTTCCTCGCCGCCAACCTCGCGGGCGGGGCGATGCTGGTGGAGCTCGGCGGTCGGGTGGCGGTGCCGGTCTTCCTCACCGGGTTCGCGCTGATCGCGGCGCTCGTCGCGGCCGCGATCCGGCTCGGGGACGCCGCCCGGCCGCCGCCGCCCGTCGCGGGCCCCCGCCCCGCCCTGCCGACGAGCCTGTGGTTCTCCATTCTCGCCGCCGCGGCGATCCAGTCGAGCCATGCCGCCATCTACGGCTTCGCCAGCATCCACTGGACCGCGCACGGCTTCTCCACCGCCACGGTGGGCGCGCTCTGGGCGACGGGGGTCGCGGCCGAGATCGTGCTCTTCGCCCTCGCCGGGCGCCTGCCGGAGCGCTGGAAGAGCCCGTTCCGGCTCCTGGGACTGGGCGGGGCGGCGGCGCTGGCGCGGGCTCTCGGGATGACCGTGCTGGGGGGCGAACTGCTGCCGGTGGTGGCGCTCCAGACGCTGCACGGCCTCACCTTCGGCGCCACCCAGCTCGGCGCCATGGCGGCGGTGTCGCGCTTCGCTCCCGAGGGTGCGCGCGGCCGGGCCCAGGGGACGCTCAGCGCCGCGAGCGCGCTCGCGGCCGCCTGCGCCACCCTGCTCAGCGGCGTCGTCTACCGGGCAGGCGGCCCGCTGGCCTTCGCGCTGATGGCACCGGCCGCCCTCGCCGGATTGGCCTTCGTGGCGATGGCCGCGCGCGCGGCCAAAGCGGAGCCGTTTGGCGCCGCCGCCACGGAAAGGCTATGATAACCCTGTTCAGATCAGAGAGACGGGCAATTCCGCCGGGACGCCGGAGACGCTGAGGCCGTGCGCACGGACGACGCCACCATCGCAGACGGGCGCGCCGATGCCGCCTTCGACGAGGCCGGCGGCCGCGTCGCCCTCGCCGGCCGCTGGACCGCCGATCAGGCGCCCGGCGTCGAGACGGTCGCCGCCCGCATCGCGGCGATGGCGGCGAGCCGGCCGATCCAGATCGACCTGAGCGGGATCATGCGTCTCGACACGCTGGGCGCCTGGGTGCTGGAGCGGACGCGCGGGGAGATCGAGGCGGCCGGCGGCCGGCTCGCCTATGCCGGCACGAGCCCGGAGCACCGCATCCTGCTCGGCGAGATGGGCCTGCGCGAGCCCGAGCCGCCGCCGCGCGAGACGCATGGCGCGATCTACCAGTTCCTCGACGCCTTTGGCCGGCGCACCATGCGCGGCAAGTACGACGTCGTCACCGGCATCGCCTTCCTCGGCGAGGTGGTGACGGCCTGCGGCCGCGTGGCGCTCCGGCCCGGCACCTTCCGCATGACGGCGCTGGTCAACCAGATCGAGCAGGTCGCCTGGCGCGGCGTGCCGATCATCGCGCTGATCTCGTTCCTCGTCGGCGGGATCGTGGCCCAGCAAGGCATCTTCCAGTTGCAGCGCTTCGGCGCGCAGACCTTCGTGGTCAACCTGATCGGGCTGCTGATCCTGCGCGAGCTCGGCGTGCTGCTCACCTCGATCATGGTGGCGGGCCGCTCCGGCTCGGCCTTCACCGCCGAGATCGGCTCCATGCGCATGCGCGAGGAGGTCGACGCGCTGCGCGTCATGGGGCTCGACCCCATCGAGATCCTGATCGTGCCGCGCATCCTGGCGCTGGTCATCGGACTGCCGATGCTGACGCTCGTCGCCTCGCTCGCGGCGCTCGCCGGCGGCGGCCTGACCGCGATGCTCTATGGCGGGCTCACACCCGAGGGCTTCCTGGCCCGGCTCCAGGCGGCGGTGTCGGTGCAGCACGTCATGGTCGGGCTCATCAAGGCGCCGTTCATGGCGCTCACCATTGGGATCATCGCCACCATCGAAGGCTTCGCGGTGGAGGGCTCGGCCGAATCCCTCGGCCGCCACGTCACCGCCTCAGTCGTCAAGTCTATCTTCATGGTGATCGTGCTTGATGGACTCTTCGCTGTGTTCTTCGCGGCCATCGATTTCTGAACCGTGCTCGCACCCGCTCCCCCCATGGCCGGCGCGCCCGCCGACGCGATCATCCGCGTGCGCGACCTCGTCGTGGGTTTCCGCGACCGCAACGTTCTCAAGGGGCTGAACCTCGACATCCGCCGCGGCGAGATCCTGGGATTCGTCGGCCCGTCGGGACAGGGCAAGTCGGTCCTCACCCGCACCATCCTCGGCCTCGTGCCGAAGCGCTCGGGCACCATCGAGGTCTTCGGCGAGGATACCGACAGCCTGAACACGGCACGCCGCCGCAAGATGGAGCAGCGCTGGGGCGTGCTCTTTCAGCAGGGCGCCCTCTTCTCGGCGCTGACCGTGAAGCAGAACATCCAGATGCCCATGCGCGAGCACCTGAATCTGTCCGAGCGCCTGCTCGACGAGTTCGCCCGCCTGAAGATCGAGATGGTTGGCCTGAAGCCCGATGCCGCCGACAAGTTCCCCTCGGAGCTGTCCGGCGGCATGATCAAGCGCGCGGCGCTCGCCCGCTCGCTGGCGCTGGACCCCGAGATCCTCTTCCTCGACGAGCCGACCTCTGGCCTCGACCCCATCGGCGCCGGCGAGTTCGACGAGCTGGTCGCGACACTCAAGCGCACGCTCGGGCTCACCGTCTTCATGGTCACGCACGACCTCGACAGCCTCTACACCGCCTGCGACCGCATCGCGGCGCTGGGCGACGGCCAGATCATTGCCGAGGGGCCGATCGAGGCCATGCTGGCGAGCGACCATCCTTGGCTGCGCTCGTATTTCCACGGCAAGCGCGCCCGCTCCATCGTCACGGGGGCGGCCGCCCATGCGTGAGGCCCCGTATCCCCTCGCCGCCTCCGGCGCGATGACGGCGCGTGCGCCAGCGCACAGCCCGTCGCGCGCGAAACCGGGAGACGCCTGATCCGATGGAGACACGCGCGAACTACGCCCTCGTCGGCGGCTTCACCATCGCCGTCATTCTCGCGGCCTTCGGCTTCGTGTTCTGGTTGCAGGGCGGCTCGTCGCGCCAGGTCCGGCAGGCGGTGCGGATCGTCTTCTCCGGCAGCGTCGGCGGCCTGGCGAAGGGCTCGGGCGTCACCTTCAACGGCATCAAGGTCGGCGAGGTGAACGACGTGCGCCTGCTGCCGCAGGACCCCCGCCGCGTCGTCGCGGTGGTGCATGTGGAACCGACGACGCCGCTGCGCGCCGATACCCGCGCGCGCCTCGATTCCGCGATGCTCACCGGCGTCTCGGTGATCGCGCTCTCGGGCGGCAACGCCGACGCTCCCGCCCTCGCCGCCGGCTCCAACGGCGAGATGCCGACGATCTTCGCCGATTCCTCCGACATTCAGGACATGATGGCGGCGGCCAAGCAGATCGCGCAGCGCGCCGACGACGTGCTCCAGCGCCTCGACAAGGTGGTCGCCGGCAACGAGGGCGCCATCACCCGCACGCTCGCCAATGTCGAATCCTTCTCCAAGACCCTGGCCGAGGCCGGCCCCGCCGTCAGCGCCCTGGTGAAGGCGGTGGACGGGACCAAGCTCAACCGGGTGATCGACAATGCCGACCGCTTCTCGGCGGCGCTCTCCACGGCCAGCCCCGACATCGAGGCGGGCCTGCACGACGCGCGCAGCCTCGCCGGCAAGCTCAACGCATCGGCCGACAAGATCGACGGCGTCCTCACCGGCGCGCAGGGCTTCCTCGGCTCGGCCTCGGGCCAGCAGGGCGCCTCGACCTTCGCCGAGATCCGCGAGGCGGCGGTATCGGTGCGCGATGCCGGCAAGGCGTTCCGCCAGCTCTCGGAGAATCTCGACAAGCGCACCGCCAACATCGCCACGAGCTTCGGCCGCCTCTCGGGATCGAGCCGGCGCGAGGTCGAGGCCCTGTCGAGCGACGGACAGCGCACCCTCGGCGCGCTGAACCGCACGGTGAAGAGCCTGGAGAAGGACCCCTCGCAGGTGATCTTCGGCGGCAAGCCGTCGTTGCCGGAATACAACGGTGGGCGCTGAACCCCGCGGCGCGGCAAAGTCGGTGCGGCGGCGCACGGCACCTTTCGAGCTTTGCCGTATTGTCCCCCTGTCCCCGCCCGGCGGTTCCGCCGGCGTCAGGCACAGGTATGTCCGCATGCATCGTCGCCTTCCCGTGATCGCGCTCGGCGCGAGCCTGATCGCTGCCGCCCTCGGCGGCTGCGGCGGCGCGGCTCCGCTGACCTTCGACCTCGCCGCCGTCCCCGGCTCGGCGCGGCCGGGAGGCGCGGCGCGCTCCATCGTGATCGCCGAGCCCACCGGCCTCCAACCCTTCGAGTCGGACCGGATCATCGTGCGCGAGCCCGGCGGCTCCCTGTCCTTCCTCGGCGGCGGCCAGTGGGCGGACCGCCTGCCCCGGCTGATCCAGACCCGGCTGATCCAGAGCCTCGAGAATTCCGGCCGCCTGCGCTCCGTGAGCCGGCCCGCCGACAAGGTCGCCTCGGACTATCAGCTCATCAGCGAGATCCGGGCCTTCGACATCGCGGCCGGCTCGGGCGAGGCGGTGGTGGACCTCTCGGCGAAGCTGATCGCGGAGAGCTCGGGCAAGGTGGTGGCCGCGAAGGTCTTCACGGCGCGGGTGCCGGTGGGCAAGGTCGAGGCGGGCGCGGCGGCCTCGGGGCTCGATCAGGCGCTGGCCGGCGTGCTCGCCGAGATGGTGCGCTGGGTGAACACGGGGCGCTGAGCGCGCCCTACTCCATCACCGCGGCCTTCATGATGACGACCATGGTCGCCTTGCCCGGCGCTTCGCCGACGCAGCGCACGCTGTGCGGCCGGTCGCAGCGGTAGCGCAAGGTCTCGCCCGTCCGCGCCCGCTGGACGACCCCGCCGATCTCGACCTCGAACACCCCGTCGCTCACCGAGAGCGATTCCACCGATCCGCGCTGGTGGGGATCGGAATCGAGGACGCCGCCGGGATCGGCCGTTACCTCGTACCATTGCAGCCACTCGACGGTCTTGATCCAGCCGATGATGGCGAGCCGCACCTTGCCGTCCTCGGAGAGAAGGATCGGCGTGTCGGCCCGCGACGACTTCTCGAGGAAGGGCTCCTCGTCGCCGCTGGCGAGCACCCGCTCGATGGAGACGTCCAGCGCCTGGCTCAGGCGCCAGATGGTGGCGAGCGTCGGGTTGGTCTCGTTGCGCTCGATCTGGCTGATGATCGACTTCGCCACGCCGGATTGCTCGGCGAGCTCGGACAGCGAGAGGTTGTAGGCCTTGCGCAGGCGCTGGATGGTCTTGCCGAGCTGCCCCGAGAGGACCTGGGCTCCCGTCAGAAGGTCGCGGCCGCGCACCCGCTCGAGCCGTTCCGCACTGTCCTGCATATCAAACCGCCGCGCCGCGTCGTTCCGTTATCCGAACGAACGTACGTTCCATCAAACGCAAATCGCGACCTGAAAGCAAGGCGTCAGAGGTGCCTGTCCTATGGCCAGAGGGCATGCATGTGATGCAGCGGGCCGTGACCATGGCCGATCGAGAGCTGGTCGGCGGCGGCGATCGCCCCGGTGACGTAGCGCTTGGCCTGCGCCGCCGCGTCGGTGAGGGAGAGCCCCTTCGCCAGCCCCGCCGCGACCGCCGAGGACAGGGTGCAGCCGGTGCCGTGGGTGTTGCGGGTGGCGATCCGGGCGGTCGCGAAGCGGCGCAGCGTTCCGTCCGAGGCGACGAGATGGTCGACGCTCTCGGTGCCCTGCGCGTGGCCGCCCTTGATGAGGACCGCCCGCGCGCCCATCCCGAGGAGGCGCCGGGCCTGGGCCACCGCCTCCTTCTCGCTCGCCGCCACCGGCTCGCCGAGGAGCGCCGCCGCCTCGGGCAGGTTGGGGGTGATGACGTCGGCGAGCGGCATCAGGCGGCCGCGCAGGGCCTCCACCGCCTCGTCCGCGATCAGCCGGTCGCCGCTTGTGGCGACCATCACCGGATCGAGCACCACCGGCACGCCCGGCGCCAGGCGGGCAAGCGCGTCGGCCACCGTCTCGATGACGGCGCCGCGCGCCAGCATGCCGATCTTCACGGCCGCGACGGCGAGATCGGAGAAGACGCTCTCCATCTGCGCCGCCACGAACGCTTCCGGCACGTCGTGGATGGCCTGGACGCCTTGGGTGTTCTGCGCCGTCAGTGCCGCGATCACGCTGGCGCCGTGGACGCCGAGGGCCGCGAAGGTCTTGAGGTCCGCCTGGATGCCGGCTCCCCCGCCGGAATCGGAGCCGGCGATGGTGAGGGCGATGGGAACGCTCATGCCGCGCCCCTCTCGGACAGGGCCGCGTCGACGCGCTGGCGCAGGTCGCGCGCGCGGCCTTCCACGGCTTCCGCGCCGAACAGCGCCGAGATGACGGCGATGCCGTCGGCGCCCGCCGCGACGATGGCCGCCGCGTTGCTCGAATCGATGCCGGCGATGGCGCCGACCGGCAGCGCCCGACCCCGCGCCAGCCGGGCGCGGAAGGCGATGCGGCCGAACCCGTCGAGCCCCACCGGCGGGTCGGGATTGTCCTTGCTCGTGGTGGCGAAGACGCCGCCGATGCAGGCGTAGTCCACGGGCAGGCGGTAGAGCTCGTCGGCCTGCGCGCCCGTCTTCAGGGTCAGCCCCACGACGCCCAAGGGGCCGAGCAGGCGGCGGGCGTCGTTGGGATGCATGTCGGACTGGCCGAGATGCACCCCTTCCGCCTCCGCCGCCAGGGCGAGATCGACCCGGTCGTTGACGAGGACGGGCACCCGGCCGGCCACCGCCGCGCGGATGGCGCGGATGCGCTCCAGCGCGGCGCGGGCATCCGGGATGTCCTTCTCGCGGTACTGGAGCAGCGTGCAGCCGCCGGAGACCGCCTCCGCCGCCATCGACGCGAGTCGCGCTCCGTCGCCGCCGCAGACGCCGACATCGAGGATGCCGTAGAGGCGCAGGTCCACGGGCGGCCCCGCCCGACCCTGCGAAGGAGACGCTCCCAGGCTCACGGGGCGGCCCTCGTCGCGATGACGGCGTTCATGCGCTGCTCCCTGTCGGCGCTCTTCCGGCGTGTCGTCCGTCCGGTGTGAGCGCCGGAGCGGCGATTGGCAAGGATCGCCTCGGCAAGGACGGCCCTGGCAAGGATCGCCGCCCAGCGCGCGGTCAACCGCGAAGTGGCCGCGCGAGGCGGGCTCCGCGTTGACGCGGCGGCCGGTTCTGCGGCTAAAGCGGGGACCGGAGGCGGGCCGTCGCCGTCCGGCCCCCGAGGAAACGGCACCCGGCTTCGATGACCACTGCGGACGCCCCAACGGAGGAAGGAGACGCCGGCTGGTCCGTGCCGAGCCCCTCCTCCGTCGGTCTCGTCGCGGTGATCGTGGCGGCGACCGGAGGCGAGCCGCGCTCGCTCACGGTGCGGATGCAGGGGCAGGCGGAAGGGCGCCAGGACGGCCTGCCCGCCGGCCCCCTCGTCCACGAGCACGCCACCCTGGAGAAGGGCCTGCGCGCCTGGGTCGAGCGCCAGACGCACCAGCGTCTCGGCTATGTCGAGCAGCTCTACACCTTCGGCGACCGCGACCGCTCGGCGGGCGTCCAGGAGGGCGCCCACTCGCTGTCCGTGGCCTATCTGGCCCTGGCGCGCGAGCTGCGGCCGGCGGGGCTGGCGGAGGCCGCTTGGCGCAACTGGTACGGCTACCTGCCCTACGAGGATTTTCGCCGCGGACGCCCTGCGGCCCTCGACGCCATCGAGCCGAAGCTGCTCGCCTGGGCGGCCGAGCCGGCGGATGCCAAGCTGCGGCGCCTGCGCGAGGACCGGATCGGGCTGACCTTCGGCCTCGGGGGCGCGGCCTGGAACGAGGAGCGCGTCCTGGAGCGCTACGAGCTTCTGTTCGAGGCGGGGCTCATCCCCGAGGCGCAGGGCAATGTCGGCGCGGCCCGGCCGAACGATCCGATGGGCGCCCCCATGGCCTTCGACCACCGCCGCGTGCTGGCGACCGCGATCGGGCGCCTGCGCGGCAAGATCAAATACCGCCCGGTGGTGTTCGAGATGATGCCGCCGACCTTCACCCTGCTCCAGCTCCAGCGCACGGTGGAGGCGCTGTCGGGCACGCTGCTGCACAAGCAGAACTTCCGGCGCCTCGTCGCCCAGCAGGGTCTCGTCGAGGAGACGGAGGACGTCACCAGCGGCGCGGCCGGACGCCCGGCCCGGCTGGTGCGCTTCCGCCGGGAGGTCCTGCTGGAACGCCCGGCGCCGGGATTGCGGCTGACGCCCTCGCGGCGGGCGCCGTGACGGCGTAAGCCGGACATCACAACAACAACGGGGAGGACAAGATGGCGCTTTGGATCAGGTTCGCGCAGGCCGACCGCACGGGGTTCGGCACGCTGGAGGGCGAGACCGTCCTCGTGCATGAAGGCGACATGTTCTCGTCGCCCCAGCCCACCGGGGAGCGGCTCGCGCTCGCCGGCCTGCGGCTGCTGGCGCCGACGCGGCCCACCAAGATGATCGCCCTGTGGAACAACTTCCGGGCGCTCGGGGAGAAGCTCGGCGTGGCTGCGCCCGAGGAGCCGCTCTACCTCCTGAAGGCGGCCTCCTCCTTCCAGGACCCCGAGACCGAGATCCGCCGCCCGGCCTCCTACCAGGGCCGGATCGTGTACGAGGGCGAACTCGGCATCGTCATCGGCACGCGCTGCGGGGATGCCTCCGAGGCCGAGGCCGAACGGGCCATCTTCGGCTATACCTGCATCAACGACCTCACCGCCTCGGACGTCCTGAACAAGGACCCGAATTTCCCGCAATGGGTGCGGGCAAAGAGCTTCGACGGCTTCGGCCCCTTCGGCCCGGCGGTCGCCACGGACCTGCGCCCGGAGACGCTCAGCGTGCGCACGATCCTCAACGGGCAGGAGCGGCAGAACTATCCGATCTCGGACATGGTCTTCCCGGCCGCCAGGCTCGTCAGCCTGATCTCGCGGGACATGACGCTGGAGCCCGGCGACGTGATCTGCTGCGGCACCTCCGTCGGCGTCGGCACGATGAAGGGGCCGCGCGACGTGGTCGAGATCGTCATCGACGGCATCGGCACCCTGCGCAACACCCTGGTACAGTGAGCGTTCAGGCGGGCAGGCGCCAGACCGGCACCGGCCCCTTGCCCTTCACCTCGACGAGATGGGGGCCGTCGAAGGCGTAGCGGCCGGCGAGCGCCGCACGCACGGCCTCCGTCACCTGGATGCGGCCGGCCGATGCCGCCCGCGAGCGAAGTCGAGGGGCCGGCCGCCTGCATCGCGGCTCAGCCGGGCATCGGCAGCGGCGTGGCGCGCGGCGCCTGGGTTCCACCCCGGCGCTCCAGCAGCCCCGGAGGGGGCACAGGCGCCTCGATGGTGCAGACCACGCCCGAGGGCGCGAACAGGAGCTGCACCTCGCCCGCCAGCTCGCGGGCGAGGCTGCGCTCGATCAGGCGCGAGCCGAAGCCGGTGCGGGTCGGCTTGACCACGGGCGGGCCGCCGCTCTCCGTCCAGCGCAGGTGGAGCCGGATCTCGTCCTCGCGCCGGACCGTCCAGGTGATGTCGACGGTGCCGCCCTCGCGCGAGAGCGCCCCGTATTTCACCGCGTTTGTGCCGAGCTCGTGCAGCGCCATGGCGATGGAGAGCGCCAGCCGCGGCGGCAGGCGCAGCGCCGGGCCGGAGATGCCGAAGCGCGAGCGCTGGCCGTCGCCGGCTTCGAGGGGCCGGATGGCGTCGGCCACGACGGTGCCGAGCTCGGCGCCCTCCCAGCTCTCGCGGGTGAGCACGTCGTGGACGCGGGCGAGCGCCAGCAGGCGGGCCTCGAAGGCCGCGCGGGCGGCGTCCGCCTCCTCCCCTTCGAGCCGCCGCAGCGACTGCCCGGCGATGGACTGCACCGTGGCGAGCGTGTTCTTCACGCGGTGGTTCAGCTCGTGGATGAGGAGCAGCTGGTGCTCCTCGGCGAGCTTGGCGTCGGTGATGTCGACGTTGCAGCCGGTATAGCCGAGGAAGGTGCCGGCATCGTCGAGGCGCGGGACGCCCTCGCAGCGCAGCCAGCGGACGTCGCCGTGGCGGTCGATCACGCGGACCTCGGTCCTGAAGGGGACGCGCGCGGCGAAAGCCTCGGTGAAGATCCCGGAGAACCCCTCGATATCGTCCGCGTGGATGATCCGCCGCCAGCCGGAATCGCGCAGGTCCGGCGCTGAGAGCCCGAACATGTGGTCGAAATGCAGGTTGGCGAAGCTGACCTCGGCCTCTTCGTCGGTCATCCAGATCAAGGCCGGGGCGGAATCGGCCATGTGGCGGAAGCGGGCCTCG
The DNA here is from genome assembly GCF_050591105.1 of Methylobacterium endophyticum. Classification (NCBI taxonomy): domain Bacteria; kingdom Pseudomonadati; phylum Pseudomonadota; class Alphaproteobacteria; order Hyphomicrobiales; family Methylobacteriaceae; genus Methylobacterium; species Methylobacterium endophyticum. Next base: position 196,509 of record NZ_JBNHES010000002.1, read on the forward strand.
CTCTCGCGCAGTGCGGAAAGGCCGCGCCGCGTGTCGGCGAGCGCCCGGTCGCGCTCTTCCACGCGGGTGCGCAGGCGCTGCGAGGCGTCGGAGATCACCTCGCCGAGCCGTCCGATCTCGTGGACGGGCGAGGCGATGCGCGGGATCGCCTCCCCACGCGCCAAAGCAGGCCCGGAGGCGGCGAGCTGGCGCAGGGGGCGCGAGACCCGCGACCACAGGCTCACGGCGAGCGCCGAGGAGGTCGCGAGCACCAAGAGGCCGAAGCCGAGGAAGGCCCAGAGCCAGCGGTGCAGGCGCGCGTTGACGAGGGTCTGCGGGATGCCCGTCCCCACCGTCCAGCCGGTGAGGCGGGAGCGCGCCTCGATCACCACCACGGGCCGGTTCTGGCGATCCTTGCCCTCCCAGACGCCGGGGGTGTCCGTCTGCGTCTGGCGCAGGCTCGCGAGCCGCTTCTGCCCCACGAGCCCCGGCATCTCCGGCAGCCGCGCCAGCACGATGTGGTCGCGGTCGGAGACGCCCGTCGTCCAGCCCTCCACCGACTCGCGGGCGAGGATGCCCTGGAGACGGCTCACGGGCGCGGAGAAGCTGAGGATGTAGGCGACCTCGCCGTTGGCCATCACCGGCACGGCCACGGCGTAGGTGGACTGCTCCGGGCTCGGCCCGGCGATGAGGCCGGAGACCATCGCGCGCTGCTTGCCGGACGCGATCTCGGCGTCGAACGGCAGCGCCGAGACCGGCAGCGGGCCGCCGCGCTTCATCGTGGTGTTGACGAGCTGCTGGCCGTCCGGCCGGCGCAGCGTGATGTCGAGGTCGATCGCCTCGCGCACCAGCCTGACCTGGGCGTCGAAGGCGTCGAACTCGCCCTCGCGCAGGCGCGGCGAGGTGGCCAGCGTCTGGAGCACCGAGACGAGGCCGGCGGTGTCCCTGTCGATGGAGAGGGCGATGCCGCGCACGTTCTCGCGCGCGTCCTGCTCGAAGCGCGCCCGCTCGGTGGAGGCGTAGCGCATGAGCAGGATCGCGGTGAAGATCAGGCCGGGCCCGATCAGCGCCACGACGAGGGCGACGAGATAGACCTGCGTCGAGAATCCGCGCTGGGCCAGCCGCTTGGCGCGGCGGGGCACGCGGTCGGCTGCTGGGCGCCCCGCGCCGCCCCCGTCCGCGCCCTCGATCACGGACGACGCCGCCACGGAAGCTCCCGCGCGCGGCACGGGTCCGCCGGCGTCCCGGCCTCCGGCATGGTCGGATGCGGGTGGCGTCATGGCCGATCGATATGGCCCAGATCGCGCTCCGGGTCGAGGCGGTCGCGGATGCGCTGCTTGAGGGCCTTCACGTCGGGAAAGCCGCCGTCGCGCTTGCGCTCCCAGACGCTCTCGGAGCCCATCACGATCTCGAAGGCGCCGCCGGTGGCGGGGATCAGCGCCACCTCGCCGAGGTCGTCGCGGAAGGTCGAGAGCAGCTCCTGGGCCATCCAGGCGGCCCGCAGCAGCCAGTTGCACTGGGTGCAGTAGGTGATGGCGACCCGCGGCTTGCCGCCCGCAGCTTCCGGCGTCTCATCCATGCCGCCAGAGGCCCCGGCCTCCGGCGCTTGTCAACCATTCGACGCTTGCCCCACCCTTTCGGCGTGGCGCAAGGGGCTGTTCCGGGGCGCGCGCGTGCCTATCTGTCGCGGAGGCCGGCCCACCGCCACGCTGGCCCCGAGGAGAGACACCCCATGCCGACAGGCGCCGACGCCGGAACGCTTCATCGCAGCCCGCTCATCGCGAAGATCCTCGGCGCCCTCGCCGCCATGCTGGTCGCCTCCTGCCTATCGGGCTGCGGCGCGATCAACCGGGTGCCCACCCTGGAGGAGCAGGCGAAGTCCTCGTGGAGCGAGGTCCAGAACCAGTACCAGCGCCGCGCCGACCTGATCCCGAACCTCGTCGAGACCGTGAAGGGCTACGCCCAGCAGGAAAAGGACGTGCTGACCTCCGTGATCGAGGCGCGGGCCAAGGCGACGAGCGTCAAGGTCGACGCCTCGACGGTGAGCGACCCGGAGAAGTTCAAGCAGTTCCAGGACGCGCAGAACCAGCTCACCGGCGCGCTGGGCCGGCTGCTCGTCACCGTCGAGCGCTATCCCGACCTGAAGTCGAACCAGAACTTCCTCGCCCTGCAATCGCAGCTCGAGGGCACCGAGAACCGCATCGCCGTTGCGCGTCGCGACTACATCCAGGCCGTCCAGGCCTACAACACCGAGGTTCGCACCATTCCGGGCCGCTGGATCGCCGCGTGGTTCTATCCCGAGGCGAAGCCCATGGAGACCTTCACGGCGACGCCGAACTCGGAGCGCCCGCCGAACGTGAAGTTCTAGCCTCCGGCTCGAATCGCCATGCCCGCGCGGCGCGCGACGGTTCTGCATATCCCGGCGCGGTTTCGCGCGGCGCTGGCCGCGTGGCTGCTCCTCGCCGCGCTGCTGGCACTCGTGCCCGCGCGGGTATTGGCCGCCGAGCTCGACTTCCCGGCGCTGTCCGGCCGGGTGGTCGATGCCGCCGGCATCCTCAAGCCCGAGGACCGAGCGGCGATCGAGGCCAAGCTCAAGGCGTATGAAGACAAGACCTCCGACCAGGTGGTCGTGGCGACGGTGCCGAGCCTCCAGGGCACCAGCATCGAGGATTTCGGCAACCGGCTCTTCCGCGCCTGGGCGCTCGGACAGAAGAAGACGAATAACGGCGCGCTGCTGCTCGTGGCGCCGAACGAGCGCAAGGTCCGCATCGAGGTCGGGTACGGGCTTGAGGGCGCGCTCACCGACGCGCTCTCCAAGGTCATCATCACCACCGCGATCGCGCCGCGCTTCAAGACCGGCGATTATGCCGGCGGCATCAACGCGGGCGTCGACGCGATGCTCTCGATCCTGGCGGGCGACGCCGAGGAATGGCACCGCAAGGCGGAAATCCGCGACGACTCGGCCGACCCGATGCAGGTCGTGCTCTTCGTCGTCCTGATCGTGATCGTCCTGATCATCTTCTCGCGCATGGGGCGCGGCGGGCGCGGGGGCGGCTTCATCGTCCTGCCCGGCCCCTCCTCGGGGGGCTGGAGCGGCGGCACCTCGGGCGGTTTCGGAGGGGGCGGCGGCTTCTCGGGCGGCGGCGGCTCGTCCGGCGGCGGGGGAGCATCCGGTGACTGGTAGACGCGCCGTCCTCGATGCCGCCGCCCGCGAGCGCGTTGCCGATGCGATCGGGCGCGCCGAGGCGACGACCTCGGCCGAGATCGTCGTGGTCGTCGCCGCGCGGGCGGGGCAGTACCGCTCCGCGACGCTGCTCGCGGCGCTCCTCGCCTGCCTCGCGCTGCCCTGGCCGCTGATCTGGCTGACGCGCTGGAGCGCGGGCGGCATCGCGCTGGCGCAGGTGCTGGTCGCCGCCGTCGTCCTGGCCGTGGGCCTCTACCGCCCCCTCCGCGTCGTCCTCACGCCCCCCGGCACGCGCCGCGCCCAGGCGCGGGACGCCGCCCGGCGCGCGTTCCGCTCGCGGGGCCTCAGCCGCACGCGGGGGCGCACGGGGGTGCTGATCCATCTCGCCCTGGCCGAGCGGCATGCCGAGATCGTCGCCGACGAGGGCGTCCTGGCCCTGGTCGATCCCCAAGGCTGGAACGCCGCGCTCGCGGATCTGGTCGCGGCGCTGGCGCGGGGCGACACGGAGGCGGGGCTCGTCGGAACCGTGGAGCGGGTCGGGCGGATCCTGTCCGAGAAGCTGCCCGCCGGGCCAGACAACCCCGACGAATTGCCGAACCGCGTCGTCATCACCGACTGAGCGCGGCCTCAGCCGCCGGTGACGCTCATGTGGCGGGGCACGGCGGCGGCCCGCGCCCGCTCGATGACGAAATCATGGCCCTTGGGCTTGCGGGCGATGGCGTCGATCACCGCCTGGGTGACGAGCGCGTCGTCCGGCGAGGCGCGCAGCGCGGCGCGCAGGTCGGCGGCATCTTCCTGCCCGAGGCACATGTAGAGCTTGCCCGTGCAGGTGAGCCGCACCCGGTTGCAGCTCTCGCAGAAATTATGCGTCAGCGGGGTGATGAAGCCGAGCCGTCCGCCGGTCTCCTCCACCCGCACGTAGCGGGCCGGCCCCCCCGTGCGGTCGGGCAGCGGGGTCAGCGTGTAGCGCTGCTCCAGGCGGGCGCGCGCCACCGAGAGCGGCAGGAACTGCTCGGTGCGGTCGCCCTCGATCTCGCCCAGCGGCATGACCTCGATGAGCGTCATGTCCATCTGCTCGCCATGGGCCCAGGCGATCATGTCGGCGATCTCGTGCTCGTTGACGCCGGCGAGCGCCACCGCGTTGATCTTGACCTTGATGCCGGCTTCGCGAGCGGCGCGGATGCCGTCGAGCACCACGGAGAGGTCGCCCCGTCTCGTGATCGCGCGGAACTTCTCCGGGTCGAGCGTGTCGAGGGAGACGTTGACGCGCTTCACGCCGAGGCTCGCCAACTCGTCGGCGAAGAGCGCGAGCCGGGTGCCGTTGGTGGTGAGCGTCAGCTCCTCGAGCGCGCCGCTGTCGAGATGGCGCGAGAGCCGGCGGAAGAGATGCATGACGTCGCGCCGGACCAGCGGCTCGCCGCCGGTGATGCGCAGCTTCCTGACGCCGCGATCGATGAACACGCCGCAGAGCCTGTCGAGCTCCTCCAGCGTGAGCAGGTCGCGCTTCGGCAGGAAGCTCATTTCCTCCGACATGCAGTAGATGCAGCGCAGGTCGCAGCGATCCGTCACCGAGATGCGCAGATAGGTGATCGCCCGCTGGAACGGGTCGATCAGCGGAGCGGGGGCCGCCCGCCGCGCGACATCGGCGTCATAGCGGGGCGCAACGACGGACGGACGGTCTCGTAGCAACGTTGGCATACCATGCGATATGATGCCTTGTGCGTGCGCGGGCAAGCGCGCATGCCGTCCTGGCGTTGGATCGTGTCGAGGAGTCGCGGATGAGCACCGAGCGCTGGCCCACGGAGATCAGGCTGTCGGGCGACAAGCGGACCCTGAACGTGGCCTTCGAGGACGGTGGCCGCTTCGCGCTGCCGGCGGAATACCTGCGGGTGCAGAGTCCGTCCGCCGAGGTGCAGGGGCACTCGCCCGCCGAGCGCAAGGTCATCGGCGGCAAGAGCGAGGTGGCGATCCTGGCGGTCGAGGCGATCGGCAACTACGCGGTGAAGCTGCGCTTCGACGACATGCACGACACCGGCATCTACGGCTGGGGCTACCTCTACGATCTCGGCCGCGAGTACCGCCACCGCTGGGCGATCTATCTCGACGAGCTCAAGGAGCGCGGGCTGGCGCGCGAGCCCGGCCGGGCGGCGCCCCAAAAGGAACATGGCGGCGGAAGCTGCGGCAGCGGCTGCGGCTGCCACTGACGGTCCGCGCCGGCCCATGCCGGGTCCGGCCATCGACGGCCGCGCGGGCCGGACGCGACGCCCGCCCGCAAAACCAACATGAAAAAGGGCCGGCGTCGCCGCCGGCCCTTCCCGCCCCCTCAAGCGGTGCGACGCGTCCTCAGCGCTGGACGATCACCTTCGTGCCGACCTTGGCGTAGGTGTAGAGGTCCGCGACGTCCTCGTTGGTCATGCGGATGCAGCCCGAGGAGACCGCCGTGCCGATGGTCTCCGGCTCGTTGGAGCCGTGGATGCGGTAGATGCTGCTGCCGAGATACATCGCGCGGGCGCCGAGCGGGTTCTCGATGCCGCCCTTCATGAAACGCGGCAGGTCGGGCCGGCGGCGCAGCATCTCGGCCGGCGGACGCCAATCGGGCCACTCGCGCTTCATGGTGATGGTCTGCACGCCGCCCCAGGTGAAGCCCGGACGGCCGACGCCAACGCCGTAGCGCAGGGCCTGGCCGCCGCCGAGCACGTAGTAGAGCCGCCGCTCGGCCGTGGAGACGATGATCGTCCCGGCGCCGTAGGGACCGTCATAGGCCACGGTCTCCTTCTTGATCGCCGACATCTGCGGCACCGTGGAGGCGGCGGCCATCGGATCGGCGGTGTTGAGCGAGGCGTTCGCCGTCGGCACAGAGACGGCGGCGGCCTGCGGGCGCACGCGCACGGTGAGCGCGTTGTCGAGCGGCTGACGGGTCAGCGGATCGATCTCGTAGGCGAGAACAGGCGAGACCAACGCGACGAGCGCGCAGGCAGCCCCGGCCAGGACTGAGCTGTAGGGACGCATCAAAGCCTCTCGTAGGCAGGCGGGCATCTGCGGAAACACGGTGGACAACTCACGCACGATGCCGTGCGGGATGTCGCCAAGGGGTAAACGAGGGGCGTCCAAAGCCAAGCCCAAAACGCCCGCACGGCGCGGATCGGCCGCCGTCGTGACGCTGTGGCAACACTGTGTCAGCTTTGCCATAAGCCGGCGATGCAAGGGACCGGCTTCCCTGTCGATTCAAGGCTTTACCAGTATGGGCCGAGATCGGGAGGCGGGTCGCGTTCGCTGCGGCCTCAGGCGCGCGGCCATGGCGGTCGCGGCACGGAGGGCGGTCCCCGAAACAATCGGGCGGTATTGTATGAATTATTCCGCATAGGCTGATGCGGAAGCCTGCCGGCTGGGGATAACCTGTGCGTGCCCGTGCCCTGAGACCATGGGCCACCTTCCCAGGGCGCGTTCCTTCTCCCGGAGGAACGCGCCTTTCCTTATCGCGCGTCGAGGCCGAGATCGATGATCGCGGCGCTGTGGGTAATCCAGCCGCAGGAGATCAGGTCGACGCCGGACGCCGCCACGGCGCCCACGGTCTCGCGGGTGATGCGGCCCGAGGCTTCCGCGATGGCGCGGCCGTCGATCATCGCCACCGCGCGGGCGAGCTGGTCGGGCGTCATGTTGTCGAGGAGCACGGCGTCGGCGCCGACGGAGAGCGCTTCGGCGAGCTGGTCGAGGGTATCGACCTCGACCTCGATCTTCACGAGATGCCCGGTATTCGCCCGCGCCCGCTCGATGGCCGGCACGATGCCGCCGGCCACCGCGACGTGGTTGTCCTTGATGAGCACCGCGTCGTCGAGGCCGAAGCGGTGGTTCGAGCCGCCGCCGGCGCGCACGGCGTGCTTCTCGAGCGCCCGCAGGCCCGGCGTGGTCTTGCGGGTGCAGACGATCCGGGCCTTGCCGTGGGGCCGCGCCGCTTCCACCAGGGAGGCCGTGGCCGTGGCGACGCCGGACATGCGGCAGAGCAGGTTGAGGGCCACGCGCTCGGCGGTGAGGATGGCGCGGGCCGGGCCGGACAGCCGGATCACCACGTCGCCGGGCGCGATGCGCGCGCCCTCCCCGCGCTCGACGGTGACGGACACCGCCGGGTCGATCAGCTCGAAGGCGATGCGGGCCGCGTCCGTGCCGGCGACGACCCCCGCCTGCCGGGCGGCGATGACTCCCTCGAGCCGGGCATCCGCCGGCACGATGGCGTCGGTGGTGATGTCGCCGGCCCGGCCGAGATCCTCCAGCAGGGCGGCGCGCACGATGGGCTCCACCAGGAGCCTCGGCAGGGGGCTGAGTGTGCTGGGGCTGGACGTGCTCATGGGACCTGCTCCGTCCGTTTCGCGACGGCTGCGTCGGGCATCGTCATCCGCGAATGCCGCGCCTCGACCTGCTCAGGGAAATCGCTGCGCCAATGGGCGCCGCGGCTCTCCTGACGCGCCAGGGCGCCGCGGGCGATCATCAGCCCGGTGAGGGCCGCCGGACATCCCGCCCCGGCCAGCGGTTCCAGGGTCTCGACGGCTCGCGCGAGGCCGGCGGCATCGCGAACGACGCCGACATGCGTCTCCATCACCGCGCGGATCGGGGCGATGTCGCCGGTCGCGGGCGCGACCGTGGTCTCCGGGCCGATGCGGCCGGGCGGCGGCGGATCGAGCCCGTCCGCGATCCAGCCGCCGAAGGCCAGGGCCTCCAGCAGCGAGTTGCTGGCCAGCCGGTTGGCGCCGTGCAGGCCCGTCGAGGCGACCTCGCCGCAGGCGTAGAGCCCCGGCACGCTGCTCGCGCCGGCGCCGTCCACCAGCACGCCGCCCATGTGGTAATGGGCCGCCGGCCGCACGGGAATCGCCTGCCGGGCCGGATCGATGCCGGCCGCCGCGCAGAGCGCTGCCACCGTGGGGAAGCGCGCCGGCATGCGCGCGCCGAGATCGCCCCGCGTGTCGAGGAAGACGGTGGCGCCCCGCCCGAGCGCCTGGAAGATCGCGCGGGCCACCACGTCGCGCGGCGCCAGATCGCCGCCGTCGATGCCGGCCATGATGCGCGCGCCGGTCTCGTCGATGAGCGACGCCCCCTCCCCGCGCAGGGCTTCGGTGGCGAGCGGCATCGGATCGGCGCCGGCCGCGATGGCGGTGGGGTGGAACTGCACGAACTCCATGTCGCGCAAGGTCGCGCCGGCCCGTGCCGCCAGCGCGAGGCCGCGCCCGGTGGCGCCGCGCGGGTTCGTGGTCGAGGCGTAGAGCGCCCCGACGCCGCCCGTCGCCAGCACGACGGCGCGGGCGGGGATGCGGAAGCGCGCCCCGTCGCGCTCGGCGACGATGCCGGCCACGGCGCCGTTCTCGTCGCGCAGGAGATCGACGGCGGTGGCGACCACCACCTCGACGGACGGCGCCAGAGCGGCGGCCCGGCTCAGGGTGTCGAGCACGGCCTTGCCGGTGGCATCGCCGCCGGCCCGCACGATGCGGCGTCGGGAATGGGCGGCCTCCAGCCCGAGCGCCAGGGCGCCGGCCGGGTCGCGGTCGAAGGGCAGGCCGAGCCCGACGAGCCAGCCGATCAGGCCGGGGCCGGCTTGCGCGACGCGCAGCGCCACCTCCGGCTCGGTCAGCCCGGCGCCGGCGGCCTGCGTGTCGGCGGCGTGGAGCGCGGGCGCGTCGTCCGCCCCGATGGCGGATGCGATGCCGCCCTGCGCCCAGCCGGTGGCGGTGCCGATTCCCAGCGGCGCGGCGGCGACCAGCGTCACCGGGCGGGGCGCCAGACGGAGCGCCGTGGCGAGACCCGCGACGCCGGCCCCGACGACGACGATCCGGTCGGCGGGATTGCGGGAGAGCGCGTTCATCGCGGCCGCACCGCGAGCATGCGCTCCACCGCCAGCCGCGCGCGGTCGGCGACGGCCGGATCGACCGTGACCTCGTGCGTCAGCGTCTCCAGGGAGCGGCGGATGTTGCGCAGGCTCATGCGCTTCATGTGCGGGCACATGTTGCAGGGCTTGATGAACTCGATGTCGGGGTTTGCCGCCGCGATGTTGTCGGCCATCGAGCATTCGGTGACGAGAACCACCTGCGGCGGCCGCTTCTCGACGACGTAGTTCATCATCAGCGCGGTGGAGCCCGAGAAATCGGCTTCCGCGACGACCTCAGGCGGGCATTCCGGGTGCGCGATGACGGTCACGCCCGGATAGCTCTCGCGGACCTCGCGAATGTCGGCGGGGGTGAAGCGCTCATGCACCTCGCAATGCCCGGCCCAGGTGAGGATCTCGACCTCGGGCACCTCGGCCTGGACGTTCTGCGCCAGGAACTCGTCGGGGATCATCAGCACGCGCGGCGCGTTCAGCGAGCGCACCACGTCGACGGCGTTGCCCGACGTGCAGCAGAGGTCCGACTCCGCCTTCACGGCGGCCGAGGTGTTGACGTAGGTCACGATCGGCACGCCGGGATATTTTTCGCGTAGCCCGCGCACGTCCTCGGCCGTGATCGAATCGGCGAGCGAGCAGCCGGCGCCCATGTCCGGGATCAGCACGGTCTTCGACGGATTCAGGAGCTTCGCCGTCTCGGCCATGAAGTGCACGCCGGCGAGCACGATCACGTCGGCATCGACAGTCACGGCCTCGCGGGCGAGCGCGAGGCTGTCGCCGACGATGTCGGACACCGTGTGGAAGATCTCCGGCGCCTGGTAGTTATGGGCCAGGATGACGGCGTTGCGCTCCTTCTTGAGGCGCAGGATCGCCTCAATGTCCGGGGCCAGGGCCGGCCACTCCATCGGGAGGATGTGCCGGCTCACCCGCTCGTACATCTCGGGCAGCGGGAAGGCCGCCGGGGCGGTCGCGGCGCCGGGTCGGGAGAGCGGGATCGTGGTGGCCGCCATGGCGTCCTCCTTTATGCTCACTTTGAGCATTGTGCCGCCTAACTTAGGAGCGAAGGGGTCGCGAGTCCAGATATGCTGAACCTGAGCATATCGATTTTGCGACGCGAATTTCCCGCGCTGTTTCTTGTGCGCTGCGGCATGGGCGCATTTCGTCGGCCGGGGAGGCACCTCACGGCTGCCCGCGCGTCCCGATCGTGGCGCGGCATTGATCCATGTTGAAGCGCGCCATCGGCGGCTCCCGCAAGAACGAGGCCCTGGGACGGGCCGTTCTCCGTCTCCCGCCGTTTCTGTCAGCGGAACATCCATGCCTCAACCGAAGCCCGGCGCCGCGTCCGCCCTCACGCGCCGCCCGGAGCTCACCGCCGCGATCCGGGAGCATCTCGGCGAGGCGCTGAGGACCGCCTATGCCGGACAGCGCCAGCCCGAGACGCCGTCGCGGTTCACCGCTCTCATCGCGCGCCTGGAAGGCGCCCTCTCGGGGGCGCAGGCGCGCGCGGAGGCCGATTTCCGCAAGGGTTTTCTCGCGGCGGTGCCGAGCCTCCAGAACTTCGCGCTCTCGCTGACCCGCAACCCGGCCTCCGCCGACGATCTCGTGCAGGACACGCTGCTGCGCGCCTGGCGCAGCCGCGACAGCTTCGCCGTCGGCACGAACATGGGCGCGTGGCTCTTCACCATCATGCGCAACGCCTTCTACAGCAGCCATCGCCGGCAGGGGCGCGAGGTCTCCGATGCCGATGGCAGCTACGCTGCCCGCGTCGGCACGGTGCCGGAGCAGAGCGGACATCTCGACCTCCAGGACGCGCATCAGGCCCTCGCCCGGCTCCCGGCGCCCATGCGCGAGGCCCTGGTGCTGGTGGCCATCGAGAACCTCAGCTACGAGCAGGCGGCTGAGGTGCTCAACTGCCGGATCGGCACCGTGAAGAGCCGGGTCTGGCGGGCGCGCGACCAGCTCGCCTATCTGCTCGGCTACTCCGCCGACGAGGTCGGCGCGGACCGCCTGACCCTGTCCGCGCTGTCCGGCGGCGGCTCCCCCGTCGACGCCTGATCCGCGGGGTCGCTCCCCAAGCCGCGTGCCGCCCTCGGTTGTGCGCGCGGCGAGCAGCCGATAGAGCGGCCCGCGCGTGTTCCATCGTCCGGGGCGCCGCTCGCGTTGTCGCGCGCGGGTCGGTCCATGGGCGGCCGGACGCGGCCTCAGACGCGTCCCGACGCTGGCCGGACCCCTGCATGACCGCCCTGCCGCTCTCCGTCTTCATCATCGCCCGCAACGAGGTCGACCGGATCGGCGCGACGATCCGCGCGGTGCGCGACCTGACGGACGATCTCGTGGTGGTCGATTCCGGGTCGACGGACGGCACCCAGGACCTCGCCCGCTCCCTCGGCGCGCGGGTCATCCACAACGAGTGGCCAGGCTACGGGCCGCAGAAGCGCTTCGCCGAGGAGGCGTGCCGGCATGTCTGGCTGCTCAACCTCGATGCCGACGAGGTCGTGCCCCCCGATCTTGCCGCCCGCATCCGCGCCCTGTTCGCCGAGGGCGAGCCGAGCATCCCGGCCTGGCGGCTTGCCATCGCCGAGATCTTTCCCGGCGAGACCCGTCCGCATCCCTGGGCCTACGCGCTGACGCCGGTGCGGCTCTACCGCAAGGATGTCGGCCGCTACTCGCCCTCCCCTGTCCACGACCGGGTGGAGCTGCCGGCGGGGACGCCGACGGGGCGGCTCAAGGGCGTAATCCACCATTTCTCGGTGCGCTCGCTCGGCGACCAGCTCGACAAGCTGAACCGCTACTCGGACCAGCAGGCCGACGATCTTTCCGCGCGCGGGGTGGAGATCCCGGCGTGGCGGGTTTTCGTGGAACTGCCGGGGAATTTCCTGAAGGCGTATATCGGCCGGCGCCATTTCGTGCGCGGCGTCTACGGATTCCTGACGGCGATGAACTACGCGATCTCGCGCCACCTGCGCGTCGCCAAGCACTACGAGCGCCGCCGCCTCACGACGGCTGTCGCCGAGCCCACGACGCGGGTTGACCCGCCCCACGCGAAATTCTAGAGCCGGGCACTGTGGAGACGTGGCCGAGCGGCTGAAGGCACTCGTTTGCTAAATGAGCATACCCAGAAATGGGTATCGAGGGTTCGAATCCCTCCGTCTCCGCCACTCATGTGCGACCACCCTCATTCTTTCTGCGAGCCGGCGTGATGATCCCGCCATAGGGCCGGGATTGCGCGCGCTCGCGACGGCTGGCCCGCGACGGAGCTGTCCGCTCTCGAGCGCGGCGGCCAACCGGCTGGACAAGCGGCTGCCCGGTCACGCAAACGTTGGATCACCGAGGAGCGCCCACTCCGCCGGACAGGGAATCTTGAAGGCTCATCTTCGCGGAGACTTCGGGACCGTTGGGAGCCAGGGGAGGATCACCGAACGCTCTCGACCTGGGAGACTGATGTCGGCCCTTCTGACCTGAAACAGACGGCCGGACGGTGTGGGCTCAGCCGCGCGTCCCGCTTGCGGCCAGGGCGATGGGCTGCCCGTGGGGGGTGGCGCGGGCGGCCGTGTCCCAGGCGTCGCGAAGCGCGGCAAGGGCCGCCCGGTCCGTCACCGCCTTGCGGACCAGAATCGCCTCCAGGGCGATGAGCCAAGCGTAATAGCTCGCCTCGCCGCAAGGCCCCGCCGACGGGTCGGTGCGCATGGCCGCCGCCAGTTCCTCGGTCCATTCCGGCCAGGTGAACAGCCCGGCCTCGTGCAGCGACACCGCCATCGCGAAGACCTGCGCCTCCCACGGCTCCCGGAACGCCTGGGCCTCGGCGCCTCCGGCGCGGTCAATCGACGGGGTCAAGATAGCTCTCCCAAGCATCCACCGAGACGTCCAGCGTCGGATCGGCCTGCGGCCCCCACAGTTCGGTGCCGCTGAAGCGGACCGTGAACAGCCATTGCGGCGTCTCGCCCAGGTCGTGCGCGTTGGTATCCGGCAGCACGAACACACCCTGAACCCGCTCGACCACCCCGACCTTGCCGCGCACGTAGCGAGGCAGGCGCGTGTGGGTCGGCGGGTTGATCACCCGCGCGCGGACCGCATCGCCCACCGCGAAGCGCGCCGCGGCGTCCGGCTCCCGCGCGTAGCGCGTCCCTGCCGCGAGCGCCGGCCCGACCCGGTCCGCGCGCAGCACCCGCGGCACCGGCTTGGCCGGCTCCATCGGCGTGCCTGTCGCGATCTCCTCGGGTGTGACCAGCCCCTCCGCGATCAGCCGGTTCGTCAGGGCCTTCAACCAGATCTGGTAGTAGGACGAGCCGTAATACTCCGCCGGGGGCAGCGATTCCCGGCTGAAGCGCATGGCGTCGATGGTCCAGACGCCGGCGGCCGAGGCCGCCAGCGTCACGGCGAGCACCCGCTTCTCCCAGTCCGCGTGGAAGCGCACCGCTTCGGGCTCCGGCACGACGGGACCGAAACCCATCATGCCGCCGACGTCCTGCGGCCCGTTCACGCGTCGCCTCCGGGCTGGCGGGCGAGGCCCGCGCCGATCATCGCGTCGCGGGTGACGAGGTCGGCGAGCGCCGCCTCGTCGAGTCCCTCGCTGCCGGGGGGGCGCTGCGGGATGACGAGGTAGCGGGTCTCGGCGGTCGAGTCCCATACCCGGATCTGGCGGTCCGCCGGCACGCCGACCCCGAACTCGGCGAGCACGCCGCGCGGGTCGATGACCGCGCGCGACCGGTAGGCCGGGCTCTTGTACCAGGTCGGGGGCAGGCCGAGCACCGGCCAGGGGTAGCAGGAGCACAGCGTACACACGACGAGGTTGTGCGTGGCCTCGGTGTTCTCGACGGCCACCATGTGCTCGCCCTGCCGGCCGCCGAAGCCGAGGGCCGCGATCGCGGCGGTGGCGTCCCGCAGGAGCCAGTCGCGGTAGGCCGGATCGCTCCAGGCCTTGGCCACGACGCGGGCGCCGTTGCGCGGTCCGATACGAGTCTCGTAGGTCTCGATGATCGCTGCCAGCGCAGCCGGATCGACATAGCCCTTGGCCACCAGCAGCGACTCGAGCGCGCGGACCCGCAGCTCGGTGTCCGACAGGGCGCTGCCGTGACCGTCGTCGTGACCGTGATGATCGTGCTTGTGGTCGTCTTGCATCGGCTATCCTTCTCGAGGGCCGTCGCGTGCCGCCGGCGCGCCGAGCTCGGCCAGCGCGGACGCCGTCCCGAACCTGTGATCCCGGCGTCATCCATACGGTGACGAGTGTGGTGCCCCCCGCGCCAGAGCCGTGCCAGACACCTCGCGATCAGGCGCGGCTCCAAGTCTTGGTGCGCTCTTTTCTTGGTGCGCTCTTTTGCGCCGAACCGGTAGCCCCTTCGGCGAGGAGCGATCCAAGGTCTGCCGCCTGTCCGGACGGAGAGCCGGGACCCGCTTCTCCCGGACAGACTCTCAGGATGCGAGACCGAACTCCGGATGCTCGACCGCACCGCTCTCGATGCGTCCGATCAGCCCGTGGATGTCGCCCAGCACCCATAGATCCCGGACCTTGCCCTGCGCGAAGGTGAAGACCGGCGCGCCGTACCACCAGACGTGGCGACCGCTCGGCGGCCGACCGAAGAGCGGCTTGCGGTGGATGCCGTGGAACCGCAGCTTGCCCGCGACCCGATCGCCCTCCTCGACGAGGTCGAGGATGTCGGAGGTGTAGTGCTCCAGGGAGTCCGTCACCCAGCGCACGTACTCGGCGAACTGGGCATGGCCGATCAGGACCGGCCCCAGGGAGCCGCGAAAGCTGAAGTCGGCGTGGAAGATCTCGGGAATCAGCCGGACGTCGGCATGGTCCCACATATCCTTGTAGAATTTTCGCACGACCTCCTTCTGAGGGCTCAGCGTAGCGTGGTCGATCGGCATCGGGGGCTCCAGGCCGATAGGGGCGGCGATCATGGGCGTTCGTCTCGCAGTGTCGAGAAAGGGGGAATTGCCGGGCTAAGGCAGGCGAGGCCGACGGCGCCGCGTCAGGCGCTCGTGGCGGCGGCGGGCAGCGGAGGCAGTTCGTCCCTCGTCGAAGGCGCCGCCTGCGTGATGTCGCGACCGCGCGTCTCGGGCAGAAACAGCAGGGCGAGGATCGCGAGGCCGTATGCCCCGGCCGTGTAGAGGCCGATCGCCGTGCCGAGAGGCAGAGACGTGCTCAGCAGGCCGACGAGCGCCGGGAAGAGCGCGCCGATGCCGCGGCCGATATTGTAGCAGAAGCCCTGCCCGGTGCCCCGTACCTCGGTGGGGAACAGTTCGGCGAAATAGGCGCCCGTGGGAGCGAACATGGCGTTCGCGCAGAAGCCGAGCGGGAAGCCGAGGACGAGCATCAGCCCGTTGTCGATCGGCACGAGGGTGTAGAGGCAGACGACGATCGTCGACAGCACGGCGAACAGCAGGAACGTGCGACGGCGTCCGATCCAGTCCGCGAGATGGGCACCCGCCAGGAAGCCGCAGAAGGCGCCGAGAATGATCACCGCGAGATAGGATCCGGTCCCGAGGACGGACAAGCCCTTCTGGGTCTTCAGGTAGGTCGGCAACCAGGTGACGACGGCGTAGTAGCCGCCCTGGAGACCGACGGCGAACACTGACGACAGCACGGTGGTCCGCAGCAGGTCGCGGTGGAAGATCCGCAGGAATTGTCGTCCCCCCGACCGGCGCTCGGTCGCGGACCTGGCGCGGGCCGAGGCCTCGAAGACATCCGACTCCGTCACGTAGCGCCTGATGAAGATGACGAGCAGGGCCGGCAGGACGCCGATCCAGAACATGGCCCGCCACGCCTGCTCCTGTGGCAGGAGCGAGAAGAGCAGCGCGAACAGGAGGGCCGCCCCCGCCCACCCCACGGCGAAGCCGCTATGGACGGTGCCGGCGGCCCGGCCGCGGAACTCCGGCCGGATCACCTCCGAGATCAGGACCGCGCCGGCTGCCCACTCACCCCCGAAGCCCAGCCCCTGCAAGCTGCGCAGAACGAGGAGGTGCCAGTAGTCGGTCGCGAACCCGCTCAGGAATGTGAAGAACGCAAACCAGACCACAGTGATCTGCAGCGTGCGCACCCGGCCGAAACGGTCGCTCAGGGCACCGGCGATCCATCCCCCCATCGCGGAGAAGAGGAGCGCCACAGTCCCGACATAGCCGGCCTGGACCTGGGTCATCCCCCAGGTCGCGATCAGCGTCGGAATCGCGAACGAGTAGATCTGAACGTCGAAGGCGTCGAGGGCCCAGCCGCCGAAGCAGGCCGTCATCGTCCGCCGTTCACGCTTCGTCAGGTCCTGCCACCACATCCGCATCACCGTGCTCCCCTGTCGGGACAGTGGCCGTGCACGGGCCGACGTCCGAGTGCGGAGCGGAGGATGAACAGCGCAAAAACGCTTGAAAATGTAGATTTTCGCGTTCGTTCGATGCAAATTTGCAGCTTACGACAATCTGCTCACGTCCTGGGCATGTGATGATCGCGAACCCGCTCACCGCCTTCGATTGGACGAGTCTGCACACCTTCCTCGTGGTCGCTCGCGGCGGCGGCAGCGCCACTCGGGCGTCCGAGATGCTGCGCGTCGATGCCACCACGGTCCGGCGGCGGGTCGCGTCGCTGGAGGACGCGCTCGGCCTCAGCCTCTTCGTGCGGTCCGGGCGGGTCTCGCAGCTCAGCGGGGACGGCGAACGCATCTTCGCCATCGTCTCGCAGATGGAAGAGCTCAGCCGTGCCATCTCCCGTGACGTGACGGATGCGTCACGCGATCTGGTCGGCGTCGTCCGCGTCTCGACGATGGAGGGCTTCGGAAGCTACTTTCTGGCCCCGCGCCTGAACGAGTTCATCCAACAATATCCCGGCTTGTCGATCCAACTGGTCGCGTCCCAGACGATCCTGAACCTGTCGGAGCGGGAAGCCGACATCTCGCTCAACATGGTTCGGCCGCGGCGAGGACGCCTGATTGTGCGCCGAGCGGGCTATTTCGGCGTCGGGCTTTACGGATCGCCCGCGTATCTCGAGCGCGCCGGCGTGCCGTCGGTTCTGGCGGACCTCCGGTCGCACGAGTTCGTGACGTATGTCGACGAACTGATCTCCGTACCCCATGTCCGCTGGCTCCCCGACATCATCGCCGATCCCAGATCCCGCTTCGCCTGCACGAGCCTCGTCGCGCAGTACGAGGCCACCGTCGAGGGAGCGGGACTGGCCATGCTCCCGACCTTCATGGCACGGCGGCGCGGGGGGCTGGTCAGGGTGATGCCGACGCAGATCGATCTCGTCCGCGACTGGTGGCTGGTGGTGCACGCGGATCTCCAGAACGTGCCCCGCATCCGGGCCGCCATCACCTTCATCAACGACACCATGCGCCGCGACCAGGCGATACTGATGAGCGATCCGGCGGGGCAGACCAGCGAGTAGGCCGATATATCGCGCCTCGTCGTCGACCGGCGATTACCACGGGTGCGGGGCGGGTGCCGGTGCCGGCGGCTCCTGGGTCGATCCCGGTATATCGCCGCCCCGGTACACATGCGGTCGGAGCGGGACGATCGGGGCGCCGATCCCGACGATGCCACCGCATCCGTTCACCCGCCGGTGCATCCGAGTTCACGGTCCGGGCACCGGCTGCCGCTACCTGCCGGAAGGGCCGTTATTCGTTGTTCTCGGAAGTCGGTCGATCGGCTTGGGACGTCCGGCGATCGAATCCCGCGTGCTCGGCCTCTCAAAACCCCTCCAGCGCGATCTTCCCGCGGGCACGCCCGCTTTCGATCAGCGCGTGAGCGCGCTTGAGGGTGGCGGCGTCGATCGGGCCGAGCGTCTCGGCCAGGGTCGTGCGGAGCGCGCCGGCATCGACGAGGCGGGAGACCTCGTTCAGGAGGCGACCCTGCTCCGCAAGGTCGGGGGTGCCGAACATCGAGCGCGTGAACATGAACTCCCAATGCACCGACACGCTCTTGCGCTTGAAGGGCATAATGTCGAGCGACGGCGGATCGTCGATCAGCGCGAAGCGGCCCTGTGGGGCGATCATCTCCACGATGTCGGCGAGGTGACGGATCGTGTTCGTGGTGGAGAAGACGAAAGCCGGTGCGCCCAGCCCCAGCGCCGCGACCTGAGGCGCCAGCGGCTTGGCATGGTTGACGATCATGTGCGCGCCGAGATCGGTCGCCCAGGCGGCGGTCTCAGGACGGGAGGCCGTGGCGATCACGGTGAGGTCCGTCAGCGTGCGGGCAAGCTGGATCGCGATCGAGCCGACGCCGCCGGCACCGCCCACGACGAGGATCGCCGGCGCGGCCCCCGGCACGGCGCGGCCTTTGACGTCGAGGCGGTCGAAAAGCGCCTCCCAGGCCGTGATGGCGGTCAGCGGCAGCGCCGCCGCCTGCGCCCAGCCGAGCGTCGCCGGCTTGCGCCCGACGATGCGCTCGTCGACCAGATGAAACTCGGCATAGCTCCCCGGCCGCGTGAGCGATCCGGCGTAGAAGACCTCGTCGCCGGGCTCGAACCCCGTCACCTCCGCCCCGGTCGCGGCCACGATGCCGGCGGCATCCCAGCCGGGCACCTTCCAGGCCTCGCCGTCCGGCTTCGCGTTGGCGCGGACCTTGGTGTCCACCGGGTTGACCGAGATGGCCTTCACTTGGACCAGCAGATCGCGCGGGCCCGCCGTCGGCACGGGCAGATCCAGATCGACCAGTGAATCCGGGCGGTCGATACGGCCCGGCACGGAATAGCCAACGGCTTTCATGCGACGTTCTCCTTCACGATCTTGTCGTCGAGCTCACTGACTCGAACGTTGCCGAGATGGAGCCGGGACAACTCGTCGAGCGCGGCCCCCCCGATCCGCTCTTCCGCGTCGCGGCGCACCAGCAACGTCGCATGGTCGACGCCACCGAGAAGACCCAGGGGTTCCTCCAGCGCCCGTATGCGGTACCGGGCATGGAGGAATTGCGGATGCCACAGCGGCACGACGATCCAGCGGCCCTCGCGCACCGCGTCCTCGAAGCGGTCGAAGCAATCCGCCTCGGTTCCGCTGCGGAAGTGATAACCGGCGTCAGCCAGGCCGTAGCGCTCGACGATCGCAGCGGAGAAGCGGCTGATGCCGGCGCCCGGATTGATTCCCTGGATCAGGCGCTCCATTCGCTCGGAGGCGGGCGACTTGAGGAGATCCGCGACGCTCGCCACGGCTTCCTCCGGGACATGCTCGGGCACACCCCAGATGCAGTAGGGCTCGTAGAGGATCGTTACCTTGCGGACCCGGTCCTCGATCGGAGCGAGATACCGTCCGTGGCTCGACGGCAACCAGGCCGACACGAGCATGTCGACATCGCCGGCGCCCAACCGCCGGAACATCTCCTCGTGCGAGGCGGCGGAACGCTCGACGCCGTGACCATGCGCTTCCAGCACCTGCTCGACTTGCCGTGCGCTGGCGTCGTGGAAGCTGAGCGCGATATGTCCCACGCGGATCGGGGTATCGGGGTGCAAGGGGAAGACTCCCGCTCGATTCGGACCGTCTCGTCCCGCAACGAGTTAAGCCCTGGCGTATTCTTCGCAAGAACGCACATAAAGCGCATATAGTACCCAAAAGGATACCGCTCGTGCCCCGCACCCGCCACGATCGTTTCGATTGCAGCCCCGGATGTCCGGTGGAGGCCACGCTCGTGCTGATCGGCGGCAAGTGGAAAGGCATCGTGCTCTGGCACCTGCTTCAGGGCACGCTGCGCTTCAACGAGATCCGCCGCCGCCTGCCGAACGTCACCCAGCGGATGCTGACCAATCAGCTCCGGGAGCTGGAAAGCGACGGGTTCGTCATCCGCACCGTCTATCCGGAGGTCCCGCCGAAGGTGGAATACAGCCTGTCCGAACGCGGCCGCAGCCTCGAGCCGGTGATCCTGGCCCTCAAGGCATGGGGCGAGGCCCATGTCCTCGAGTCCGGTTCGCGGAAAGCCGACGAGGCTGCGTGAGGCACGCGGCGGCCGAGCGATACGGAACCGCCCGCCACGCGGACGAAGGCGGCCTCGATCCGTTTCCTTTCCGTCACCCAACTGGAGGACCGCGGAGAAATCCCGTTCGCCGGTCCGGCTGTCACAGTGGTGAGGCAGGCGGGCTGTAACGGCTCCGGGCGCTTCCGGGATCCCGAGCGGTCCGCTTCGTGCTCGGCCCGCCCTCGGCGGCGCCGTCGATCCGAGATCGCTCGCATCGCGCATCTTGCAGGAGCCCGTTCCGGCCACATGACCCAGCTTCTCAGCGATCCTCCCGCGCTGCCGGGCCTGCTCTGGGCCATGCGTTTCGACGAGAGCGGCAGCGGCCGCCTCGTCGAGCACGGCGAGGAGATCCCCCTGCCGGGCACCTTCGGCGAAGGCTTCTTCTGGCTGCATTTCAACCTGAACGACGCGCGGCTCATGGAGATGGTGGCGGAGGGGCGGCTCGGGCCCAAGGCGCTCGCGGCGGCCGCTTTCGCCCCCGATCCGCACCAGCGCATCACCGTCGAGGACGGCTATGTCGGCGGGGTGGTGGCCGATCTCGTGCGCGACTTCTGCGAGAGCGCCAACGCCGACGCGGGCGGCCGGCTGCATTTCGTCATGGGGCCGAGCTTCCTCGCCAGCGGCCGGCGCCATCCCATCCTCGCCCCGGAAGCGGCGCGCGAGGCGGCAGCCGAGGGCCGCAGCATCGCCGAGCCGATCGTGCTGCTGGAGGCTCTCGTCGGCCATGTCGTCGCGGCGATGTCCGCGACCGGCGGCCGCCTCGCCGACGAGCTCGACGCCATCGAGGACCACATCCTCGACGAGCGGCTGCGCGACGACCGCCGCCGCCTCGGCCCGATCCGCCGCGACGCCGTGCGGCTGCACCGGCAGCTCCTCGGGCTGCGCGCCGTGTTTCATCGTCTGGAGGCTGACGGCGAGGACGAGGGGCTGTCACCCACGGCGCTCGCCACGGCGGCGCGGATCGCGCAGCGGCTCGACGCGCTCGACCGCGATATGATCGTGCTCGCCGACCGCAGCCGCCTGATGCAGGAGGAGCTGTCGGCAAACCTCGCCCAGCAGTCGAACCGGCAGCTCTACACGCTCTCCGTGCTGACCGCCCTGTTCCTGCCGCCGACCCTGATCACGGGGTTGTTCGGCATGAACACCAAGGGGCTGCCGCTCGCCGACAACGAGGCCGGCTCGAACATCGCCATCGCGGTCGCCGTGATTTCGGCGGTCCTCGTCTTCGTGGTGATCCGCGTGCTCGGCATCCGGGCGCCCAAGGACTGAGACCGGCGCGCCTTCGGACCGACGCGATCGGTCCGAAGGCGGCGCGGCGCCTGGGCCTTCAGTAGTTGACGGTCGCGCGCAGCCCGAACACGGCGGCGTTGCGGATGCGGCGCCCGGCATCGTCGGCGATGCCGCCGCCGGGGCGGAAGACGTACTGGAAATCCGGCTGCACGGTCAGGCCGGGGACCACCTCGGCCTGATAGGTCGCCTCGATCACGGTCTCGCTGCTGCGGATCGGCCCGGTCCCCTGCCCCAGCATCAGGGTGTCGCGATCGTAGGCGCGCGCGGCCGGGCCGATGCGCGAATGGATCACGCCCACCGCCGCCGTGTCGTTCGGCCGCCCCGGCAGCAGCCCCTTGTAGGCGATGCCGGCATCCACGTAGAGGTCGATCAGGTTGCGGTCGCCCGGCACGCTGGAGAAGCGCAGGAAGGCGCTGGCACCTTCGCTCGGGCTGTCCGGCTCGCGATAGATGGTCTGGTCGAGGATCGCGTAGAGGCCGTGGTCGCCGCGAAACCGCCGGGCGATGCCGCTCGCCGCCGGATCGGCCAGCAGGCGGCCCTGGACGCTGTCGAAGCGGGGGCTGTCGAAGCGGCCGAAATGCCCCCAGGCGCCCAGCGTCGCGGTTCCCGGCAGGCCGGTCGCGCCGGACTGGTGATTGTAGGCGTAGGCGACCTCCGCGATCACCAGGGCCGGATCGTCGACCCGGAAGCTGGTGCCGTGGCGGTTGCGCCGCTGCGGATCGGTGTCGTCACCCTGCGCCGGCACTCCCGCCGGGTCGCCGTTGAAGATCCCGGCCTGGAAGGAGAGGCTGTCGGTGGGCACGTATTTCACGCGCACGGCCGGCGTCGCCAGCGGATAGATCGGGCCGCCGCTCGGCAGCACCACGGCGCCGATATTGGGCCAGCCGAAGCCTGCGTTGAGGAACACCACGGCCGACTGCGCGATGGCGAACTCGGTATCGGCGGAGACCTGCCCGACCTTCACGGAGAGACGGTCGTCGAGGAAGCGCTGCTCGATCCAGAGCTCGAACAGCCGGGTGGCCGGCAGGGCCTCGATGCCGCTGATCGTGGTCAGGTTGTCCACGTAGCGCCGGGACATGCCGTGCCCGTGGATCTGGAAGAAATCCGTATGGAAGCGGGCGCCGGTCCAGCCGGCGAACTGTTCGAGATCGATGTCGAGCGAGGTGTCGAGGCGGCCGCCATAGGTCGCGCCCCGGCGCAGGCCCCCATGCACGTTGCCGAGCCCCTCGCCGATATAGGTCACGACATAGGTGATGCCGCGCTGCGCGAGATAGGCGCGCAGCCCGAACGGGTCGCCGTAGGGGCCGAGCGAGGACTGGATCGAGCCGCCGATGGTGACGGAGACCTGATCCGAGGTCTGCGACTGGGCGACGGCGGTCTGGGGATCGCCGCCGGCGCCGGTCGAGGGCGGCAGCGAGGCGAAGAAGCTCGGCGCCGCCCCGACCGGGAGGGTCAGGGATTGCCCGAGCGCCGGCAGGGCGCTCGCTTGCAGGAGAAGGGCCGCGCCGAGGACGGCGCGCCGCAGGCTGTTCGGATGCGGCACGCCGATCCCTCTCCCTCGCGGCGCTTCAGAAGAGCGCCGGCACGTACATCTCCGGCGGAACCGGATGACGGGCGTAGTCGTCGTGCCGCATCCGCTCCGGCAGGTGCACGGCCGGATGCTCGACGTCGCCATAGGGGATCTGCTTCAGCAGGTGGCTGATGCAGTTGAGGCGGGCGCGCTTCTTGTCGACGGCCTCCACCACCCACCAGGGCGCCTCGGGGATGTGGGTGCGGGCGAGCATGTCCTCCTTGGCGCGGGTGTAGTCCTCCCAGCGGCGGCGCGATTCCACGTCCATGGGGCTGAGCTTCCACTGCTTCAGCGGATCGTGGATGCGCATGTTGAAGCGGAATTCCTGCTCCTCGTCGGTGATCGAGAACCAGTATTTCAGCAGCACGATGCCGGAGCGGACCAGCATCCGCTCGAACTCGGGCACGGAGCGGAAGAACTCCTCCACGTCGGCCTCGGTGCAGAAGCCCATCACCCGCTCGACGCCGGGGCGGTTGTACCAAGAGCGGTCGAACAGCACGATCTCGCCGGCGGCCGGCAGATGCGCCGCGTAGCGCTGGAAATACCACTGTGTGCGCTCGCGCTCGTTCGGCGCCGGCAGCGCCGCTACCCGGCAGACGCGGGGGTTGAGACGCTGCGTGATGCGCTTGATGACGCCGCCCTTGCCGGCGGAATCGCGCCCCTCGAAGATCACGACCACGCGCAGCTTCTGCGCCTGCACCCAGCTCTGGAGACGCACCAGCTCGTGCTGGAGGCGCAGCAGCTCGCGGAAATAGGTCTTGCGATCGAGCCCGGCCTCACGTCCGGCCGCCGCATGTTCGAGGGCGAGGCGCTCGAGACGCTCCTCCTCCATCTCCATCTCCAGCTCCTCGTCGAAGCTGTCCATGAGATCGCGCCGGATCGCCTCCACCGCCGCCCCGTGCCCGTCCGCGCCTTGCCCGTCCATGTCCCGATCCGTGTTTTCCATTCGATCACGGCCCTTGGATCACAGCCATGTGACGGAGCTGAGAAGGCCGGTGCGGCGGCGGCGCCTGAGCGGTGCATAGCGAGGTTCGGGCCACAGGTCCGTCGCGGGAATGCCGCGCATGGCCGCCGGGGTCGGCCGCCGGCGGCCGATTCTTTTCCGACGATCCCGGCGCGGGGCTGATACACTCGCCCGCGCCTCGGCCGGAAGCCGCCAACGGCTCCGCACGCCAGCGAGGCGTCGCGTGGGCTGTCGGGTGCCATGATCCGTGCCGAGTTGCCGCCGCCGTCAACCCGCATCGTCGGCCGGCGCCGCCCATGACCGCCGCCGATCCCGCCTACCGCGTCCCCTTCCTCGACGGGCTCGACGACGCCGCCGCCACGGCGCTGCGGGGGCGGATGGAGCCCTGCGCCGTTCCCGGCGGCACCGTCCTGTTCCGGCAGGGGGATCGGGCGGACGGGCTCTACGTCATCGTCTCGGGCAGCGTCGGCGTGGCGAGCCGCGACCCGGACACGGGCGCCGTCCGCCGCATCGCCCGCCTGCGGCCGCCCGACACGGTCGGCGAGGTGGCGCTGCTCTCCGACGCCCCCCGCTCGGCCACGGCGACGGTCCTGCGCGACGCGCTGCTGCTGCGGCTCGGCAGGGCGTGCTTCGACGACCTCGCCATGCGCCATCCCGCCGCGATGCTGTATTTCGCGCGGCTCCTGGCCGACCGCCTGCGCTCCCTCGGCGGAGGGCGGCCGGTGATGCATGCGCCGATGACCTTCGCGGTGATCGCGGTCACGGGAGGCGTCGACGCGCGGGCCTTCGGGGCCACCCTGGCCGACGCGCTCGGCGGCCGCACCGGCTTCCTGCCGGACTGGCCGGACAACGCCGACGAGACCTGGTTCCATGCCTACGAGACCGGGCACGAGCGGGTCGTCTACGCCGCCGTCGACCCGGACTGCCCCTGGAGCCGGCTCTGCCTGCGCCGGGCGGACCATGTCCTGCTGCTCGCCGCCGCCGGGCAGCCGCCGCT
The DNA here is from genome assembly GCF_050591105.1 of Methylobacterium endophyticum. Lineage (NCBI taxonomy): Bacteria > Pseudomonadati > Pseudomonadota > Alphaproteobacteria > Hyphomicrobiales > Methylobacteriaceae > Methylobacterium > Methylobacterium endophyticum. The sequence continues at coordinate 221,282 of NZ_JBNHES010000002.1, forward strand.
GGAGAGGTCGGGGGAACTCGATCTCGACTCTCCCGATGGCTGGCGCCGCTGCGACCTCGTCGTCGCGCAGGAGGCCTCCGCCCATGGCGCGAGACCGGCCGCTCCCGGCATCGACGCCCTGCCCGTCGCCATGCGCCATCAGGTGCGGATCGGGCGTGCCGCCGACCATGCGCGTCTCGCGCGGCTGGTGAGCGGCCGGGCGCGGGGGCTGGTGCTCAGCGGCGGCGGCGCGCGGGGCTTCGCGCATATCGGCGTGCTGCGGGCGCTGGAGGAGGCGGGCCATCCGGTGGATTTCGTCGGCGGCACCAGTATCGGCGCGGTGGTCGGGGCGAGCGTCGCCATGGGCTGGAGCGCCGACGAGATCAGCGGCCATGTGTTCGACGCCTTCGTGTCGAGCTCACCCATCAACGATTACACCCTGCCCGTCCTCTCCCTGACGCGGGGGACCAAGGTGGACGAGCGCCTGCGCCGCCATTTCGGCGAGGTCCGGGTCGAGGGCCTGTGGCTGCCCTTCCTGTGCGTCTCCGCCAACCTCACCACCGGCGCCGCCATGGTCCATCGCGAGGGCGATCTCGCGACGGCCTTGCGGGCCAGCATCGCCATTCCCGGCCTGCTGCCTCCGGTGATGGCGGAGGAAGGCGTGCTCGTGGATGGCGGCACCATGAACAACCTCCCCGCCGACCTGCTGGCCGGGCAGGAGCGCGGCCCGGTGCTCGCCGTGGATGTCGGTAGCGATCTCGCTTTCGAGCGGATGCCGATGCGCTCCTGGCAGGGGCGTGTGGTGCGCCGCCTGCTCGGCGCATCGGAGGCGACGCCGGGCATCGCGCAGCTTCTGCTGCGGGCCGCCACGGTGTCGAGCGACGCGCAGGCGGCGATGTCGCGAGAGCACGCGACGGCGGTGATGCGCCCGCCGCTCGCCGGCATCGACCTGAGGGACTGGCGCTCCTGGGAGCGCATCGCCGGCATCGGCTACCGCCACGCCGTCGAACGCATCGAGGCCGGCACGCTCCGGGCCTGGAGCGAGGGCTCCTGACCGTTATGCGGTGGCCAGTCGATGGGGCCGACCACGCGCGTCTTCCCTCCCCCCTCTGCGGGGGAGGGTGGCCCTCGCGTCAACGAGGGTCGGGAGAGGGGAACGCCCTCTCCGGCAACGTCGCTCCCCTCTCCCGACCCGCTTCGCGGGCCACCCTCTCCCGCGGAGGGGAGAGGGAAACGCGGGAACGCCGAGCGCATCGACCTGAAATGGTGTCAGAGCCGCATCCGCTCCGGCATCGCGACTACCGGATGCCCGCGATGCCGATCTCCAGTTGCTCCGGGCCGCGCAGGGAGGCGCCGGGACGATAGGGCGGGTCCTGAATCAGGCGCGGCGAGACCATCCGCCGGCAGAGCGCTACCAGGGCGATCTCCGCCTCGATCCGGGCCAGCGGGGCGCCCATGCAGTAATGCAGGCCGCCGCCGAAGCCGAAATGCTCGTTGCCGCTCCGGTCCGGGTCGAAGCGGTCGGGATCGGTGAAGCGCGCCGGGTCGCGGCTGCCGGCGGCGAAGAGCAGCACCACGTTCGCGTCCTTCGGGATGGTGGTGCCGCCGATCTCGATGTCGCCCAACGCCCGGCGCGTCCGGAAATGCACCGGCGGATCGTAGCGCAGCACCTCCTCGATGAGTCGCGGGGCGCGCTCCGGGTCGGCCTTCAGCCGCTCCAGCTCGTCGGGATGTCGCAGCAGGGTGAGCATGCCGTTGGTGATGAGGTTCACGGTGGTCTCGTGGCCGGCGACCAGCAGCAGGATCGCCGTCGAGATCAGGTCGAACTCGCCCATGCCGGAGCCGTTGGCGCCCTTGGCGTGGATGATGCCGCTCAGCATGTCGTCGGTGGGATGACGGCGCTTCTCCTTGATGAGCGCGCGCATGTAGGCGGAGATGGCGTCGAAGGCGGCGACGATCGCCGCGCGGCTCTCCTCGCCGTGGCGCACGTCCGGCTCGAGGGCGGTGGCGAGCTGCGTCGCCCAGGCCTGGAACTGCGGCTCGTCCTCCTCCGGCACGCCGATCAGGTCGCAGATCACCGCCACCGGCAGCGGATAGGAGAAGTCGCTCACGAGGCAGATCCTGTCGCGGCCGCGCAGCCTGTCGAGCAGGTCGTCCACGAGGCGCGCGACGCTTGCGTGCTGCGCCCGCACGCGCGCCACCGTGAACTGCTCCATGACGAAGGCGCGCAGGGAATCGTGATCCGGCGGGTCGCGGAAGATCAGCGGCCGGTGGGTGTTGGTGATGTGGTTCTTGATCGGGTTGAGGATCCAGTCCTTCAGCGGGTTGCCGGTATGCGGGCGGTGCGAGGGCGGCAGGTCCTCGGAGCTGAGGCGCGGGTCGAAGAGCAGTCCGCGGATCGCCGCGTGGGTGCTCACCACGTATTTGCCGTCGGCCTGGCGCGAGACCGGCGTCTCCCGCAGCTTCGCGTAGAGCGGATACGGGTTCGCGCGGTTCGCCTGCTCCGTCGCCTGCGCGAACAGGGTGTCGTCGGCCATGGCGCTCACTCCTTCGCGGTCGCGCGCGGCGGCGGGAAGCCGGGCGGCGGGGTCTCGATGCGCGGCTGGTCGGTGGCGTCGAGGATCGGCGGGAACGGCGCGCCGGCAGCGATTCGTTCCGCATAGGAGGGCAGCCAGCGGGCCTGATCGAAGGACACCGCCGCGATGGTCCTCCCGGCACGTCCGTAGACCGCGAGGAAGCGGCCCGAGGCGCGCGAGCCCTGGACCACGGCGAGGCTGTCGGCGCCATCCGCCAGCCCCACGGCCTTGACGTTCACGCCGAACTGGCTCGACCAGAAGGCCGGCAGATGGGCGTAGGCGACCTGCTCGCCCGGTCCGGAGAGCATGTTGCGCGCGGCCTGTCCCGCCTGCTCGACGGCGTTGCCCCAATGCTCCAGCGCGACGAGCCGGCCGCCATAGAGGGGGATCGGCCAGCGCGCCACGTCCCCGGCGGCATAGATGCCCTCGGCCGGCGTCCCGTCCCGCGTGAGCACGCGGCAGGCGCCGTCGGTGGTGATGCCGCCGGCATCGGCGAGCAATCCGCTCCCGGCGAGCCAGCCGGTGTCGCGCACCGCGCCGAGCGCCGCGATCACCACGTCCGCCTCGACCGTGCCGCCGTCCGAGAGCCGGGCGCGCCGCACATGGCCCTCCGCGTCGCTTTCGAGGGCGCTCACCTTGGTGCCGGGCCGGACATCGACGCCCGCCGCCGTCATCCGACTGGCGATCAGGCCGCCCACGACGGTGCCGAGCACGCGGGCGAGCGGCGTCGGGTTCGGATCGACGAGGGTGACGGCAAGGCCGAGGTCGCGGCAGCAGGAGGCGGCCTCGCAGCCGATGAAGCCCGCCCCGACGACGAGCACGCGCCTCGGTCCCGCCGCCAGCGCCTCGCGCAACGCCGCCGCGTCGTCCCGGCCGCGAACGGTGAAGACGCCGCGCAGCCGCGCGCCCTCCCCGTCCGGCCAGGGCCTGGCCCGCGCACCCGTCGCGATGAGCAGCTTGTCGTAGGGGACCGCCGTTCCGTCCGCGAGGCGGATCGCGCGGGCGGCCCGGTCGAGCCCCGTCGCGGCCTGCCCGAGCCGCCACGTCGCCTTCAGCGGCAGGAACCGGGGCAGAGCGGTGGCATCGGCCGAAAGCTCGCCCGCCAGCACATGCTTCGACAGCGGAGGACGGTCGTAGGGAGCGTAGGGCTCGTCGCCGACGATCGTCAGGGGGCCGTCATAGCCGCCCGCGCGCAGGGCCTCCGCCCCCCGCAGGCCGGCGAGCGAGGCGCCGACGACGACATGCCCGCGCGGTTCGGACGCCGCGCTCACGGCTCGGCCCGCTCGTCGGCGTCGGGCGCGTCGATGCTGATCGCGCGCACGGGGCAGGCCTGGACGGCCCGCTCGATCTCCCCGCGCCGCTCGTCGGGGGGCGCCGGGTCGTAGAACAGGATTTCATGGCCGCGCAGGGTGAAATGGTCGGGCGCGGCGTAGCAGCACTGCGCGTAGCCCTGGCAGCGGTTGAGATCGACGACGACGCGCAAGGCGCTGACCCTTCCGTGAGAGGTTTCGGTCCGAGGCGGGATCCGCCGTCACATCCCGATATGCGGACCGTGCCGGTCCTCGGGCTGCGGAAGCAGGTTCGGGACCGAGCGCGCGGGCAACCCCGTCAGTACGACGAGCAGCAGCGTCGCCGCCGATGCCGCCATCCATGCGGCGGGACCGGCCCGGCGCGAGCCCGGACGGAGCGCGGCGCGCGGGCCGGGTGCAGTGCGGCGTGCGAGGTGTGAATCCATGGCGGTCATGCTCGGCTCGATCTCGGCGGCAGGTAGGGGCACCGGCCCGCATGGCCAGGGCAACGCCGTCCATTCGGCTCGCGGGCCGGGAGGTTACGGAGCCGGCCATGCGAGACGCGCATGGCGGCCGCGCCGTAACGCTCCATATCGCAGTGCGAAACAGACAGGCCCTTCCCGACGCCGGATGCGGCCCGCCGATCGACCGGAGATTGTCCGATGAAGCTGCTCTTCGCCGCCACGCCGCTGACCGGGCATCTCAACCCGCTGCTCGCCATTGCGCGGCTCGCGGCAGAGCGCGGCGACGACATCGTCATGACCTGCACGGAGCCCTTCCGCGCCAGGATCGAGAAGGCCGGCTTCCGGTTCCTGCCCTATGTCTCGAAGGGGAACCCGGAATACCGCGACACCGACCTGCCGGCCGGCCCGGAGCGCTACCGTCACGAGTTCGAGCGCCGCTTCCTCGACGGCATGCCGGACCAGGCGCAGACCCTGCGCGACCTGATCGCGGCCGAGCGGCCGGACGCGATCGTCGCGGGGAGCCTGTTCCTGGGTGTTCTGCCCCTGCTTCTCGGGGACGGTGAGCGGCCCCCGATCGTCTTGTGCAACGTGAGCTTCCTCTTCCACGACAGGCCGGACCATGCCCCGGTCGGCTTCGGCCTGCCGCCGGCCGCCGATGCGGCCGAGGGCGAGCGCTATGCGGCAATGGCGGCGCAGGTCGACGCGGGCTTCACGAATCCGGTGCGGGCCTATGCCGACGCCCTGCTGGCGAAGGAGGGCCTGCCGGGACTGCCGGCCTCCCTGCCCCACTCCATCGTGATCCTGCCGGACGCCTTCGCGCAGTTCACCGTCCCGTCCTTCGAGTACGATTACGGCGCGCTGCCGCCGCATGTGCGCTTCGTCGGCGCGCTGCCGCCGCCCGTCGGAACCATGCCGCTGCCGGAGTGGTGGGACGAGATCGACGGCCACCGCCGCGTCGTGCTCGTCACCCAGGGCACGCTTGCCAACCAGAACTTCGACGAGCTGATCGAGCCGACCCTGAGCGCCCTCGCCGACCGGGACGATCTCCTCGTCATCGCCACCACAGGGGGCCGTCCGTTGGAATCGCTGCGGGCGCCCCTGCCGCGAAACGCGCGGGTCTCGACCTTCCTGCCCTTCGGCGACCTGCTGCCCAAGGTCGACGTCTTCGTCACCAACGGCGGCTACGGCAGCGTGTCGATGGCGCTGGAGGCCGGCGTGCCCATCGTCTCGGCCGGCGTCACCGAGGACAAGGCCGAGATCGGCGCCCGCATCGCCTGGGCCGGTGTGGGGCTGAACCTCGCCGCCAGCGAGCCGACCCGCGAGGCCCTGCACGAGACCATCGCCACCGTGCTCGACGAGCCGCGCTTCCGCGAACGCGCCGCCGAGATGGCACGGGAGTTCGCGCGCTACGACACGCGGCGAGAAATCCTCGGCTTGATCGACGGCGTGCGCCCCCGCAAAACCGGCTGACGCGCCTCGCCTGATCCCCGCCTGCGGAACCGGAAGGTCGATCCTTCCCTCTCCCGCGCGACGAGGGGACGCGAAGGATGTATTTCCGTTGTGCTCCGCGACACTCTAAAAGGCGCCTTTCGCACGGCTCGGAGTGCCCGGACTTCATGGCGAGGACGATGTTCAGACTGCCCGGTACGCGCGGAATCCGCGGCAGCGTCGACATCGTGACCGCGACGCATATCGACGGCTGGGTGATGAACCGCGCCTGTCCGCAGAAGCGAACCGGGGTCGAACTGCGGGTGGGCGAGCGCACGGTCGCATCGGGCCTGGCCGACCGGTTTCGCTCCGACCTTCTCGCCATCGGACTCGGCGACGGTCGCTACGGCTTCCAGATCGCGATCCCGCCGAGCCTGTCCGACACCGATCGACAGGCGGTTCGCGTCATCGAGATCGTCACCGGACACGACTTGTCGAGCACGCCCCTGGCCGTGCCCGGCTTGAGCCTGCCCGTGGCCGAAGAGACCTCGGACCCCGCGCCGGCCCCCACGCCGGAGGACGAGCACGAGGACCTCTGCGCGTCTCTGCTCGACAGGGACTACTACGCCGCCCAGCTCGCCGACCGGGGCGAGGTGGCGGAAGGCGACTTCGTCTCGCATTACCGGACGACGGGGTGGAAGGACGGCCTCAACCCGCATCCGCTGTTCGACACGGCCTATTATCTGGCGGCCGGCCCCGAGGAGGTCGACGGCGACCCCCTTTTGCATTTCGCGACCACGGGACAGGTCAGCTATCGGCCGACCCATCCGCAACTCGACATCGCCTATTATCACGCCCGCCGGCCGGACGTTCTGGCCGCCGGCCTGCACCCGCTGGTGCATTACATCCGTCACGGACAGGCGGAGAAGGTGCCGACATCGCCCCCGGCCGCCGAGGAGGTCTCAAACGGCGAAGCGGACACTGGGCCGGAGGACGAGCACGAGGACCTCTACGCGTCGCTTCTCGATACGGACTACTACGCCGCGCAACTCGCCGACCGGGGTTGGGTCGTGACGGAAGGCGACTTCGTTTCGCATTACCGGACGACGGGATGGAAAGAGGGCCTCAACCCCCATCCGCTCTTCGACACGGCCCATTATCTGGCGGCCGGACCCGAGGAGGTCGACGGCGATCCTTTCTTGCATTTCGCGACCACGGGACAGGTCAGCTATCGGCCGACCCATCCGCAGCTCGACATCGCCTATTACCACGCTCGCCGGCCGGACGTTCTGGCTGCCGGCCTGCACCCGCTGGTCCATTACATCCGTCACGGACAGGCGGAGAAGGTGCCGACATCACCCCCGGCCGTCGCCGAAGAGACCCCGAACGGCGAACCGGACATCGTGCCGGGCCCGGATCACGCGGATTTCTACGCGTCGCTGCTCGACAAGGACTACTACGCCGCGCAACTCGCCGACCGGGGTTGGGTCGTGGCGGAAGACGACTTCGTCTCGCATTACCGGACGACGGGGTGGAAAGAGGGCCTCAACCCCCATCCGCTCTTCGACACGGCCCATTATCTGGCGGCCGGACCCGAGGAGGTCGACGGCGATCCCCTGTTGCATTTCGCGACCACGGGCCAGGTCCGCTATCGGCCGACCCATCCGCAGCTCGACATCGCCTATTACCACGCCCGCCGGCCGGACGTTCTGGCCGCCGGCCTGCACCCGCTGGTGCATTACATTCGTTACGGGCGCGCGGAGCACACCCCGACATCGCCCCCGGACGTCTTGCCGGGCTCGGAGCACGCGGATTTCTACGCGTCGCTGCTCGATACGGACTACTACGCGGTTCAGCTCGCCGACCGGGGCTGGGTCGTAGCCGAAGGCGATTTCGTCTCGCATTACCGGACGACGGGGTGGAAGGAGGGGCTCAACCCGCATCCGCTCTTCGACACGGCCTATTATCTGGCGGCCGGCCCCGAGGATGTCGCCGTCGATCCTCTTTGGCATTTCGCGACGACGGGACAGTATCGCTACCGCCCTACCCATCCTCTGCTCGACATCGCCTATTATCACGACCTCCGGCCGGACGTTCTGGCGGTCGGCCTGCACCCGCTGGCGCATTACATTCGTTTCGGGCACCTGGAGAACGTGCCGACATCGCCCCTCTTCGATGTGGGCTATTACAACAATCAGTTCGTGCGCCCGGACAGCCAAGCCGGCACACCGACCACGCCGGTTCTGCACTACCTCTCCTTCGGCTGGCGCGAAGGCCGGAAACCGCACCGAAGCTTCGATCCGGCACTGTTCCGCCGACTGGCGGAACTCGATCCGAAGGTCGACCCCTATACCGCCTTCCTGTCCGGGCTGATGGCTCGGCAGGCGCAGAAGGCCGAGCCGGCGACGCCGCGATACTCGTTCGTCATCCTGAACCTCAACAAGACCCTCCTGACGCTCCAGTGCCTCCATTTCCTGGCGCTGCACACGGACATGGCCCGCTCGGAGGTCGTGGTCGTCGACAACGGCAGCAACTGGGACGAGTTCTCGGTCCTGTGCCGATACGCGGCCGGCGCCCGCATCGTCCGCTCGGACCGCAACGTCGGGTTCGGCGAGGGCAACAATCTCGGTGTCGAGGTGGCGCGCGGCGAATACCTCGTGTTCCTCAACAACGACGCCTTCGTCACCGAAGGCTGGCTCGAGCCGCTGATCGACGCGATCGAGTCCGATCCGGAGATCGGCGCGGCGGGGCCGAAGTTCCTCTATGCCGACGGCAGGCTCCAGGAGGCGGGGGCCACCATCAGCCCCTGCGGCACGCCGGTGCAGCGCGGCAAGGGGTTGAACCCCCGAGACCCGCTCTTCAACGAGCCGATGATCGTCGATTACTGCTCGGCGGCGACCCTCGCCATGCGCGCGGAGAGCTTCCGGCGCGTGCTCGGCTACGATCTGTGCTGGGATCCGGCCTATTACGAGGATGTCGATCTCTGCATGAAGCTGCGCCTCGTCGGCGAGCGCACGGTCTATGTCCCGACCTCCGAGGTGATCCACCTGGAGCACCAGACGGCGGGAGACCGGAATCTCGGGCTGCGCATGGACGGCCTGACCCAGATCAACCGGGTGAAGTTCATCGCCCGGTGGAGCCGGTTCCTACAGGGCCGCTCCGATGGCAGCGTGGAGCGCAGGCTGCTGCCGGAATTCGCCGCCGCCCCGCCGCCGCCGAGGGCCGAGGTTCGGACCAAGCGGATCGGCCTGTTCTCGCCCTACCCGCTCACGCCGGGTGGCGGCGAGCGCTACCTGCTGTCGCTCGCGGCCGCTCTGCGCGAGGACTACGACTGCACGCTGCTGACGGCGGACCACTACAGCGCGATCCGTCTCGCGACCCTGGCCCGCGAGCTGGAGCTGCCCCTCGATCACGTCACCATCCGTCAGCGCAAGCACGCGCCCGCCGAGTTCTTCGACGTGTTCGTCTGCATGTCGAACGAGGTTCTGCCCGCCGTGCCGGGCATGGGACGCCTCAACATCTTCCTCTGCCAGTTTCCGTTCTCGATGCCGCCCGGCACCTATGCGCAGCACTGGGGCAACCTGCGCGGCTACGACGCGATGATGGTGTATTCGCGCTTCGTCGCCGAGCACGTCGACGAGGCGGCCGCGCGGCTCGGGCTGACGCTGCCGCCGGTCCATATCCTCTGCCCGGCGATCCCCCAGGTCTCGTCCCCTCAGCTTGCGTCCATGCCGGAGCGCGAGCGCGGGGCGGGCGAGCCGTTCCGCATCGTCAATGTCGGCCGCTTCACGCTCGGCGGCCACTGCAAGCGCCAGGACACCATGGTCGAGGCCTTCCGCGAGCTCGTCGCCGCGACGAGCCGGCCGGTCGAACTCCACCTCGCCGGGTCGCTGGGGGATGCGAGCGCGGACCGGGCCTACCTGACCTCGCTGCATCGGGCGGCCCAGGACCTGCCGGTGAGCTTCCACGTCAACGCGACGGCGGAGGAGATCCACGACCTCTACCGGGGCGCCTCGGTCTATTGGCACATGACCGGCGCCAAGGACGACGTGAAGCGCATGCCCGAGCGGTTCGAGCATTTCGGCATCACCGTCGGCGAGGCGATGAGCGCCGGGGCGATCCCGATCACCCTGCGCCACGGCGGCCCCGGCGAGATCATCCGCGACGGGCGCGACGGCTTCCTGGTGTCGGATGCGGAGGAGCTGCGCGACAAGACCCTGGCGCTCATGGACATTCGCGAGGAGGACGTCCGGGCCTTGCGGGACTCGGCCCGCGCGCGCTCCACGGATTTCTCGATGGACCGCTTCGCCGCGCATCTGCGCGCCATCATCGCCGAACCGCAGGTGCCGAAGATCGATCCGGCCCTGCGCTGAGGCGGAGGCTCAATCGGTCCAGGAGGCGTCGCCGCACCAGTCGCGCCACAGGCTCTTGGAGGCGGCCTCGGCGCGGTCGAAGCGGCACCATTCCGAGCGCTGCACGAGGGAGCGGGTGGCGACGCGCGCCGCCGGCTTGTCGGCCTCGTCCATCACGCTGCGGCAGGACGGGCTGAGGCTGCCGCGCTCGCGGCGCAGGCAGGCGGTGATCTTGCCGACATTGGGGACGTCGGACGAGCACAGGCGGAACACGTCCGGCGTGCAGGCCGCGCGCTGCATGCTCGTCACCTCCGCCGTGGCTGCGGTGGCGCACAGCGCGATGGCGAGGGCCGGGAGGGAGGACACGAACTTCATGGCGATCACCGCTGGGGACTGACAGGGGGGCGTGGCACGGGCCGGATCTCCGGCCCTGCCGTTCACCCTTTCTTCATCTCACGTCGGCGCGCCCGCATCGGTGCCGGCGGGCACCTGAGCGTCGCTCGTCGCGGCGGGCCGGGCCGTTTTCCCGCGGCGCTTCAGGAGGCCGGCGATCCAGCCGCCCGCCAGCAGGAACCGCTCGGAGATCACCGAGATCAGCACGAACACCGCCGGCACGAACACGAGCGACAGCAGCGTCGAGAAGATCAGCCCGCCGATCACCGCGATGGCCATGGGCGAGCGGAACTCGCCGCCGATGCCGAAGGCCAGCGCCGAGGGCAGCATGCCGGCCACCATGGCGATGGTGGTCATGACGATGGGGCGCGCCCGCTTGCGGCCGGCATCGATGATGGCCTCGTCGCGCGCCATGCCGTGCCGGATCGATTCGACGGCGAAGTCGACCAGCATGATCGCGTTCTTGGTGACGATGCCCATCAGCATCAGGATGCCGATCCAGACCGGCGTGGTGAGCTGCTTGCCCGAGATCATCAGGGCCAGCACCGCGCCGCCGAGCGAGAGCGGCAGCGAGAACAGGATGGTGATGGGCTGGAGCAGGCTGCCGAAGAGCAGCACCAGCACCGCGTAGACCATCATCAGGCCGGCGCTCATGGCCTGGGCGAAGCCCTCCGAGAGCTCGTTCAGGCTCTCGGCATCGCCGGACTGGCTGATGGTGACGCCCTTGGGCAGGGACTTCATCACCGGCAGCGCGTCGATGTCCTTCAATACGTCGCCGAGGGCTGCCGTCCCGACGAGGTCGCAGGCGACGGTGGCCTGACGCTGGCGGTCGTAGCGGCTGATGTTGGTGGGACCCTGCTGGAAATCGAGCGAGGCGATGGCCGAGAGCGGGATCGAGCCCCCTCCCCCCTTCGGCACGCGCAACTGCTCCAGCACCTGCCGGTTGACGCGCGCGCGGTCGTCGAGCTGCACCCGGATCGGGATCTGGCGGTCGCCGAGGTCGAACTTCGCCAGCGCCGGCCCGACATCGCCGATGGTGGCGACGCGGATGGTCTCGGCGAGCTGCGTCGGCGCGACGCCGAGGCGCGCGGCGAGGTCGAGATGGGGCCGGATCTGGAGTTCCGGCCGGTCGAGGGTGGTGCCGGAGATGACGTTCGCCACGGTGGGCAGGCGCCGCATCTGGCCGGCGAGCTCGTTGGCGACGTTGGCGACCTGCCGTGGATCGGTGCCGCGCACCACGAGCGAGATGGCCCGCAGCCCGTTCTCGTCCACGAAGTAGAAGCGGATATCGGGCACCTCGCGCAGGCGCTTGCCGATCTCGCGCTCGAGGTCGATCTGCTTGATCGAGCGCTCGCCCTTGCCGGTGTAGTTGATGATGAGCGAGGCGCGGCGCACCTCGCTCGGCTCGCGCGGCACCCGGCCGCCATCCACGAAGACGCTCTTCACCTCGGGCAGGCCGCGGATCACGCCGACGATGTCCTCCGTCACCTTCTCGGTGTCGGAGAGCTGCGAGCCCGGCGGCAGCTCCAGCGCCATCACCGAGCGGGAGGTGTCCTGCGCCGGCAGGAAGCCCTTCGAGAGCAGCGCGATGGAGGCGATGGAGGCGGCGAAGAAGCCGAGCCCGATCAGCACCGTGATGAAGTAGTGGCGCACCGAGACGGTGACGAGCCGCGTATAGGCCCGCAGCACCGGCCCCGGCGGCTTCTCCTCGGCCTTGTGCGGCTTCATCAGGTAGGCGGCCAGCATCGGCGTGACGAAGCGCGCGGCGAGCAGCGAGAAGAACACCTGCACCGCCACCGTGATGCCGAACTGCTTGAAGAACTGCCCGGCGATGCCGGACATGAAGCTCGCCGGCGCGAAGATCGCGATGATGGTCAGCGAGATGGCGATGACCGCGAGCCCGATCTCGTCGGCGGCCTCCATGGCCGCCTCCTTGGCGGATTTCCCCATCCGCATGTGCCGGACGATGTTCTCGATCTCGACGATGGAATCGTCGACGAGGATGCCGGTGGAGAGCGTGATGGCGAGGAAGCTCACGAGGTTCAGCGAGAACCCGAGCATGTCCATCGCCCAGAAGGCCGGGAAGATCGACAGCGGCAGCGAGACCGCGACGATCACCGTCGCCCTCAGATCCCGCAGGAACAGAAAGACGATCACCACGGCGAGGAAGGCGCCCTCGAACAAGGTGTGGATCGCGGCCTCGTAGTTGCCGAGGGTGAAGTCGACGGAGGTGTCGATGAGCTTGAGGTCGAATTCCGGGTTCTCGGCGCGCAGCGTCTCGACGCGCTTCTCGATGGCTTTGGCCACCACCACGTCGCTGGCGCCGTTGGCGCGCTTGATGCCCACGGCCACGGTGGGCTCACCGTTGAGCCGGGCGAAGTTGCGCCTGTCGCCGATGGTGTCGGTGACGAGGCCGAGGTCTTCCAGCCGCACCTCGCCACCGGTGGGAAGCGCGATCATCACGCCGGCCAGCTCCTGGAGGCTCTTGGCCGAGGCGAGCGTGCGGATCGCCTGGTCGCGGCCGCCGATCTCGGCGCGCCCGCCCGTCACCGTGACGTTGGTGCCGCGCAGGCGCCGGCTCACGTCGAAGGCGGTGAGCCCGAAGGCCTGGAGCCGGTCCGGATCGAGGGAGACGAGCACCTCGCGGCTCACGCCGCCGATGATCTCCACCTGCGCCACGCCCTTCACGTCCTGGAGCGAGCGCTTGACGGTGTTCTCCATGAACCAGGAGATCTGCTCCGGGCTCTTGCCGGCGGCGGAGGCCGCGTAGGTCAGGATCGGCAGGCCGACGACGTCGACGCGCTGGATCAGCGGCTCCTCGGCGCCCTGGGGCAGGTTGGCCCGCACCCGCGTCACCGCGTCCTTGACGTCGTTGAGCGCCCTGTCGGTGTTGGTCTCGAGCCGGAAGGCGATGGTGGTGACGGAGAGCCCGTCCGTCACGGACGAGGAGATGTGGCGCACGCCCTCGACGCCGGAGACGCCGTCCTCGACGGTCTTCGTCACCTGGGCCTCGATCTCGGCGGGCGCCGCGCCGAACTGCGGCACCACGACGGAGATCAGCGGGATGTCGGCGTTCGGCAGCCGCGTGACCGGCAGCCGCATGAAGCTCGACCACCCGAGCGCCAGCAGGATGACCGAGAAGACGATCGACGGGAGCGGGTTCTTGATCGCCAGCGAGGAGACGTTGACCGACATCAGCGATTCCGTGTCCCGTCCGTGATGACCGGCGTGACCTTGTCGCCGGAGCGGAGCGCCGTGCCCGCATTGGCGACCACCGGCTCGCCGTCCGAGAGCCCTTCGCGGATCTGGATGGTACTCTCGTCGAAGAGGCCGGTGCGGACGCTGCGCGTCTCCACCGTGGTGCCGCGCAGGACCTGCACCGTGGGCGAGCCGTTCTGGTAGGAGACCGCCGAGCGCGGCACGGCGAGGGCGCAGTCGCGCGCCGTCTCGACGATGGCGCTGGCGAACTGGCCCGGACGCAGCGCCGTTCCCGCCTCGACCCCGAGCCGGGCCCGGCCGAGCTGCGAGCCCGGATCCACCTCCGTCACCGGAACGCGGACGCTGGCCTTAAGCTCGGTGCCGTCCTCGCGCAGGATCCGCGCGGCGGAGCCGATGCGCAGCTTGGTCACGTAGGGGCTCGGCACGTCGACCATGAGGTCGATGCCGGAATCGCCCATGATGCGGATCATCGGCTCGGGGGGCATCCCGGCCGCCTGCATGCCGGAGCCCATGCCACTGCCCATGGCCGCCGCGCCCATGCCGGGGCCGGAGGGCATCCCCGAGAGCATGCCGACGCGGGCGTTGATGCGGGTGACGCGGCCCGCGATGGGCGCGCGCAGGCTGAGCGAGGGCGGACCCGGCGGGCGGGCGGCCATGCCGGAATCGTCCCCCTGGCGCACGGCTTTCAGGATCTCCTGATCGGCGGCGACCTTGTCGCCCTCGGTGACGAGGATGTCCGTGATGCGATAGCCGTCGAGGGGCAGGCTGGCGCCGCTCTCCTCGCGGGCCATGGCGAAGCCGGTGATGCGCACCTGCTCCTTGAGGCAGGCCGACCCGGCGCGCACGCTGGCGACGGTGGTGCCTTCAGCGGTGCTCTCGGCTCTGGCCGGCCAGGGACGGATCGTGCCGAGTACCGCGAGGCCGATCCCGGCGCCGGCAAGGGCCGCCGCGACGCTGCGCCTGCTGAGGCGGCGCTCGCTCACATGGTGTCTCATGGCCCCCCGGCTCGCCCGACCCCGTTGTCGTTTTCGCGGGGCACCCGGAAGCCCGGTGGTCCCGTCCGATGCCGGCCGCGCCAGACGCGAACGGCCCGCCGCGCGCCTGGAAGGCAGGCGCTACGGCCCCGCGCGGCCGGCGACCCTTTCGAGTCGACGGGCCGCGCCGCTCATTTCCGGTATCCGGGCGAGGCGCGTCAACGCCCCGCTGTCTTCACCTGCAGCATATTCACCGCCTGGACGCGCCTGTTCTCGGCGGCGAAGGGATCGCTCGTGTTCTTCAGGCGCTGCTTGCCGTAGCCGACGCTGATGAGATTGGCGGCCGGGATCTGGTAGGTCGTCACCAGGAAGCGCTTCACCGCCTCGGCCCGGCGCTCGGAAAGCTTCTGGTTGAGCTCGTCGCCACCCTTGGCGTCGGTGTGGCCGGCAATCATGAAGGTCTGGCCCTGCAAGTCGGGGCTGGTCAGGGCCTTGCCGAGCGCGTTGGCGGTCTCGAGCGCCTTCCCCTTCAGGACGTCGGAGTTGTAGTCGAACTCCATGGCGAGATCGATGTTCGGCTTGGTCTCGGCGACCATCTGGAGCCTGGTGCGCTCGCCGGTGGAGAGCGAACGGCTATTCTTGTTGCGCACCGAGTCGACGAAGCTGGCCTCGGCCGGGCTGACCTGGGGTTGCGGCGCGCCGATGGAAAGGCTGCGGGTCTTGGCCGGGGTCAGCGCCTTGAGGATCGAGCTTTCGGAAACATCCTCGGCGAAGACGGGCTGGGCGAGAAGAAGAACGGCGGCCGCGCCGGACAGTAACATTCGGTGGGCGTTAACCGAGAAGCGGGACATGTGAACCTCCTCTTGGGATGTGCAGGTGATCGGATAAGCAGGTCACCTCGTGTCGCAAACTTTCTTCACATGCCGCTGATTTGCGATCAACGGCCTTCCCAAGCATTCGACATGGTTTTGCGTGCGGTTGAGCACGCGCTGAACGCCGAGGACTGCCCCAACGCCTGTCTTCGCATGGTCTCCGCACTGTCCGGCCACTCTCGCCGGCCGCTTTTCGGGATCGACGGGGCCTGCCCGCCTCCCCCCGAGTCGCCCCCTCAGCGGATGCCGACGAGTTCGAAGTCCTTGTCGATGGTTGGGTTGAGCTTCAGGGCTCCGGCGAGGTCCTTGCGGCCTTGAGCGCTCTCCCCGAGGCGCATCCTGGCGACGCCGCGCCCGTAGAGGGCCGAGCTATGGGAGGGGTCGACGCGCAAGGCCGCGTCGTAATCGGCGATGGCGAGGCGCATGGAACCCTGCTTGAGATGCACCAGCCCCCGGCTGTCGAGGGCATCGACGAAGTTCGGCCGCAGCTTGAGCGCCTCGCCGCAATCGTCGAGCGCCCTGGGCAGATCGTTGTCGATGGCGCGCATCCAGCAGCGGTTGTTGTACGCCTCCGGGTTGCTGGGGTTGAGCCGGATCGACTGGTCGAAATCGGCGATGGCGAGCTTCACCTCCCCGCGCTGGGCGTAGAACTGCCCGCGCTCGTAATAGGCGCCCTCGTCGCGCGGATCGTTGGCGATGCGGCCGTCGAGCTCGGTCTTCCGTTGCAGTTCCACCGCCGAATACTGGGCCTTCAGCGGCGGCTTCACGGGATCGGCCGCGACGGGCTTCTCGTCGTCCAGGCGGCGCAGCTCCTTGCGGGCGCGGTCGGCGAGCGGGCCGGTGGCGTGCTTGCCGAGGAAGTCCTCGAAGGACTTGCGCGTGTTGACGAGGCTGGCGCTGTCGAAGTCCTTGACCACCTGCGAGACCGACGTGCCCGACGGCTCCTCCTTGCGCGGAGGGACCTCGGCCTTGTCGACCGGCGGAGCGGGCGGCGGTTCCGGGGCCTTGACCACCGGCGGCGGCTCGACGGGCGGGGGCGCCGCCACGACCTTCGGAGGCTTCGGGTCCTCGGCGGGGCGCTTGGGCTCCTCGACCGGAGGCTTCGGCGGTGGCGCCTTGGCCACGGCCTTCGGCTGCGCCGCCGGATCGAAGGAGAACGGCGTCTCCAGGCCGGAGACCAGGGCCGGGAGCTGCTGGTTGCGGCTGTCCCTGGCCACGGCGTCGCGCACGGCGCCGAAGGCCTGCTCCGCGCTGGCGTCGCCCGTTCCGATCTGGCGCGCGACCTCGGTGCCGAATCCGCCCTGCCCTCCTCCGTCGTTCGCGACGCTGCCCGTCGCCGCCGAGAACAGGCTCAGCGTGCCCGGAGCCGCCGGGGTCGCGGCAAGCCCCATGGAGAAGCTGCGGAAGCGCCGCTCGAAGGGATTGCGGCGCGAGGCGTCGAGGACGATCACCCGCGCGTCCGCGTTGCGCTTGGCCATGCCGTCGAGGAGCGCGTCGACGGAGACGCCGTCGCGCAGCACGTCGGCCTCCGTCCAGATCCGGCCGTCGACGGGAATGAGGTAGTTCTTGCGGCCGACCTGGATGCCGTAGCCGCCGAAATACACCAGCGCCACGGAGCCGGGCTCGATGCTGCGCAGGAAGCGGTCCACCGCCGCCTGCATCGCCTCGCGGTTGAGGTTCTCGCCCGCCTCCACGGCGAAGCCGCGCTTCCTCAGCGCGTCGGCCACCGCCTTGGCGTCGCTCGCGGGCGTCGCGAGCACCATGTCGCTGTCGGGATAGGCGGCGTTGCCGACGACGAGCGCCGCGCGGGCCGGGGCGGCGAGACTTGCCGTCGCCGACAGCATCGGGGCCGCGAGAGCGACGAGGATCAGTCCAACGCAACGAGCGATACGCATGTCATCCCCGACGTATGTCGCACGAGCGCGTGATACCCGTTGCCCGTCCGTGCGGGCAATAGCATGCGGCTACTCTACAGTGGGCCGTCGCTCCGATCGGGAGCGGGATTTCCATCATGCGCGAGATGGCCGGGCGCGTCTTGCCCCGATCCCGCGCTGCTGGCAGGACGCCTTGCCCGGCACCATCGTGCGGCGGACGGGGATTTCGGACGGGACCCGCATGGCGCAGATCACCGACGACTGCTTCGCCCATGGCCGGCCGGCCCTCTCCGTCGAGGCGGTGGCGGATCTGATCCGCGAGCGCATGCCGGTGCTGGCCGGCGTCGAGACGCTGCCGCTCGCCGAATGCGACGGCCGCGTCGCCGCCGGGGAGGTGGCCGCCGGCATCGACCTGCCGCCCTTCGACAATTCCGCCGTCGACGGCTACGCCGTGCGCTTCGCCGACCTCGCCGGGAGCGGGGAGACGGTGCTGCCCGTGCGCGGGCGCGTGCCGGCCGGCGCCACGGAGATCGCGGCCATCCCGGACGGGGCGGCGGTGCGCATCTTCACGGGCGCGCCGATGCCGGCGGGCGCCGACACGGTGTTCATGCAGGAGGATGTCCGCCGCGACGGCGAGCGCGTCGTGCTGCCCGGAGGGTTGCGGCCGGGCGCCAATCGCCGCCTCGCCGGCGAGGACGCGGCGCGCGGGGTTCCGGTGATCGCGGCCGGACGGCGGCTGCGGCCGACGGACCTGGCGCTCGCGGCCGCCACCGGGCATGCCGCTCTGAGCGTCCGCCGGCGCCTGCGCGTTGCCCTGTTCTCCACCGGCAGCGAGCTGGCCGAGCCGGGGGCGGCGCTGCGGCCGGGCATGATTTACGACTGCAACCGCCTGCTCATCGCCGCGCTGCTGCGCCGGCTCGGGGCCGAGGTGGACGATCTCGGCATCCTGCCCGACGAGGGCGGCCTGATCGCCCGGCGCCTCGCCGAGGCGGCCCAGGGGCACGATCTGATCCTGACCTCCGGCGGCGTCTCCGTCGGCGAGGAGGACCATGTGAAGGCGGCGGTGGAGGCGGGCGGGCGCCTGACGTTCTGGCGCCTCGCGATCAAGCCCGGACGGCCGGTGACCATGGGCTCCGTCGCCGATACGCCCTTCGTCGGTCTGCCGGGCAACCCCGCCGCCGCCTATGTCACCCTGCTCTTCGTGGTCCGGCCGCTGCTCGCGCGCCTCGGGGGCGCCGTTCACGAGCCGCCGCCGGGGATCGTGGTCAGGACGGCCTTCGCACACCGCAAGAAGCCCGGCCGCCGCGAATATGTCCGCGTCACCCTGCGGCCGGGAGCGGACGGCATGCCGGAGGCGGTGAAGCTGCCCCATTCCGGCGCCCTCACCTCCCTCGCCGGCAGCGACGGGCTGGCGGAGCTGCCGGACGATTCCGCCGGGGCGGCGCCCGGCGGAATCGTGCGCTTCTACCCCCACGCCCTGCTCTGGTGAGGGGCGGGCTCAGTTTCCGGCGGCGCGGAAGGTGTCGCAGGAGCGCGTCTGGCCGCTCTTGAAGCCGGTCATGAACCAGCGCACCCGCTGCTCGGACGAGCCGTGGGTGAAGCTGTCGGGCACGACGTAGCCCTGGGCTTGCTGCTGGAGCTTGTCGTCGCCGATGGCCGAGGCCGCCTTCACGGCCTCGCGCACGTCGCTCTCGTCGATGGCGTTGTACTTGTCGTTCGAGTTCTTTGCCCAGACGCCGGCGAGGCAGTCGGCCATCAGCTCGACGCGCACGGACAGGCGGTTCGCGTCGGTGCGGCCGGCGGCCTGCTGGCGCGACTGCACCTTGCCGAGGATGCCGAGCACGTCCTGGACATGGTGGCCGACCTCGTGGGCGATGACGTAGGCATAGGCGAAGTCGCCGCGCACGTCGAACTTCTGAGCCATCTCCTGGAAGAACGACGTGTCGAGATAGATCTTCTTGTCGAGCGGGCAGTAGAACGGCCCCATCGCGGCCTGGGCCGATCCGCAGCCGCTGCGGGTGCCGCTGGTGTAGAGCACCATCGTCGTCGGCGTGTACTGCTTGCCCGTCTGGTTCGGCAGCACCGTGCTCCAGACGTCCTCGGTGTTGCCGAGGATCTTGGCCGCGAACTGTCCGGCCTGATCCTTGGGCGGCGCGCCCCGGCGCGACTGGGTCTGCGGATCGACGCGCTCCTCGCGCTGGCGGCCGCCGCCGCTCATCTGCTCGGCCCCGCCGATGAGGATCGCCGGGTTGATGCCCGTCACCCAGCCGATGATGCACAGGATGACGATGGTGCCGATGCCGAGCCCCCCGGCGCCGCCGCCGGGAAAGCCCATGCCCCCGCCGCCTTCGCCGCGCCGGTCCTCGACGTTGTCGGAACTGCGAAAATCGTCCCAGCGCATCGGCCCGTATCCCTGATCCGCCGTCCGCGTCGGCGTGTTGCCGCATGTAATGGCAGGCCAAGCGCGGCGGTTCCACCCCGCGCGACGTCAGGCCGACCGTGTTGTCCCGTCGAGAGTGGCGCGCAGCAGCCGGAAATCGCGCCAGGCCAGCCGCTTCTGCACGGGCTGTCGCAGGAGATAGGCGGGATGCAGCGTCGCGAGAAGCCTGATCTCGCGGTCCGGCAGCTTATAGGGATAGAAGCGCCCGCGCGCCTTGAGGATGCCGTCCTTCGTGCCGGTGAGCGCCTGCGTCGCCGGGCTGCCGAGGCAGACCAGGATGTCGGGATCGGCGAGGGCGATCTGCCGCTCCACGAAGGGCCGGCAGACCGCCACCTCCTGCGGGGTCGGATTGCGGTTTCCCGGCGGACGCCAGGGCACGATATTGGCGATGTAGGCCCCCGTCCGGTCGAGGCCGATGGCGGCCATCATCCGGTCGAGCAACTGCCCCGAGCGGCCCATGAAGGGCTTGCCGATGCGGTCCTCGTCGGCGCCGGGCGCCTCGCCGACGAACATCACCCGCGCCGCCGGATTGCCGTCGGCGAAGACGAGGTTCTTGGCGGTGAAGCGCAAGGGGCAGCCGTCGAACTCGCGCAGCAGCGCCTCGAGTTCCTCCAGGCTTCGCGCGTCGGCGGCGCGGGCGCGGGCCGAGCCCGCCGCCTCCTCGGGCCGGGCGGCCGCCGACCGTCCGAAGGTCGGGGCGGCCGGGGCGCGGATCTCGCGCGGCTGCGGTGGCGGGGGAGCGGGCGGCGGAGGCCGCCGGAGCGGAGCCGGCGCCTCCTCGGGGGCGTCCGCCTCCTCGAAGCGGTCATGCGGCACCTCGTCGAGGGCGAGGTCGACGCCTGCTTCCGTATGGAAGTCGAGATGGGCGATCAGGTCGCGCCGGGCATCGGCGGTCGAGGTCATGGGATCCGAGGTCATGGGATCGATCCGGTGTTCGGGCCGGTTGCGAACAACGAATATCCTCGCGTCATGGTCGACCACGCCTGAATCGCCATAAGCGCTTGCCTTCCTACCTTGGAATGGGTTGAGGAACGCAAGGGGAATTCGTGAAGACCGGGTCGAGCGCCGAAGCGCCGGCCGCGATGGAGGAAGCCGGATGGCGTTGCCCGAACGCGAGGGGATGGATTTCGACGTGGTGATCGTCGGCGCCGGGCCGGCGGGCCTCGCCACGGCCATCCGCCTGAAGCAGATCGCGGCCGAGAGCGGCGAGGAAGTCAACGTCGTGGTCGTCGAGAAGGGCTCGGAGGTGGGCGCCCACATCCTGTCCGGGGCGGTCATCGACCCCTCGGGCCTCGACGCCCTGGTCCCCGAGTGGCGCGACGATCCCGAGCGGCCCCTGAAGACGGCGGTCGAGCAGGACGAGTTCCTGTTCCTGACGAAGAACAGCGGCCTCTCGCTGCCGAACTTCGCCTTCCCCAAATTCATGAGCAACCACGGCAATTTCGTCGGCTCGCTCTCGAACGTGACGAAGTATCTCGGCGCCAAGGCCGAGGCGCTCGGCGTCGAGATCTATCCGGGCTTCCCGGCGGCTGAGGTGCTCTACGACGAGGCCGGCGCCGTCGTCGGCATCGCCACGGGCGATCTCGGCATCGCCAGGTCCGGCGAGCCGCGCGACGACTTCACCCGCGGCATGGAGCTGCGCGGCAAGTACACGGTCTTCGGCGAGGGCGCGCGCGGCTCGCTCACCAAGACGTTGGTCGACCGCTTCAGGCTGAACGCGAACAGCGACCACCAGAAATACGGCCTCGGCGTCAAGGAGCTCTGGCAGATCAAGCCCGAGAGGTTCGAGCCGGGCCTCGTGCGCCACACCATGGGCTGGCCGCTCTCGAACAAGACCGGCGGCGGCTCCTGGCTCTACCATTTCGACGACAACCTGCTCTCGGTGGGCTTCGTCACGCATCTGAACTACGAGAACCCGACGCTGTCGCCCTTCGAGGAGTTCCAGCGCTTCAAGACCCATCCGATGATCCGCGAGGTCTTCGAGGGGGCCAAGCGCATCGGCTACGGGGCGCGGGCCATCATGGAGGGCGGCTGGCAGTCGGTGCCGAAGCTCGTCTTCCCCGGCGGCTGCCTCGTCGGCGACTCCGCCGGCTTCGTCAACGTGCCGCGCATCAAGGGCTCGCACAACGCGGTGCTCTCCGGCATCCAGGCGGCCGACGCCATCGCCGCCGCGCTCAAGGCGGGGCGCCAGGGCGACGAGCTGTCCGACTACGAGAACGGCTGGCGCGGCAGCGCCATCGGCCACGATCTCAAGCGCGTGCGCAACGTCAAGCCGCTCTGGTCGAAATACGGCACTCTCGTCGGCGTGGGCTTGGGCGGCGTCGACATGTGGGCGCATTCGCTGCTGAACGCCTCCCTCTTCGGGACGCTCGGGCATGGCAAGCCGGACCATGCCTGCACCAAGCCGATCGCCGAGGTGACGCCCATCGTCTACCCGAAGCCAGACGGCAAGCTCACCTTCGACCGGCTCTCCTCGGTCTATCTCTCGAACACCAACCACGAGGAGGACCAGCCGGCCCATCTCAAGGTGCGGGACATGGGCCTTCAGAAGGCTTCGGAGCACGACGTCTTCGGCGGTCCCTCGGCGCGCTACTGCCCGGCGGGCGTCTACGAATGGGTGGAGGACGCGAGCGCCGGAGACGGCGTGCGCTACCAGATCAACGCGCAGAACTGCGTCCACTGCAAGACCTGCGACATCAAGGACCCGAACCAGAACATCAACTGGGAGACGCCCGAGGGTCCGGGCGGGCCCAACTACCCGAACATGTGAGAACGGCGCGCCGGGCCTCCCCCGGCGCCCGTCCGCATGGCGTCATCCTTTCGCCTTGCGGGCATGGCGGGAAGGTTTAGTGTCCGCCGCCGAACCGGCCCGGTCGTCGAAAGGGCCGGACAGCGGGACCGTGCAGGAGCCGTCACTGGTGAGAAACCGAAACGCCGCCCGCCGCGCCGCGCCCGCGCTCGCCCTCGCGCTGGTCTCGAGCCTCGCGCTCGCCGTGGCCGCCCGCGCCATGCAGACGCAGGAATCGCCGCCCTTCAGCGAGTACGAGCCGGCGGAGTCCCTCGAAGGCAACTTCCTCTCGGCCTACATCGCCGGCGCCTCGCGCGACACCGCCGCCGCCGCGAGCTTCTACAAGGAGGCCGTGAAGGGCGACCCGCGCAACGCCGAGCTGCTGGAGCGCGCCTTCGTCTCGCTGCTCGCGGACGGGTCCCTGCCCGACGCCTTCCGCGCGGCCGAGCGGCTCTCCTCCAAGGACGGCGCCAACGGGCTCGCGCAGCTCGCGCTGGGCGTGCGCCAGATCAAGGCCGGCCAATGGGCCGCCGCCCGCCAGAACTTCACCAAGAGCGGCCGGGGCGCGGCGGCCGACCTCACCGCGACGCTCCTGACCGCCTGGGCCTATGCCGGCGCCGGGGACGGCAAGCGCGCGCTGGAGACCATCTCGAGGCTCAAGGGCGAGCGCTACTACAACACCTTCCGCGACTATCACGCCGGCCTCATCGCCAGCGTCGTCGGGGATCAGGCCGAGGCCGAGCGCCGCCTCAAGACGGCCTACGAGGCCGACCACAACACGCTGCGCATCGTCGACGCCTATGCGCGCCAGGAAGCGCAGATGGGCCGCACCGATCTCGCGATCCAGGCCTATACCGAGTTCGACAACCTGGTGCCGCGCCACCCCATCGTGCGCGACGCCCTCGACAAGCTGAAGGACGGCAAGCCGCTCGGGCGCCTGGTCAACACCGCGCAGGAAGGCGCGGCGGA
Source organism: Methylobacterium endophyticum (assembly GCF_050591105.1). NCBI lineage: Bacteria > Pseudomonadati > Pseudomonadota > Alphaproteobacteria > Hyphomicrobiales > Methylobacteriaceae > Methylobacterium > Methylobacterium endophyticum. The sequence continues at coordinate 244,899 of NZ_JBNHES010000002.1, forward strand.
GGTGCTCTACGGGCTCGGCTCTGCCGGCTCGACGCAGGGCGACGAGCTTCCGGCGATCGTCTACCTGCGGCTTGCCCTCTACCTCACCCCCGAGCACGGGCTCGGCCGGCTGACGCTGGCCGACACCCTCGACCGGATGAAGCAGCCCGAGAAGGCGAACGAGGCCTACGCGCTGATCCCGGCGAGCTCGCCCCTCAAGCTCAACGCCGACATCCAGATCGGCCTCAACCTCGAGCAGATGGGCAAGGGCGACGAGGCGCTGGCGCATCTCGACGCCGCCATGAAGGCGCATCCCGACAATATCGACGTGGTGACGGCGCTCGGCAACGTGCAGCGCTCGCGCAAGAAGTACGAGGAGGCGGCCGAGACCTACACCAAGGCCATCGCCCTCATCGGCAACCGCCCGCAGGCCAACTACTGGACGACCTACTACTTCCGCGGCACCGCTTACGAGCGCGCCAAGCAGTGGCCGAAGGCCGAAGCCGACCTCAAGAAGGCGCTCGAACTGGTGCCCGCGAGCCAGCCCGGCGCCCGCGCCCAAGTGCTGAACTACCTCGCCTATTCCTGGGTCGACCAGAACATGAATATCGACGAGGCCTTCAAGATGCTGAAGCAGGCCGTCGATGCCAGCCCGCGCGACGGCATGATCATCGACAGCTTAGGCTGGGCCTATTTCCGCCTCGGCCGCTGGGACGAGGCCCTGCGCGAGCTGGAGAAGGCCATCGAGCTGAAGCCCGGCGACCCGACCATCAACGACCATCTCGGCGACGCCTATTGGCGCGCGGGCCGGCGCCTCGAGGGCAAGTTCCAGTGGCAGCACGCCAAGGACCTCAACCCCGAGCCGGACGATCTCGCCAAGATCAACGACAAGCTGAAGAACGGCCTGCCCGAGCTCGACAAGCCGACCGCCACCGCCGAGAACCCGCCGGCCCCCGTGGCGGCGCCGCACAACCCGGAAAACCCGGAGCTGCCGAAGGGCGCCCCCGCCCCGAACGAGCCGCCCGGCGCCGCTGACAAGAAGAAGACCGGCGGCTAGGCTCGTCCTTCTCGTCCGCCGCTATCGTCGTCGAGCCGCCGCGCATCCGTCGCGGCGGCTTTCTCCGTGAGTGATCCTGCCCGAGCGTCATGACCGTGCAAGCCCTCGCCGCCCGCGCTCCGGCCAAGATCAACCTGACCCTCCACGTCCTCGGACGGCGCCCGTCGGACGGCTATCACGAGTTGGAGAGCCTCGTGGCCTTCGCCGGGGTGAGCGACGCGCTGAGCCTCGCTCCGGGGGAGGCGCTGTCTCTGTCGGTCGACGGCCCCACGGCGGGCCCCGCCGGCCCCGCCGACGACAACCTCGTGCTGCGCGCCGCCCGCCATCTCGCGGCATCGGTATCGGGATTGCGGCTCGGGCATTTCCATCTGACCAAGCGCCTGCCGGTGGCGGCGGGCATCGGCGGCGGCTCGTCGGACGCCGCCGCCGCGCTCAGGCTGCTGGCGCAGGCGAACGGCCTGGGCCTCGACCATCCGGCCGTGGTCGCCGCCGCCCGCGCCACAGGCGCCGACGTTCCCGTCTGCCTCGATCCGCGCGCGCGGATGATGAAGGGTGCGGGAGAAGCGATCGGTCCGGCGCTGCGCCTGGCGCCGCTGCCGGCCGTTCTCATCAACCCCGGCGTGCCGGTGCCGACCGCCCCCGTGTTCAAGGCGCTCGGGCTCGGCGTCGGCGAGCGGCTGCCGGGCGCGGCCCATCCCGCGATCGCCGAGGAGAGTCGGCCGAACGCGCTCGTCGCCGCCATCGGCCCGGCCCGCAACGACCTCGAAGCCCCTGCCCTCACCGTCGCCCCGGTGATCGGCGAGGCGCTGGGGGCCCTGCGCGCCCAGGCCGGCTGCCGGCTGGCGCGGATGTCGGGCTCGGGCGCGACCGTGTTCGCGATCTTCGGCCACCGGACCCAGGCGGCGCTCGCGGCTCACGCGATCGGGGCGGCGATGCCCGGCTGGTGGGTGGCCGCGACGATGATGCGATAGAGGCTGGCCGAGAAGCGGATCCCGGATAGACGGCGGGCGGCTCAGTGCGCCCGCGCGATGCAGAAATCCACCACCTGCAACAGGGCCGACTTCATCGGACCGTTGGGGAAAAGCGCCAGCGCGTCGCGGGCCATGGCGCCGTAATGGCGGGCGCGCTCCACGGTGTCCTCCAGGGCGCGGTGGCGGCGCAGGATGGCGCGGGCGGTATCGAGGTCGCCCTCCTCCACCTGCCCCTGCTCGAGGGTGCGGCGCCAGAAGGTCCGCTCCTCGTCGCTGCCGCGCCGGAACGAGAGCACGATGGGCAGGGTGATCTTGCCCTCGCGGAAATCGTCGCCGACGTTCTTGCCGAGGCTCGCGCTGGTGCCACCGTAGTCGAGCACGTCGTCGATGAGCTGGAAGGCGATGCCGAGATTCATGCCGTAGGAGCGGCAGGCGGCCTGCTCGGCGCGCGGACGATCCGACAGAACCGGCCCCACCTCGCAGGCGGCGGCGAAGAGTTCGGCCGTCTTGGCGCGGATGACGGCGAGATACTCGTCCTCGCTGGTCTCGGTGTTCTTGGCGGCGGTGAGCTGCATCACCTCGCCCTCGGCGATCACCGTGGCGGCGGCCGAGAGGATGTCGAGGGCGCGCAGAGAGCCCACCTCGACCATCATGCGAAAAGCCTGGCCGAGCAGGAAGTCGCCCACGAGGACGCTCGCCTCGTTGCCCCACTTGATCCGCGCCGCGACCCGCCCGCGCCGCATGTCGCTCTCGTCCACCACGTCGTCGTGGAGGAGGGTCGCGGTGTGCATGAACTCGACGCTGGCCGCGAGCTTCACGGCGCCCTCGCCGGCGCCGTAGCCGCAGAGATCGGCGGTGGCGAGGGTCAGGATCGGGCGCAGGCGCTTGCCGCCGGACGCGATCAGGTGGTTCGCCACCTCGGGGATCATCGCCACGTCGGAGCCGGTGCGCGACAGGATCATCGCGTTGACCCGGTGCATGTCGCCGGCAACCAGGGCCACGAGGTCGTTCAGGCTCGCTTCCGGGTCGGAGCGGCCCTCATCGATCGGAATCACGACACCCAAGCTCGCAAGCCTCCAACAGACCGTTGCTTTCCGTGGCACAAGGCGTGGCGCACCCCTTCGCACGGGCTCGGCGATGCCGCAACCGAGGCGCTCCCGCATGTGGATATGGCGCGGCCCGGCGGAAGCCTGTACGCGGCGAAAGCGCCCGCCCGACGCGAGGCTCGGCCGGAAGGAAGGCGATGGTCGAACTCATCCGCAGCAACGATGTCGTCCTGATGGGATTCGCGCGCTCGCTGCTGGAGGGAGCCGACATTCCCCTCCTCGTCGCCGACAGCCACATGAGCCTGATGGAAGGCTCCATCGGCGCCTTCGCACCGCGCCTGCTGGTGCCGGAGGACCATGCGCGGCAGGCCCGGCGCCTGCTCACCGATGCCGGGCTCGGCCACGAGCTGCGCGATGCCTGACGGGCGGCCGGGCGACGGCTTCCTCGGCGGCCGTCTGAGACTGATCCAGCCGCCGCGCGGCGCCCATCGCGCCGGCACCGACGCGGTTCTGCTCGCACGGCTTCTCGCGATCGCCCCCGGACAGCATGTCTGCGACGCCGGTGCCGGGACGGGGGCCGTGGGCCTCGCCTGCGCGCTGCTGGCGCCGGGCTGCACGGTCGGCCTCCTGGAGCGCGACGCCGGCACGGCGGAGATGGCGCGGGCGAACGTCGCGGAGAACGGGGTGTCGGATCGCGTCGGCGTGATCGAGGCGGATCTGCTCGCGCCGGCCTCCGCGCGGCGGGCGGCCGGGCTGATGCCGGAGACGGCCGATTGCGTGCTGACGAATCCGCCCTTCTTCGAGGAGGGCGGAGCCCGCCCGTCGCCCGATCCGCTGCGGGCGGCGGCCCATCACCTGCCTGCCGGCGGCCTCGACGCGTGGCTGCGGGCCTGCACCGATCTCCTGCGGCCGAAAGGCCGGCTCGGCCTGATCCATCGCGCCGATGCCCTGCCGGCCTGCCTCGACGCCTTGCGCAACCGCTTCGGCGACATCGCCGTCCGGCCGGTCCACCCGCGCGCCGACGCGGCGGCGAACCGGATCCTGGTGAGCGCGGTCAAGGGAAGCCGGGCGCCGTTCCGGCTGCTGGCGCCGCTCGTCCTGCACGACGCGTCCGGCGCCTTCACGCCGGAAGCGGCCCGGATGCATTCCGGCGAGCCGTAGGCGCATCGAAAAAAGGGCGCCCGCTCCTCGCGGACGCCCCTGTGCCGTCGCTCTCAGTAGTAGAACCGCCGGCGGTAATAGGGCCGGTGCCAGTAGTGCCGGCGATAGCCGTAGTACCGGGGCCGGTAGTAATGGCGGCGGTAGTAAGGGCGGTAGCCATAGTAGCGCCGGTAGCGCCAATACGCCTTCTCGACGACGGCCCCCTGTCCGGCCTCCGTCTGCGCCACCACGGCCGACGGGACCGGCAGCGGGGCCGCCTCCGCCGTGGTTCTGAGGCCGGCGATACCCGCCAGCATGGCGATGGCCAGGACCATCCAACGAATCGCACGCATGTTCGGTGCTCCTCCCTGCTCGACGATCGGCGCGGGATGCGGCGAACGCCCCGCCACGGACATACTCCGGGCGAGCTTCAACGGCGAAGGTAGGCATCCGGTTCGATCCCCACGGAGATATGATGAGCGCTCCCTTGCGCGGGACCGCTCAGGGCCTACCTGCGCCCCGTTCCCTCACCGCTGAGAGACCTTCCCTCATGGCCTCCGCCGCTTCCTCCCCGTTCCGCGCGCTGCTGCCCGCCCGCTTCCGCGAGAGGCGTCCGCGCGTGGCCGTGGTGCGCCTCTCGGGCGCCATCGGCGCGGTCTCGCCGCTGCGGCCGGGGCTCTCCATCGGCACGGTGGCGGGCAGCCTGGAGCGCGCCTTCGGCATGAAGGGGCTGGCGGCGGTGGCCGTGATCGTGAACTCCCCCGGCGGCTCCCCCGCGCAGTCGCATCTCATCTTCCGCCGCATCCGGGCGCTGGCTGAGGAGAAGGCGGTGCCGGTGGTGGCCTTCGTGGAGGATGTGGCGGCGTCCGGCGGCTACATGATCGCCTGCGCGGCCGACGAGATCGTCGCCGACGAGACCTCGGTGGTCGGCTCCATCGGGGTGGTCTCCGCCGGATTCGGCTTCGACAGGCTGATCGAGAAGATCGGCGTCGAGCGCCGCGTCCACACCCAGGGCGAGGCCAAGGCCATGCTCGACCCCTTCCGCCCCGAGAATCCCGACGACGTCGCCCGCCTGAAACTCATCCAGGCCGACGTGCAGGAGGTCTTTTCGGGCCTCGTCCGGTCCCGCCGGCCGAACCTGAGGACGGATGGCGAGAACCTGTTTTCCGGCGCTGTGTGGACCGGGCGCCAGGCCGTGGCGCTCGGGCTCGTGGATGCGCTGGGCGACGTGCGCTCGACCATGCGCGCCCGATTCGGCGAGAAGGTCGACCTGCGCATGGTGGCGGAGGCCAAGGGCTCCCTCGTCGCCCGCATTCTGCGCCGGGGCGGTCCCGGCGGAATCGGGCTGGCGGACGACGCCCTCGCCGCCATCGCCGAGCGCGCCGCCTGGGCGCGCTTCGGGCTTTAATTCAGCGGCAGGCGCCGGCCGTGCCGTAGCCGCTATAGACCACCCGCACCTTGCGGACGCAGGTCTCGGCCTGGGACGCGGCCGAGACGGGAGCGACCTCCACCGGCACCACCGTGACGGGGGCGGGCACGGCCGACTCGTCCTGGGAGACGGCGAGCGCGTTGCTGGCGCCCATCACCAGCGGGGTGGCGGCGAGCGAGGCGGCGACGAGGGCGGCGAAAACAGTGATTCCGGTGCGCATGACTGGTCTTCCGTGAACGTCTGCCGTCCGAGAACGGCGCGTTGTCCCCTGGTTGCTGCCTAAACTTGGCCGGGGGCTTGGCAGTTCCCGAATTGCGGCGCCCGCCGGAAGAAATCGGTGCGGCCGCGCACGCCGACGCTCGCTTGACACCGGGAAGACCGGCCGTAAACGCTCCCGGCCTCCGATTTCGCCCGCCAATCCCGCCCGCACGGACGACAGACACGATGCCGAGCGACGCCGACCTCGCGCCCAAAACCTCCTTCCAGGGGCTGATTCTCACTCTTCAGCGCTTCTGGGCGGCCAAGGGCTGCGTCATCCTCCAGCCCTACGACATGGAGGTGGGCGCCGGGACCTTCCATCCGGCCACGACCCTGCGCGCCCTCGGGCCGAAGCCCTGGAAGGCCGCCTATGTGCAGCCCTCCCGCCGCCCCAAGGACGGCCGCTACGGCGAGAACCCCAACCGGCTCCAGCACTATTACCAGTTCCAGGTGATCCTGAAGCCGAACCCGCCGAACCTTCAGGAGCTCTATCTCGAATCGCTCGCCGCCATCGGCGTCGACCTCAAGCTCCACGACATCCGCTTCGTCGAGGACGACTGGGAGAGCCCGACGCTCGGCGCCTGGGGCCTCGGTTGGGAATGCTGGTGCGACGGCATGGAGGTGAGCCAGTTCACCTATTTCCAGCAGGTCGCCGGGTTCGAGTGCGCGCCGGTGGCGGGGGAGCTCACCTACGGGCTGGAACGGCTCGCCATGTACGTGCAGGGCGTCGAGAACGTCTACGACCTGAACTTCAACGGCGGCGCGGGCGACGAGAAGGTCAGCTACGGCGACGTCTTCCTCCAGGCCGAGCAGGAATACTCGCGCCACAACTTCGAGGCCGCCGACACCGCGATGCTGTTCCGCCAGTTCACCGACGCGGAAGCCGCCTGCCGCAGCTACCTCGCCGCGGGCGATGCCGGCGAGGGCGAGCGCCACCGCATGGCCCAGCCGGCCTACGACCAGTGCATCAAGGCGAGCCACGTCTTCAACCTGCTCGACGCGCGCGGGGTCATCTCCGTGACCGAGCGGCAGAGCTACATCCTGCGGGTGCGCGAGCTCGCCAAGGCTTGCGGCGCCGCATGGCTGAGGACGGAGGGCGGCGGGGCCGGCCTGGCCGCATGAGGACCACCGCGATGCGCAGCCTTCTCGCCTGTCTCCTCCTGCTCGCCAGCGCGCCGGCCATGGCCCAGTCGGCGACCGATCCGGTCGAGACGGTGCGCGCCTTCTACGCCAAGGACGACATCAACGCCGTCCGCTTCTATGCCAAGCGCCTGCGCACGCTCTACGAGCGCGACCAGAAGCAAGCGAAGGGCGAGGTCGGGCGCCTCGGCTTCGCCTTCCACGTCAACGGCCAGGACACGGCGGACGGCTGGGCGAAGACCCTGAAGCTGACGGCGCTCTCCCGGGACGAGGCGAAGGCCGAGGTCCAGGCCCTGTTCAAGAACTTCAGCCCGCAGGACCTGCGCTACGACATGGTGCGCGAGAACGGCGTCTGGCTCATCGCCGACGTGCGCTCCTTGCGGAAAGAGACGTGGCGGCTCGTCGAGATCCTGTCGGCGCCCTTTCCTTAGGTCTCGCTCTGGCGTCTGTCCGTACGGAGAAGCGGAAGCCACTTCTCCCGGACAGACTTCGGGGCTCCTCGACACGCCCGCGCCCGCTCTCTACACGGGCACCTCTCCCCGGCCCCGGTGCCGGTCGAACGCCAGACGCAAGCCCTCGCGCCAGCGGGGCCGCCGGACCGAGCCATGCCCGACCTCCTCCTCGAACTGCGCTCCGAAGAGATTCCCGCCCGCATGCAGCGGAAGGCGGCTGAGGATCTGAGGAAGCTCGTCACCGACGCGCTGGTGGAGCGCGGCTTCCTCTACGAGGGCGCCAAGGCGTTCTCGACGCCCCGCCGGCTGGCGCTGCATGTGGCGGGCCTGCCGGTCGCCGGGAAGGCGGTGCGCGAGGAGCGGCGCGGGCCGCGCGTCGGCGCCCCGGAAGCCGCCATCCAGGGCTTCCTGAAGAGCGCCGGGCTGGCGAGCCTCGATCAGGCCACCACCGTCACCGATCCGAAGAAGGGCGAGTTCCATCTCGCCGTGATCGAGCGCGAGGGCCGGCCGACCCTCGACGTGCTGGCCGAGATCCTGCCGCAGATCGTCAAGAGCTTTCCCTGGCCGAAATCGATGCGCTGGGGCGCGGCCTCCGCCAGGCCCGGCGCGTTGCGCTGGGTGCGCCCGCTGCAATCCATCGTCGCGACCTTCGGGCCGGAGACCGAGACGCCGGACGTGGTGCCCTTCGAGGTCGACGGCATCGTCGCCGGAACCACCACCTACGGCCACCGCTTCCTGGCGCCCGAGGCGATCGAGGTGCGCCGCTTCGACGACTACGTGCCGGCCCTGGAGCGCGCGAAGGTCGTGCTCGACGCCGACCGGCGCAAGGACATCATCCTGCACGACGCCCGCGACCTCGCCTTCGCGCGCGGTCTCGAACTCGTGGAGGACGAGGGCCTGCTGGAGGAGGTCGCGGGCCTCGTGGAATGGCCGGTCGTGCTGATGGGCTCCTTCGACGAGAGCTTCCTCGACATACCGGCCGAGGCGGTCCGCGCCACCATCCGCGCCAACCAGAAATGCTTCGTGCTGAGGAAGCCCTCCCCCCTTGCGGAGGAGGTGGCCCGGCCATCGGCCGGGTCGGAGGGGGGGCGCGCGGAAGGCACCGCGCCCGCTCTCTCCGGCACCACCCCCACCTCCGGCTCCTCCCCGCAAGGGGGAGGAGAGACGGCCCTGGCGCCGGCCTTCATCCTGGTCTCGAACCTGGAGGCCAGCGACGGCGGTCTCGCCATCACCGCCGGCAACGAGCGCGTGGTCCGCGCCCGTCTCTCGGACGCGAAGTTCTTCTGGGAGACCGACAAGGCGGTGAAGCTCGAGGACCGCCTGCCGAAGCTCGATGCAATCGTCTTCCACGAGAAGCTCGGCACGCAGGGCGAGCGTGTCAAACGGATCACGATCCTGGCGCGCCGGCTGGCATTTCAGCTCAGCTTCGGCATGGCTGTCGATGTCGATATGGCTGGGCGCGCCGCGCGGCTCGCGAAAGCCGATCTCGTCACAGAAATGGTCGGCGAGTTTCCTGAATTGCAGGGGCTCATGGGCCGCAAGTATGCGGCCCTGGAAGGCGAGGCCGACAGCGTCGCAGCGGCTATCGAGGAGCATTACAAGCCGCTCGGTCCTTCGGATCGGGTGCCCAGCGATCCGGTCTCGGTGGTCGTGGCGCTGGCGGACAAGCTCGACATGCTGGCAGGGTTCTGGTCGATCGACGAGAAACCGACAGGCAGCAAAGACCCTTTCGCGCTACGCCGCGCGGCGCTCGGCGTCATTCGCCTCATCCTTGAGAACGGTCTCAGGCTCCCCTTGCGGGAAGAGGCGCTGCCGAGCGCTTTCTACGAACAGAAACAGAAATTCGTCTTCGAGATCCAACTATCCGGGGATCTGGAAAAAGACGCAGCGGCCTTTAGCGATCAGATCATCGAGGATCCCGCCGAAGTCGACCTCCTTGCGTTCATCGCAGACCGCCTCAAAGTCTACCTCCGCGACCAGGGCGCCCGCCACGATCTGATCGACGCCGTCTTCGCCCTTCCCGGCCAGGACGACCTGCTCATGGTGGTCCGCCGGGTCGAGGCGCTCGGGCAGTTCCTCGACACAGAGGACGGAAAAAACCTGCTCGCGGGCTACCGGCGCGCGGCCAACATCCTGCGCATCGAAGAGAAGAAGGACGGCCGCGCCTACGAGGCCGCGCCCGATCCGGGGCTCGCGGCCTCGGCCGAGGAGACGGCCCTGTTCGAGGCGCTGGCGAAGGCCCGTGCCGACGCCTCGGCTGCGGTGGAGCGGGAGGATTTCGCCGGCGCCATGCAAGCGCTCTCGACCTTGCGCGCGCCCGTCGACGCCTTCTTCGAGAAGGTCACGGTGAACGCCGACGATCCGGCGCTGCGCGCCAACCGCCTGGCGCTGCTCAACGCGCTGCGCGCCGCCACCCTCGAAGTCGCGGATTTCTCGCGCATCGAGGGCTGAGGGCGGGCGCCCCTACTGCCGCAGCTTCACCCCGCCGAGGGGTGCCGCCGCGAAGGGGGGGGCGCGCTCGTGCGTGGTGTAGGCGTTGGCGCTCCAGACGATGCCGTCCGTGGGCTCCACCGCCTCCACCAGGAACTTCGCCGGCATCCCCTGGAGCACGAACTGGTTGCCGACGATCGCGGTGGCCCCGGTGTTCATCAGCAGGATGTCGCTATAGGCCCCGGCCTTGATGTTGCTGTTGGCGCCGAGCTCCACGTTGGTGATGGCGTTGGGCGCATAGTATCCCAGCGAGGCGATGGAGAAGCCGCCCATCCAGTTGCCGTTGATCTCGCCACCCGAGAACTTGACGATGTTGCCGGAGTTCGAGGTCACGGACAGGCCGATCATGCTGCTGTAGATCGTGCAGTCCGAGAAGAAGTTCGCCGCCGGGCTGGTGATCGCCACGCCGAAGGTCGCCGGGCGCAGGGTGCCGCCGCCGGTATAGGGCCTGATGTGTTTCGCGTTCTGGAGATCGAGCGTGCGCTCGTCCACGACCGTGACGATCCAGTGACCGTTGGCCGGCAGGCCGAGCATGTCGCGCACGAAGACCTGATCCCCCGTCTGCTGGCCGTGGGGGAGCGCGGTGGTGATCCGCACCGCGCCCTCGGGGCTCCTGGCCGCCCCGGCGATGTCGAGGATCGGGACGATCCAGCCGCTGTCGATCCAGTCGGGGGTGAATCGGCTGCCGAGGAGGTCGAGGTGGTTGGCATCGACCACGGCCACCTTCCAGGTGCCGCGCGCGCCGGCCACCCCGTTCATGCCCCAGGCATCGACCAGCGTGCCGCTCGCCAGCCCGTGTGGCCGGTAGGTGGTGACGCGCGCGGCGCCGCTGCCGTTGTCGGCGATGCCGGTGATCGGCAGGCCCGCGCGCTGCGCTCCGTAGAACTGGCTGTTGAGGAAGCGCCAGTCGCCGGCGCCGTTGATCGTCAGGCCGTTGCGGCGCGGATGCGCCACCCAGAGGTTGAAGCTCTGCCCGGCATTGACGGAGAGGCCCACATAGACGCCGTCGCGCCCGGCGAACTTCACGGTGACGTCGCGCAGGTCCGCGCCCTGATAGTAGCCGCCGAGCGCCGTGGCGTCGTGCTTGAGGTCGGCGAAGTGGATGCCGTCGAGGCCGGTGCCGCTGCCGTCGATGGTGAGGTCGGCGATGCGCGGGCGCGACTGGTTGCCGTAGCCGCCGCTGCCCACGATCGTCAGGGCATGGCCCGTGGAGCCGGGACGCAGCTTCCACACCGTCGCCCCGGCGCCCGCGCCCTGGATGACGATGCCGGCGGTGCGCCGCGTGGTGTCGAGGGTCAGGCCGGTATGGGTGTAGGTGCCGGCGGGCGCGAAGCAGCGGCCGCCCGAGGCGACGCAGGCGTCGAGGAAGCCTTGCAGGGCCTTCGTGTCGTCGGACTTTCCGTCGCCCCGCGCGGCGAAGTCCCGGCGCAGGTCGAAATCCGCCCCCCGGCTTGCCGCCGCGCCTCCGGGAGCGCGGCCGACCTCGGCCGGCTGGCCCCGCGCGGCCGGCGCCTGCATCGCCAGGAGCAGGCAAAGCGCCGGCATCGGGAGCCGCGTTCGAGGCGAGCGCGCGAGACGCATCCAGGACGAGGACATGTGCGAGCCGGTCCCTTGCGATGCGCCTGCCGAGCCGCTCCGGCCATCACGGGAGCGCGCCGGGCCGCCTTATAGCCGCTTTCGGAAAGCCGGAAAGACGGGGCGCCGGTCGGCGGATTTCGTCGTCCCGCCGGCGAGTTGATTTTCATCTCGCCGATGCTAGGGAGGGTCGGCGTTCTGCCGAACGTCGCAACAATCGCCGAAGAATTGTGATTCCTCGTGAAGCGAATCTCGGAGCGGCGGGGCGGCGCATCCGGACATCTCGTGATCGACGCGCCTGACGCCGTGCCGCCGAACGGCACTCGGATCGTATTTCAGTGAGAGGCTCGATGACGTTTTCGGTCGTTGTTCCGGTCAAATGTGCTCCCGCCGGGCGGGGGGACGATCTGGAGCGGCTGCGTTTGCTGCTTTCCTCCCTGGAAAAGTTCTGGTCGGGAACGGGACAGCTTCCCATCCATTTGATCTGCCCGCGCGACGACATCGCGAAGATCGAGCCGATCTTGCAAGGGCGACATCCTCGCCTTCAGGTCAGCCTGCATGACGAGGTCGAGGTCGTTCCCCATCTCGGGCGCGGGACGAAGGCGGCGGGCTGGCTGAAGCAGCAGGCGATCAAGCTCAGCGTCCACAAGGTCGTGGCGGGCGACTTCGCCCTCGTCCTCGACGCGGATCTTTTCTGCACGCGCTCCTTCGACGACGGCGCTCTCTTCGTGAACGGGCGTGCCCTGACGGACTGGGTCGACCGCGGGAAGTTCCCGCGCTGGTGGTCCTATTCGGCCGAGGTGCTGCGCCTTCCCTCGCCGGGAGCGGGGCCCGGAATGGGCGTCACCCCGCAGCTTTTCTCGACGGCGGTGTGCAAGGCGCTGGAGGAGTATCTCGCGACGATCCACGGACCGGACCCCTACGCGACCCTTCTCGACCTCGACACCATCGTCGCCGACGCCAACGGCTACAACGGCTGGACCGAGTACACCCTGTACTGCCTGTTCGCCGAGAGGTTCGGCCTGATGGCCAAATACCATCTCAGCCAAGCGGAGGTCGCCGCCGCCGGAAAGCGGCTCGGATCGAGCGCGAGCGTGTGGGACAAGGATGCCCTCGCGGCATGGCTGGCCAAGCCCCTGGCCATCGATCCGAAAAGCTTCTTCACCGTCGTTCAGAGCAACACCCTGGTGGCTCCCGAGATCGTCGCCACGCATATCCGCGAGGGGCTCGGCCTGACGGATGTCTGATCCGTCCTACAGCCAGCCCTTGAGCCGGAAATAGAGGACCGGCGCGAGGGCGCTGACGACGATGAGCGCGAGGCCGTAGGGATAGCCGTAGGCCCAGCTCAGCTCGGGCATGTTCTTGAAGTTCATGCCGTACATCGAGGCCACCAGCGTCGGCGGTATGCCCACCACCGAGACCACGGTGAGCACCCGGAAGGTGTTGTTCTGCTCGATGTTGATGAGGCCCAGCGCCGCGTCGAGCAGGAACTGGACGTTCTCCGAGAGACGCGTCTCGAACTCGTCGAGGGAGGCGATGTCGCGGCGGATGGTCTCGAAGCGCGCGTCCTCCTCGCTTTGGAGCAGGCCCTCGCACTCGCCCGCCACGTAGGGGATGATCCGCTCCAGTCCGAGCAGGCTCGCCCGGATCTTGCCGAGCGCCTTCCCGCGACGGCCGATGCTGCGCAGGATCCGGCGCAGCGCCACGTCCCGGCGGCGGGGCGAGGAGGGCGCGGAGGGGTCCTTGCGCTTGGCACCGACGTCGAAATCGAAGATGCGCGTCGAGAGCGTGTCGAGGTCGCCGCTCATCTCCTCCAGCGCGTCGGCGAGGCCGTCGACGAGCTGCTCCATCAGCAGCAGGAAGATCTGCGTGCTGGTCTCGGCGGGGCCGTCCGCGTCGGCGAGCCGCGTCTTCACGTCCTCGAAGGCGCGCAGCTCGTGGAAGCGGATGGTGACGAGGTGATCCTTGGTCAGCACGAATCCGAGCGGCCGGAGCTGCGAATCCGCCTGCTCGAAGGTGATCATCGGGGTCGAGAGCGAGAGCCCGTTCTTCAGGCGGCGCAGACGGCTCGAACTCTCGACCTCGCTCAGCGCCTTGCGCGACGGCACCCGGATGCCCGTCGTCTCCTCGACGAGGCGCGCCTCCTCGGGGGAAGGATCGTTGAGGTCGAGCCAGACCGTGCCGGCGGAGACCGTGGCGGGCGGGCCGCCCGCATGCGCGATGGCGCCCTCGGGGCCGTTAAGGCTCAGCATGCGTCGGTCCGCCTGAAGGGGTGCGGCAGTCTTGACTTGCGCGGCGAGCGCGCCTACCTCGCCCCCATCGCTGGCACTCATTAGTTGAGAGTGCTAACGACTGCCGCTGAGGCGCCTGTCGCAGGCGCATCAACGCCATCCAGAGAATCGAAGCAAGAGGGCAGATATGAAGTTCCGTCCGCTGCACGACCGGGTCGTCGTCCGTCGCATCGAAGGCGAGGAGAAGACCAAGGGCGGCATCATCATCCCGGATACGGCCAAGGAGAAGCCCCAGGAGGGCGAGGTCGTCGCCGTCGGCCCCGGCGCCCGCGACGAGAACGGTCGCGTCAACGCGCTCGACGTCAAGGCCGGCGACCGCGTGCTGTTCGGCAAGTGGTCCGGCACCGAGGTCAAGATCGACGGTCAGGACCTCCTGATCATGAAGGAATCCGACATCATGGGCGTCGTCGCCTGATCTCGGTTTTCCGTCTTTCTTCCAGGCTCTTGGAGGCGGCCGTTCCGGCTGCCTTGGGGCGTGTTTCCAACATTCGAGAGGACTAGCAGATGGCAGCGAAGGACGTACGTTTCGGCGCCGATGCCCGCGAGAAGATGCTGCGCGGCGTCGACATCCTGGCCGACGCGGTCAAGGTGACGCTCGGCCCCAAGGGCCGCAACGTCGTGATCGAGAAGAGCTTCGGCGCTCCCCGCATCACCAAGGACGGCGTCACCGTCGCCAAGGAGATCGAGCTCGCCGACAAGTTCGAGAACATGGGCGCCCAGATGGTGCGCGAAGTGGCCTCGAAGACCAACGACATCGCCGGTGACGGCACCACCACCGCCACCGTGCTCGCCCAGGCGATCGTCCGCGAGGGCGCCAAGTACGTCGCCGCCGGCATCAACCCGATGGACCTGAAGCGCGGCATCGACCTCGCCACGGCCGCCGCGGTGAAGGACATCATCGCCCGCGCCAAGAAGGTCGCCTCCTCCGACGAGGTCGCCCAGGTCGGCACGATCTCCGCCAACGGCGACAAGGAGATCGGCGAGATGATCGCCCACGCCATGCAGAAGGTGGGCAACGAGGGCGTCATCACCGTCGAGGAGGCCAAGACCGCCGAGACCGAGCTCGACGTCGTCGAGGGCATGCAGTTCGACCGCGGCTACCTCTCCCCGTACTTCATCACGAACGCGGAGAAGATGGTCGCCGAGCTCGAGGATCCCTACATCCTCATCCACGAGAAGAAGCTCTCCTCGCTCCAGGCGATGCTCCCGGTCCTCGAGGCCGTGGTGCAGACCGGCAAGCCGCTCGTCATCATCGCCGAGGACATCGAGGGCGAGGCGCTCGCCACCCTCGTCGTGAACAAGCTGCGCGGCGGCCTCAAGGTCGCGGCCGTGAAGGCTCCGGGCTTCGGCGACCGCCGCAAGGCGATGCTCGAGGACATCGCGATCCTCACCAAGGGCCAGATGATCGCCGAGGACCTCGGCATCAAGCTCGAGAACGTGACGCTCCCCATGCTCGGCCGCGCCAAGCGCGTGCGCATCGAGAAGGAGAACACCACGATCATCGACGGCACCGGCGAGAAGGCCGACATCGAGGCCCGCGTCGGCCAGATCAAGGCCCAGATCGAGGAGACCACCTCGGATTACGACCGTGAGAAGCTCCAGGAGCGTCTCGCCAAGCTCGCTGGCGGCGTCGCGGTGATCCGCGTCGGCGGCGCGACCGAGGTCGAGGTCAAGGAGAAGAAGGACCGCGTCGACGACGCCCTCAACGCCACCCGCGCGGCGGTCGAGGAAGGCATCGTCCCCGGCGGCGGCACGGCGCTCCTGCGCGCCAAGAAGGCCGTCTCCGCGCTGACCTCCGACATCCCGGACGTCCAGGCCGGCATCAAGATCGTGCTGAAGGCGCTTGAGGCCCCGATCCGCCAGATCGCCGAGAACGCCGGCGTCGAGGGCTCGATCGTGGTCGGCAAGATCACCGACAACACGGGCTCCGAGACCTTCGGCTTCAACGCCCAGACCGAAGAGTACGTGGACATGATCCAGGCCGGCATCGTCGACCCGGCCAAGGTCGTGCGCACCGCCCTTCAGGACGCCTCCTCGGTGGCCGGCCTCCTCGTCACCACCGAGGCCATGGTCGCCGACGCGCCGAAGAAGGACGCAGCCCCGGCCATGCCGGGCGGCGGCGGCATGGGCGGCATGGACTTCTAAGAGGTCCGACGCTCGTCGCGAGACGAACGGGGGTCGCCGAAAGGCGGCCCCTTTTTCGTATCCGGCGGCTGTTCGCGAGGCGGACCGTTCCGCTAGAACGGCACCTCCATGAGCCTTCTCTCGCGCCTCTTCCGCAGCAGCGGCCAGCCCGCCGCGTCGCCGCCTCCCGTCGCCGCCACGCGCGGCTATGCCGTGTGCGGGGCGCCGCGCTCCGGCAGCAACTATTTCTGCGAGATTCTGGGCAGCACGGGGGTGCTCGGGCAGCCGCGCGAGTATTTCAACGGCGCGGTCCGGCGCCTGCGCGACGATCCCACCTACCCGGACGACCCGCGCGATCAGATAGGCCGCATCCTGACCATGGGCGCCACCGCCAACGGCGTGTACGCGCTCAAGCTCTTCCCCGGCCTGTTCGATACCGTCGCGCCGCATCTGCGCCTGACCGAGATGCTGCCGAACCTCACCTTCGTCCGGCTGCGCCGCCGGGACGTGCTGGGACAGGCGATCTCCTGGGTCCGCTCGATCCAGTCGCAGCAGTTCCGCTCCACCGACGCGGTACGGGGAGAGATCGCCTATGACGGCGAGGCGATCCGCACCTATGTGGCGCAGGTCTGCCAGCGCAACGCGCGCTGGGAGATGTTCTTCGCCCGTACCGGGATCGAGCCCATCGAGGTGCTCTACGAGGACATCGCCGCCGCGCCGCAGCCGGCGGTGGAGCGGATCGCCCGCGCGATGGGGGTCGATCCCGCCCCGGTGATCGATCCGGACGGAATCGCGCTGCGCGTCCAGCGCGACGAGGCGAGCCAAGCCTGGCGGGAGCGTTTCATCCGCGAGCTCGGCGACCCGAACAGCCTCGACCCCGCCGAGATGCTGGCGCGGACGCTGTAGCGGCGGGCATTTTCATACGGCTTCGGGGCGATCGGTTCGGTGTCGCCCGGCGCCCCTCTCCCCCCTGCGGGAGAGGGTGGCCCGCGAAGCGGGTCGGGAGAGGGGAGCGACAGTGCCGGATAGCGCGCTCCCCTCTCCCGACCCTCGCTGACGCGAGGCCCACCCTCCCCCGCAAAGGGGGGAGGGAGACGCGCGTTGCCGAACCGATCAAGCGGAAACGATATCAGCCGGCCCGGCGCCCGCAGCGGACATAGGAGGACGAGCCCTTGCCGCTCGTCCAGGTGAGCCGGTCTCCGTCGACCACGAGCCGCACCTGCGAGGACCAGCGCCGGCCCCGGTCGCTGCAATCGGCCGCCATCTGCCAGCCGTTTCCGGCGCGGCGGCCGTCGTGGAAGCTGCAAATGGTGCGTCCGGCCCGCGCCCCCTCTGCAGTGATCGTCGCCGGGATGTAGCCTCGCCGGCGCGAGCGGGCCCCGCAGGCGGCGCCTGTCGGCCCCCATGTCCCGACGAACTCCGCCCGGTCGCCGATCCCCGGCGCGGGCGACGCGGCGGCGGCATCGGCCTCGGCCTTCGAGAGCTGCGGCCCCGATCTCAGACCGGCGAGGCGGATGGCGGGCTCGGGCTCGGGCCGCGCCCTCGACACGGCCGGCACGGCCTCCGGACGGGCGGCGAGATCGGCCGCGATCTGGAAGGCGGCCGGGTCGTTGCGCAGGGCGACGCCGCCGTCGAGACCCGGAGCGGAGCGCGCCGGAGGATCGTCCGAGAGATAGGCGATGCTGTAGCTGAACAGCGCCCCCCACCCGGCCGAGAGCACGACCAGCAACGCCATGCCGCGCCGCGAGCGCCTGCGGGCGGGGACGGCGGGCGGCGTCGGGGGGGATACGGTCACGGGCAGGAAGGCGCAGGACGGCGCGCCGGAGACCGGATCGGCTCCCGCATCCATCGTCGCGCTGCTCAAGCCCATGGCCATGTCCGCCCTCCCCGGCGGCCGCTCAGCGGCCGAAGATGCCTTTCAGGAACTGTGCCGTCCGGTTGCGCTTCTTCTTGCGCTCCAGCTCGGAGGCATCCTTGAGCCAGGCCACCTGCACCACCCGGCGCTCGCCCTCGAACGGCTCGTGGCCGTGCCAGGAATTGTCGGCGCGCAGGAAGGCGAACATCGTGCCCATGGTGGGGGGCACCTCGACGGCGAAGGGCTCGTAGTTCTTGCCGTCGTAGAGCACCCGCAGGCGGCCGGCGGCCGGCGCGTCCCAGGCGTCGTTCATGTAGACGAGGAGCGTCAGCACCTTCGAGGGGCCGTCCGTGTGGATCGAGCCGTATTTCGGCTGGCTTCGCTTCATGATCGTGGTGAGGCGCGGGCAGGACACGAGGTCGACCCCGAACTTGTCGCCGATGATCTTGGAAAACGCGTCGCTCTCCAGTTCCTCGATCAGGGCCTTGAAGCGGCCCTTCAGCGCCACCTCGTCCACGGTGAGGTAACCGGGCTTGGCGATGTCGGGAAAATCGCGGCGGATCTCGTCGATCGCCTCGGGGTTGAGGACATCGTTGCCGAGGGCATAGGCGTAGGGCTGGCGTGCGAGAGGCGCGGCGCGCACCGCCTCGAGATTCAGGATCGAGAGGCCGGACATCTGAGTGATCCCTGACGATGACATGGCCCGAACGCGCGCGGACCGCCTGCTCCCGTTTTCATCGAAACGAAGTCTTAACGGTTCTTTGCGTTCGGGGAATCCCCTAAACGGCCCGATTGCGGCGCGGGCACGGCGGCGGCCTCGCATAGCGTCTCCCCGGCAACATCCCCCGGCCATTCCCGCCCGAGGGCCCCCGCCCCTTCCCGCCGCCGGAGGAAACTGCCATGCTTGGCCGTTCGCCGCGGCACAGGCATCCACCGCTTCCCATGGCAAGGCCCGCCCTCGTTCTCCTGCTCGGCCTCGCCACGGCGATGCCGGCAAGCGGGCAGACACGCATTCCCACCACACGCATGAGTTGCGCCGACGCCATCGAGACCGTGAAGCGCGACGGATCGGCCGTGCTCAGCACCGGCCGGGGCCAGCCCGAGCGCTTCGTGCGCGACCGCAACGTCTGCGAGTTCTCGGAGGTGGCCGAGCTCCGCTTCGTCCCCACCCGCGACAACCCGCAATGCCCGATCGGCTACCGCTGCCGGGAGCCGGGCTTCGAGGAATGGGACTGGCAGTAGCGCCCGCCGCCCGGCCGGCGCCTCCCCGCCGGGCGCATGTCCGATCATTCACGTGACAAGCGGCCATCCGCGCCACTATCTCGCCACGCCGCGCCATCACTGCCGGACGGTCCGTGCTCCTGTCCCGGAGCGGGGCCGCGATCCGGCGGCGGGCGGCATGGGCTTTTTCGGGAGACGCGTGTGGCAGCGATCAAAGGCGGCCTCGGCCTGCAAGCCCTCATCACGGGCGCCGTCGCCCTGCTTCTGATGATCGTGCCGGGGATTCCCTCTCCGCCCCTCTACGTGTCGCTGGCGGGTCTCGCCATGGCCGGCATCCTGCTGGCCTCCGGCAATCTCTCCGCCTACCTGAAGGTCTTCGTCTCGGTCTACGGGATCGGCTACCTGCTGCTCGCGGGCGCGAAGACGCTGGCGGCGGCCGGGGTTCTGCCGCCGACGCTGGCGGCGCTCCTGCCCCCGGCCTTCGCGGCCACCGGCGCCGTGGTCTTCGCGGCAATCGTGCTGGCGATCTCCTACCTGAAGCCGATCCGCGAGATCACGCATATCGCCGATCCGTATTTCGCCAACAGCGACGCGCCGACCAAGGAGATCGGCCTGTTCCGCTGGTTCGGCAGCACGGAAGGCCGGATCGGGCAGCGGCTGGTGGCGCTCTCGATCTTCGTGAACTTCGCCGACGTGGCCCTGACGCTGCGCTTCAACTTTCTTTACCGCGACATCTACAACTCGCTTCAGGAATATAACGCCGATGCCTTCTGGTATCAGGTGGTGTGGATCTTCATCCCGCTCGCGGTGCTCAACGTCGCCATCGGGATGTTCGACATCTTCGTCGATTCCTCCCTCCATATCCGCTGGCGGACCTGGCTGACGCGCAGCTTCTTCGAGCGTTGGCTCGACCGGGGCACGCATTACCGCATCCCCTTCACCGGCGAGCAGGCCGACAACCCGGACCAGCGCATCCAGAGCGACGTCAACCTGTTCATCCAGCAGACGGCGGCGATCTCGATCAAGCTGCTGTCGCAGGCGGCGCAGCTCGTCTCCTTCATCGTCATCCTGTGGACGCTCTCGCGCGACTTCGTGCTGCCCTTCACCGACACGGTGGTGCCGGGCTTCCTGGTCTGGCTGGTGATCGCCTATGCGGTGGTCGGCACCTGGCTCACCCACATCATCGGCAAGCCGCTGATCGGGCTCGATTTCCGCCAGGAGCAGGTGGAAGCCGACTTCCGCTTTTCGCTCGCCCGTAACCGCATCTACAGCGAGCAGATCGCGCTGCTGCGCGGCGAGCGCGCCGAATCGGTACGGCTGTGGTCGCTCTATCGCGAGATCATCTCGAACTACGTCGGCATCATCTTCCGCAAGATCAAGCTGATCGCCTTCACCTTCAGCTACCGGCAGACGAGCGCCCTGTTTCCGCTGGTGATCGCCGCGCCGTCGTTCTTCCTCAAGAAGATCACCCTCGGCACCCTACAGCAGACCTCGGACGCGTTCAGCAACGTCCAGAACTCGCTGTCGTTCTTCATCAACGCCTACATCACCCTGGCGTCCTACAAGGCGAACACCAACCGCCTGACCTCTTTCAAGCGCGCCATGACCAAGGCGGAAGCTTTGTCAGCCGCCGGCTACGGGCTCGTTCAGGGCAACGAAGCCAAGACTGACGTCACGGCCAGCGACCTGCGGCTCGCCCTGCCCGACGGCCGCGAGATCGTCGCCGCCGACCGGATCGCGCTGACCAAGGGCGCCGCGACCCTGCTCACCGGCCCCTCGGGATCGGGCAAGTCCACGCTGTTCCGCGCCATCGCCGGCATCTGGCCCTTCGGCAAGGGCCGCGTCGACGTGCCGGCCGGACATTCCGCGCTGGTGCTGCCGCAGCGGCCCTACATCCCGCTCGGCACCCTGCGCGGGGCCGTGGTCTACCCGAACACCACGGACCAGTTCCCCGATACCGTCATCCGCGAGGCGCTGGAGGCGGCCCAGCTCGGCCATCTGGCGACCAAGCTCGACGAGGTCGAGACCTGGGACCGCGTGCTCTCGGGCGGCGAGCAGCAGCGCCTCGCCATCGCGCGCGCGCTCCTCGCCAAGCCGGACTGGCTCTTCCTCGACGAATCCACCGCGGCCCTCGACGAGCCGAGCGAGGCGGCGATCTACCGGATGCTGCGCGAGCGGCTTCCCGGCACCACCATCGTCTCCATCGGCCACCGCTTGACGCTCAACGCGCTGCACGACCGCCGCATCGACATGAAAGCCGCCGGGGACGGGCGCTTCGAGCCACGCGAGATCCCGGTGCTTCAGCCGGCTCAGTGACGGATCGGCGGGCGAAGTCTCGCGACGGATCGCCCGGCACGGTCCCGACATGAATCCCATCCGACGCGGTATTGTCAGATCATCGCCGCCGCAAACACCCGAAGCTTCGCCTTGATGGTGTATGAACACATACACAATCGACAATTCGACTGCTCACGTTTTCGGGAACATCCATCAAACCATGCCGTTTCCTCCCGACAACAACCAACGGAGGAACGCATGAAGATCGTCACCGCTCTTGCGGGCGCCGCCCTGCTGGCCATGAGCTCGGCCGCGATGGCCGCGCCCTGCACCACCGGCACCACGGTCGGCAACGAGAAGAACACCAACAAGAGTTCGTCCGTCGATCCCGGCTCCACCACCAAGGTGAGCCCCGGCGCCAAGGGCGAGTCGCCCGGCACGGTCGGCGCCATGAACAATGCCGGCTCCGCCGCCGCGACCTCGCCGTCCGACGTCAGGAAGCAGGACGAGGGCAAGCAGACGGCCTCGCAGGAAGCCAAGGGCGACGGCTGCTGATCGCCCACTGCACCCGATCATTCAGCGCCCGTCCGGTCCGTCCGGGCGGGCGTTCGCGTGTCGAGAGGTCAGACCGGCCGCAGGCGGGAGGCGGCTTCCGCCGCGCGCCGGATCGCGGCGGTATCGGGCGATCCGGACGGCACGACCCAGCTTCCGCCAACGCACAGCACCGGCTTGAGCGCCAGCCAGTCCCCGGCGGTGGCCTCGGTGATCCCGCCCGTGGGGCAGAAGCTGACCTGACCGAAGGGACCGGAGAGCGCCTTCAGCGCCTTGATGCCGCCGGCGGCCTCGGCGGGGAAGAACTTGAAATGGTCGAGCCCGAAATCGAGCCCGCGCATGATGTCGGCCGAGTTGGCGATGCCGGGCAGATAGGCGATGCCGCGATCGAGCGCGGCTTCCGTCAGCGGCGCCGTCAGGCCGGGGCTCACGATGAAGGTGGCGCCCGCCTCCATGGCGGCGTCGAGGTCACGCGGGTTGAGCACCGTCCCCGCGCCGACGACGGCGCCCTCGACTTTCGCCATCTCGCGGATCACATCGAGGGCGGCCGGGGTGCGCAGGGTGACTTCGAGGGCCGTCAGGCCACCGGCGACCAATGCCTCGGCGATGGGCTGGGCATGGGCCGCGTCCTCGATCACGAGGACCGGGATCACCGTGACCGAGCGCATCAGGGCGTCGATATTCAGCATGCGGGCTCTCCTGCGTATTCTCGATCGCGGCGGTGGATCAGAGGCCGGCGGCGGCGAGCAGCGCCGAGGCGCCCTGCTCGGCGGTATCGCAGCCCTGGCGCATGAAGGCGAACAGCTCGCGGCCGGTGCCGAAGGCCGGCGTCGGCTGCACCGCCTCCTCGCGGGCGGCGAGTTCAGCCTCGTCCACGAGGACTTCGAGCAGCCCCTCCTCGGCGCTGAGCCGGACAACATCGCCGTCGCGGATCTTGCCGATGATGCCGCCGCCGAGGGCTTCCGGGCTCAGGTGGATCGCCGCCGGCACCTTGCCGGAGGCCCCCGACATCCGCCCGTCCGTGACGAGAGCGACCTTGTGGCCGCGATCCTGGAGGACGCCGAGCGGCGGGGTCAGCTTGTGAAGCTCCGGCATGCCGTTGGCGCGCGGCCCCTGGAAGCGCACCACGACGATGACGTCCTTCTCCAGTTCCCCCGCCTTGAAGGCCTTGATGACGTCGTCCTGATCCGAAAAGACGCGGGCCGGCGCCTCGACGGTGCGGCGGCTCTCGTCCACGGCGCTGGTCTTGAAGGTGGCGCGACCGAGATTGCCCTTCACCAGCCGCATGCCGCCGTCCGGCTGGAACGCGGCCGCCGGCTTCCGCAGCATCTGCTCGTCGCGGCTCTCGGCGGGGGCGTCCTCGAAGACCAGTTCCTCGCCCTCGAGCCTCGGGTCGCGGGCATGGTCGCGCAGGCGGGCGCCGGAGACCGTCAGGATGTCGTCATGCAGGAGCCCGGCATCGATCAGGCTGGCGATGACGAAGCTGATGCCGCCGGCCGCGTGGAAGTTGTTCACGTCCCCCGGACCGTTCGGATAGACCCGCGCGATCAGCGGCACGACGGCCGAGAGCCGGTCGAAATCCTCCCAGTCGAGCACGATGCCCGCCGCCCGCGCGATGGCCGGCAGGTGGATGGCGTGGTTGGTCGAACCGCCCGTCGCCAGCAGCCCGACCACGGCGTTGACGATGGCCTTCTCATCGATGCAGCGCCCGAGGGGCCGGTAGTCGTTGCCGTCGGCGCCGATCTCGGTGAGGCGGTGGATCGCGGCCCGCGTCACCGCCTGGCGCAGCTTCGTGCCGGGGTTGATGAAGGAGGCGCCGGGCATGTGCAGGCCCATCACGTCCATCATCATCTGGTTGGAATTGGCGGTGCCGTAGAAGGTGCAGGTGCCCGCCCCGTGATAGGACGCGGCCTCCGAATCGAGCAGCTCCTCGCGGCCCACCTTGCCCTCGGCATAGAGCTGGCGGATGCGCTGCTTCTCCTTGTTGGCGAGGCCGGAGGGCATGGGGCCCGCCGGAATCAGGATCGTCGGCAGGTGGCCGAAGCGCAGCGCGCCCATCAGCAGCCCCGGCACGATCTTGTCGCAGATGCCGAGCAGCGCCGCGCCGTCATACATGCCGTGGCTCAGCGCCACGGCGGTGGAGAGCGCGATGGTGTCGCGCGAGAACAGCGACAATTCCATGCCGAGCTGGCCTTGCGTGACCCCGTCGCACATGGCCGGGGTGCCCCCCGCGACCTGAGCCGTCGCTCCGCGCTCGCGGGCGAAGACCCTGATCTGGTCGGGGTAGCGCGCATAGGGCTGATGGGCCGACAGCATGTCGTTATAGGCGGTGACGATGCCGATATTCATCGTCCGCCCGGCGCGGATCGCGGCCTTGTCCTCTCCCGATGCGGCGAAGCCGTGGGCGAGGTTGCCGCAGGCCAGCGTCGGCCGGTGCACGCCGCTCTCGCGCTCGCGCTCGATCAGGTCGAGATAGGCGCGCCGCGAATCCTTCGAGCGGGCGACGACGCGCTCGGTGACGGCCGCGACCTCGGGATGAATCTCGGTCATGCCTCGCATCCTTTCGTCGGAACGGAACCGCCGCGCCCGATCACCCGGCCGCGCATCGGCGGCGCGGGACGTGTCGTGTAAACGTTTTCAAATCCAGCTTCCAGCCTGCCGGAGGCGGCGGCGAAGCGCATGCCTCGCCGCCATCTCCGACCGCTCTCAGTATTCCCAGAAGATGCGTTGCAGCTCCTTCGGGTCGTTGGTCTTGGTCAGCGCCACCGCCGCGAGGATCTTGGCCTTCTGCGGGTTGAGATCGTGGGCGACGACCCAGTCGTACTTGTCGTCGGGCTGCTCGGCGTTGCGCAGGACGAAGCCGTCGGCGACCCGCGAGGAACGGATGATCTGCACGCCCCGGCCGCGCACCGCGCGAAGGGTGTCGACGAGATAGCCGGCCACCGAGCCGTTGCCGGTGCCGGCATGGATGATCGCCTTCGCTCCGGCATCGGCCGCGCGGGTGTAGGGTTCCGGGCTCATGTTGCCGGAGCCGTAAACGATGGCGACCTCCGGCAGCGTGTCGATGGCGTCGATGTCGAACTCGGAGCTCACCCCACGCCGCTTCACCGGCGCGCGGAAGTAATAGGTCTTGCCCTCGACCACCATGCCGAGCGCGCCCCACTGGCTCCCGAAGGCGTTGGGACGGATGTTGATGCGCTTGGCGGCGTCGCGGCCGGACTGGATCTCGTCGTTCATGGTCACGAGCACGCCCATCCCCTTGGAGCGCGGGCTCGCGGCGGTGACGACCGCGTCGTAGAGGTTCAGCGGACCGTCCGCCGAGATCGCCGTGGACGGGCGCATCGAGCCGACCACCACGATCGGCTTGTCGCTGCGCACCACGAGGTTGAGGAAGAAGGAGGTCTCCTCCAGCGTGTCCGTGCCGTGGGTGATGACCACCCCGTCGACATCGGACTGCTTGAGCAGCGCCGAGACCCGCTTGGCCAGCGTCACGAGATCGGCATTGGTGAGGCTTTCGGAGGCGATCTGGAAGACCTGCTCGCCGCGCACGTTGGCGACGTTCGCCATCGCCGGAACGGCCGCGATCAGCTGGTCCACCGGCACCTTGGCCGCCTTGTAGGTGGCGCTGTTGCTGGAATCGGCGCCGGCCCCCGCGATGGTGCCCCCCGTGGCGAGGATGACGATGTTGGCCTTGCCCGCGACGGCGGCGGGGGCAGCGGGCTGGGGGGCCTCGAGGGCGTGGAGGGATACGGGCGCCGCGACGAGCGCGATTCCGGCGAGGAGGGGCAGAAGCGTGCGGCGCGTGTGGGCGGCAATGGCGTGGAGCATGAGCTGTGCGCGATCCATCCGTGAGCGGTGCGGCATCATGGAACGGCGCGCACGCAAGATGAAGGCCGCGCGCCCGAAAACCTCGGGGCCGGGTTCGGCCCCTACGGCCGGATCCAGGCGCTCCAGAGCATGCCGAGCCCGGAGACCAGCATCAGGCCGTCCATCACCCGGCGGAAGAGATCCGGGGAGAGGCGCATCACGAAGGGTTTGGCGATGAAGGCGCCGGCCATCAGCGAGCCCCCCACGACGAGCCCCTTCGCGAGGAGGTCGGCGGGCAGCGCCCCGAAACCCCGGAAGGTCAGGGTCTTGGCGGCGTAGACCGCGAGCGACCCGGCGGCCTCGGTGCCGATGAAGGCGCCCTTCGCCAGCCCGTAGCCGACGAAGACCGGCACCGAGATCGGCCCCGTCGAGACGACGATTCCCGTGAGGAAGCCGATGAGCGCGCCCGCGAGCGCCACCTGCGCGAGCGACAGCCGGACGAAGCGGGCCGCGAAGGCGTGCCGGGCGGGAATCATCGCCAGCAGGAACAGCCCGATGGCGATGTCGACGGCGCGCGGGGGCAGCACCAGCAGCGTGCGAGCCCCGAGCACCGCCGCAGGCGCACCTGTTCCCGCATAGGCGGCGAAGGCGCGCCCATCGACCTCGCGCCACCAGGCCAGCACCCGCGAGACGTTCGCGATCAAGGCCGCCACGGCCATGATCGGCACGGCCTCCTTGGGGCCGTAGACCGCCGCCAGCACCGGCACGAGCATGATCGACGAGCCCGTCCCGACGATGCCGCTGACGACCCCGGCCACCAAGCCGACGACGAGGATGAAGACGAGACCCATGCCGGCTCAGGAAGATGGTGCGGACGGCGGGACTCGAACCCGCACGGCCTTGCGGCCGCAAGATTTTAAGTCTCGTGCGTCTACCGGTTCCGCCACGTCCGCTCGCGGGGTGCGGTAGCCGGCCGAAGGGTTCAGATCAAGCGCCGGGTGGGGTCCAGCCGTAGAGCCAGGCGTAGCGCTCGCGCATGCCGTCGGGGCCGAGGCGGCGCATGGCGGCGTCGCGGCAAAAGGCGACGAGGCCGCCGGCATGGTAGGTCCGGCCATTGGCGAGGGCCGCCTTGCGCACCGTCGTGGCGCGGGGCCGCCGCGCCTTGTCGTAGGCCGCGAGCGCCGCCGACACGTCCGTTTCGGCGAGACAGGCGGCGAGCACGGCCGCATCCTCGATGGCGAGCGCCGCGCCTTGCGCCAGGAAGGGCAGAACCGGATGCCCGGCGTCGCCGAGCAGCGCCACCCGCCCGCGCGCCAGCACGCGCGCCACCGGCCGCTCGGCCAGCGACCAGACCAGCCAGGAATCGGGCAGCATCAGCAGCTCGGCGAGCGGCGGGGCGGCGTCGCGGAACTGCGCGCGCAGCACCGCCGGCTCGCCGAGCCGTCCCCAATCCTCGTCGCCCTGACGCTCGGGCACGACCGCGACCACGTTGAGCGACGCGCCGCCCCGGATCGGATAATGCACCACATGCCGGCCCCGGCCGAGCCAGAGGCCGGTGGCGTCTCCCTGGAGCTCCGGAGGCGCCGTCTCGCGCGGCACGGTCGCGCGCCATGCCGCCATGCGGGCCGTTGCGATGGGCCGCTCGTCGAGATGGCCGCGCAGGCGCGAGCGCAGGCCGTCCGCGCCGATGGCGAGATCGGCCCGCAGCGTCTCGGTGCGCAGGCCGCCGCCGCTCTCCACCGTCAGCGTGACCGACTCGGCCGTCTCGGACAGGCCCGTGACCTCCCGCCCCACCATGAGGCGGATGCCGGGGCGGCCGCGCACGGCGTCGAGCAGCAGCGTCTGGAGATCGGCGCGGTGGATGACGTAATAGGGCGCGCCGAAGCGTTCGCGCGCTTTGCTCCCGAGCGCCACCGCCCCGATCGTCCGGCCGTCCGCGAGACGGCGCACCTCGACGCCCGGCGGCTCCGACGCCGCCCGGCGCAGCGCCCCGGCGAGGCCGAGGGAGGCCAGCACCCGGCTGGCGTTCGGCGAGAGCTGGAGCCCGGCGCCGACCTCGCTGAAGCCGGTCCGGCGCTCGATCAGGGTCACGGAATGGCCGGCGTCGCTCAGCGCGAGCGCGGCGGTCAGGCCGCCGATCCCGGCCCCCACGATGGCGATGTCGAGGCTTGCCACGGCGGCGGATGCGCCTTCCGAGCCGGCGCGCCTACTCGGCCGCCAGCGCGGTGTCGTGCCAGACGCAGGCCTCCGGGTCGGCGTGGCCGGCCTTCAGCGTCGGACGGTAGCGGTAGAGCGTCGAGCAGTACTGGCAGATGATCTCCTCGTCGGCGCCCATGTCGAGGAAGACGTGCGGGTGGTCGAAGGGCGGCAGCGCGCCGATGCACATGAACTCCTTCGAGCCCACATGGATGACCGCCACGCCGAGGTCGTTGTGGAAATGCGGTACCGCCTTGTCAGCCATCGCTCGCCTGGTCCCGTGTGATCGACCGCCGGAGCCCGCGATGCGGGTCTCGGGCCGGCGCCTTCCGAGGCGGAATCGTCTAGCCCGTCGCGCGGCGCAAGCCTAGGGGCCGCTTGCAGGTGGGCGCCGCGCGGTGTTGCGGGTTGGCGCCCGCGCGCGCCGGCCCTACAAGGAGCGTCGGGCAGCGCGTCGGCGCCCTCGCCCGCACGATCCCTCGTCACCACGCTCCCCGAATGACCCAGCAAGACCAGGCCACGGCCAAGGACGGTTCCGCAGGCGGACGCCGCGCACCGATGCCGCCGATCCACGGCCCCGAGGCGTTCGAGGGGATGCGCCGCGCCGGCCGCCTCACGGCGGAAGCGCTCGACCTGCTCATGGAAGCGACGGCGCCGGGCGTGACCACCGAGCATCTCGACAGGCTCGCCTACGAGTTCGCCATGGACCACGGCGCCTACCCGGCCTCGCTGTTCTATCGCGGCTATCCGAAATCGATCTGCACTTCGGTCAACCACGTCGTCTGCCACGGCATCCCCAACGACAAGCCCCTGCGCGAGGGCGACATCGTCAATCTCGACCTCTGCCTGATCCTCGACGGCTGGCACGGGGATTCGAGCCGCATGGCCTTCGTCGGCGAGGTGCCGCGCAAGGCCGCGCGCCTGTGCGAGATCACCTACGAGGCGCTGATGCGGGGCGTCGCGGCGGTGCGGCCGGGCGGCTCCACCAACGATATCGGCCGCGCCATCCAGACCTACGCGGAGGCCGAGCGCTGCTCGGTGGTGCGCGATTTCTGCGGCCACGGCCTCGGGCTCACCTATCACGACGCGCCGACCATCCTGCACTATGTCGAGGCGAGCTACGACGTGCCGCTGATGCCCGGACAGCTCTTCACCGTCGAGCCGATGATCAATCTCGGCCGCCCGGCGGTGAAGGTCCTCGCGGACGGCTGGACCGCCGTGACGCGGGACCGCTCCCTCTCGGCGCAGTTCGAGCACACGGTGGGCGTGACGGAGACGGGCGTGGAGATCTTCACGGTGTCGCCCAAGGGCCTGCACCAGCCCGCGAACGTCGCCTCCTGAGCGGCGCTCCGCGTGGCCAGGCGCCCCTCGGCGGATGCTTTGATGGAGGCGCCGGGCGTTCCGATACTCGCATCGGCCGAGGTCGAGGCGCCCCATCATGTCGGCCACCGGGAGCGCCTGCGCGAGCGCTTCGCCAAGGGCGGCGCCGAGGCGATGCCCGATTACGAGCTGCTCGAACTCACGCTGTTCCGCTCGATCCCGCGCCGGGACGTGAAGCCCCTGGCCAAGGCGCTGATCGCCCGCTTCGGCAGCTTCGCGGAGGCGATCGCCGCCGAGCCGGCGCGGCTCGCCGAGGTCGACGGCATCGGCCCGGCGGTGATCGCGGACCTGAAGCTGATCGAGGCGGCCGGACGCCGGCTGGCGCGCGGGGAGATCGTCGGCCGGCCCCTGCTGGCCTCGTGGAACGCGGTGCTCGACTATTGCCGCGTCACCATGGCCTTCGGGACGCGCGAGCAGTTCCGGGTGCTCTTCCTCGACAAGCGCAACCACCTCATCGCGGACGAGGTGCAGGGCCAGGGCACCGTCGACCATACGCCGGTCTATCCCCGCGAGATCGCGCGCCGCGCGCTCGAGCTCTCGGCCACCGCGATCATCCTCGCGCACAACCACCCGTCCGGCGATCCGGCCCCGTCGCGGGCCGACATCGCCATGACACGGGAGGTCGTCTCGATCCTGGCGCCCTTGAAGATCACCGTGCACGACCATGTGATCCTCGGCAGGGACGGGCATGCGAGCATGAAGGCGCTGAAGCTGTTTTGACCGCTGAACGAGCGCCGAACCTCGCCGTCCGTATCCGAGTGGCGCGAAAATAAGCAGGCGGTTCCGGCGCCGGCCAGCAACCTTTGCATGGCGCGCCTCTTGCCTTTAGCCTGTGCAGTAAGGGAGCACGAGATGGCCGGTGTGGCGTTCGACGAGATGACCGGGTTCGAGGTCGATACCTCCAATCCCGCCGCGGTCCGCGACGCCTATGCCGCCCTGAAGTCGTGGCTCGATGCCACGCCCGCCGACCAGTTCAACACCCGCCGCAGTCAGGCCGAGCTCCTGTTCCGCCGCATCGGCATCACCTTCGCGGTCTATGGCGAGACCGATTCCACCGAGCGGCTGATCCCCTTCGACATCATCCCTCGGGTGCTGACGAAGCCCGAATGGGATTTCCTGGAGCGCGGGCTGAAGCAGCGCGTCACCGCCATCAACGCCTTCCTCAGCGACGTCTACGGCGCGCAGGAATGCATCAAGGCCGGCATCATCCCGGCCGATCTCGTCTACAAGAACGCCCACTACCGGATGGAGATGCGCGCCTTCAGGGTGCCGCACAACCTCTACGTCCACATCGCCGGCATCGACATCGTGCGCACCGGCGAGAACGACTTCTTCGTGCTGGAGGACAACGCCCGCATCCCGTCGGGGGTGTCCTACATGCTCGAGAACCGCGAGGTGATGCTGCGCCTCTTCCCGGACCTCTTTTCGCGCCACCGGGTCGCGCCGGTCGAGAACTACCCGGACGCGCTGCTCGCCACGCTCCGCAGCCTCGCCCCGAGCACCGCGACCCGCGACCCCACCGTCGCGCTGCTGACACCGGGGCGCTACAACTCGGCCTTCTACGAGCACTCGTTCCTGGCGGACAAGCTCGGCGTCGACCTCGTGGAGGCGTCCGACCTCTTCACCAAGGACGACGTGCTCTACATGCGCACCACCGAAGGCCCGCGCCGGGTCGACGTGGTCTACCGCCGGCTCGACGACGACTTCCTCGATCCACTGGTGTTCAAGCCGGATTCGGTGCTCGGCGTGCCGGGGATCATGAACGCCTACGAGCGCGGCAACGTCACCCTCGCCAACGCCGTCGGCACCGGCGTGTCGGACGACAAGGCAGTCTACAGCTACATGCCGGAGATCGTGAAGTTCTTCACCGGCGAGGAGCCGATCCTCAAGAACGTGCCGACCTATCGCTGCCGCGAGAAGGAAGCCTTCTCCTACGTGATGGACAATCTCGGGGAGCTCGTGGTGAAGGAGGTCAACGGCTCGGGCGGCTACGGTATGCTCGTCGGCCCGCACGCCACCAAGCGCGAGATCGAGGAGTTCGGGCGCCGCATCCGCCACGCGCCGGACGGCTTCATCGCGCAGCCGACCCTCTCGCTCTCGACCTGCCCGACCTTCGTCGCCTCGGGGGTCGCCCCCCGCCATGTCGACCTGCGGCCCTTCGTCCTCTGCGGGGCCGACCAGATCCGCATCGTGCCGGGCGGCCTGACCCGCGTGGCGCTGAAGGAGGGCTCCCTCGTGGTCAATTCCAGCCAGGGCGGCGGCACCAAGGACACCTGGGTGCTCGACGCCTGACGGCGCCGACGCCTCCCGAACACCGCGATCCATTTCTCCCGGCGCTCGAGCCGGCCAGACCAGACCACGGAAGCCCATGCTCTCCCGGACCGCAGACAACCTCTACTGGCTCTCACGCTACGTCGAGCGGGCCGAGTTCGTCGCGCGCATCCTCGATGCCGCCCATCGTCTCGCCTCGCTGCCGACGAGCTACGGCGGCGGCGAGACCAACGAGTGGGATTCGGCGCTGGCCTCGGCCGGCGACGAGACGGTGTTCAAGCAGCATTACGACGCGGTCAACGCCGATACGGTCTGCAACTTCCTCGCCTTCAGCCCGCACAACGTCTCCTCGATCCGCTCCTGCATCGAGACCGCCCGCGAGAACGCCCGCAGCGTGCGCACGGCGCTCACCACCGAGATGTGGGACACGATCAACGGCGCCTGGCTGGAGCTGCGCAACTACGAGGGCCGCGACCTCAACCGCGAGGAGTTCTCCCGCTTCCTCGACTGGGTGAAGGGCATCTCCCTCACCTTCGACGGCTCGGCCTACCGGACGATGCTGCGGAACGACACCTACTGGTTCACGCGCCTCGGCACGGCGATCGAGCGGGCCGACAACACCGCGCGCATCCTCGACGTGAAGTACCAGATCCTGCTGCCGGACACCGAGAAGGTCGGCGGCAGCCTCGACTACTTCCAGTGGACGACGATCCTGCGCGAGGTCTCGGCCTTCAACGCCTATCACTGGGTCTACCGGGAGAGCGTGAAGCCGCTGCTGGTGGCGGACCTCCTCATCCTCAACCGGCAGATGCCGCGCTCCTTCGCGAACTGCTACGGCGTGCTCGTGGAGCATCTCGACCTGATCGCAGACGCCTACGGGCGCCGGGGCCCGAGCCAGCGGCTAGCCAGCAACCTGCTCGCGCGGCTGGAGAGCGAGGACATCGACCGCATCTTCCTGTCGGGGCTGCACGAGTTCGTGGAAGCCTTCATCGCGGAGAACAATCGAGTCGGCGAAGCGATCGCGACGCAGTATCTGGTCTGACACATCCGGTCTGACACCCGCCGCGAATCGGGGCCGCCCATGCGCATCCGCGTCGTTCACGAGACGATCTATTCCTACGAGCAGCCGGCCCGCGGCCTGATCCAGGTGCTGCGGCTGACGCCGCGCGACCATGACGGGCAGTATGTCCGCCGCTGGCGGATCGAGCCCTCCGTGGACGGGCGGCTGACCGAGCGCGAGGACGGGTTCGGCAACGTGGTCCACTGGTTCACGCCGGACGTGGCCTCGGACGCGCTGGTCATCCGCGTGACCGGCGAGGTCGACACCAACGAGACCCACGGCATCGTGCGCGGCGCCGTCGAGCGCCTGCCGGACCTGTTCTACCTGCGCGAGAGCGACCTGACGCTGCCGAGCACCGGCATCCAGGAATTCGCCCTCGGCGTGGCGGAGGCGGGCGACCGCGCCCCCCTGCCCTGTCTCCACCGCCTGCTCTCGGCGGTGCACGGGCACATGGCCTTCGTCGGCGGCCCGGCGAGCACCGCGACCGATGCCGCGAGGGCCTTCGAGGCCAAGCAGGGCGTCTGCCAGGACATCGCCCATGTCTTCATCGCCGCCGCGCGCCATATCGGCATCCCGGCGCGCTACGTGTCCGGCTACCACCGCCGGGAGGACGGAGAGGCCGAGCACGAGGCCGGCCACGGCTGGGCCGAGGCGCTGGTGCCCGATCTTGGCTGGGTCGGGTTCGACCCGGTCCACGAATGTGCCACCACGGAAGCCTATATCCGCGTCGCGGCGGGGCTCGACTATCTCGGCGCCGCGCCGATCCGGGGAAGCCGCACCGGCGGAGGCACCGAAACGCTGGACGTGACGCTGCGGGTGGAGCAAGCACAGACCGCCACGCAACAGTGATCCGCCAGCGGATCGCGGGAGCGGTTTCGAGCGCGGCGGATGCTGGTTCGCGCTAGGGAACCTCGCCTCCCGCCGAGCCCGCCGCCAGGAAAGCAGACGTCATGACCTACTGCGTCGGAGTCCTCGTCGAGGACGGGCTCCTGATGATCGCCGACACCCGCACCAATGCCGGGCTCGACGACATCTCCACCTATCGCAAGCTCCACAACTTCTCGGTGCCGGGCGAGCGCGTGATGATGCTCGCCTCCGCCGGCAACCTCTCTGTGACGCAGTCGGTGCTCAGCCTGCTCGCCGAGGGCGTCGAGGGGCCGGAGGGGGGCCCTCCGCAGAAGCTCGTCGAGGCGACGACCATGTTCCAGGCGGCGCAGACCGTGGGCCGCGCCATCCGCCAGGTCCGCTCCATAGAGCGGCCCGGTTTCGAGGCGGCCAACCTGCGCTTCGAGGTCAGCTTCCTGTTCGGTGGCCAGATCGGCGACGAGCCCATGCGGCTGTTCCTGATCTATTCGGCCGGCAACTTCATCGAGTGCAGCAAGGACGCACCCTATCTCCAGATCGGCGAGCACAAATACGGCAAGCCGATCCTCGACCGCGCGGTGAAGTTCGAGACCGACCTCTACGAGGCCCTGAAGGTCGGGCTCGTCTCGATGGATTCGACCATGCGCTCGAATCTCGGGGTGGGGCTGCCCATCGACATCGCCGTGGCGCGCCGCAACGCGCTGACCCTCGAGGTCGACCACCGCATCGAGGCGGGCGACCCTTACTTTCACGACCTGCGCGAGCGCTGGTCGGCGGCCTTGCGCGCGGCCCACAAGGCGATTCCGCGCCCGCCCTACGGCCCGGCGCGCTAGAGCATTTTTGAGCGAAGAAAATGCGGCACGAAGAGGTAGAGACCCCTGCGGTGAAGCGGGCCTTCGTCGTCGGGCATCCGATCGCCCATTCGCGCTCCCCCGTCATCCACGGGCACTGGCTCGCGGAGCACGGGATCGAGGGCAGCTACGAGCGGATCGACGTGGCGCCCGCCGATTTCCCCGCTTTCTTCGCGGGCCTACGGGAGGGTCGCCATGCCGGCGGCAACGTCACGATCCCGCACAAGGAGGCCGCCTTCCGGCTCGCCGACGACCTGAGCGAGACCGCCCGGCGCATCGGCGCCGTGAACACCCTCGTCGTCTCCGAGGACGGCCGCGTCCGTGGCGACAACACCGATGCGGCCGGCTTCATCGCGAACCTGCGCGAGAGCAAGGGGCTCGCGCCCGACGCCCCCCTCTCCGGGCAGGCGGTGGTGCTGGGGGCCGGGGGCACGGCGCGGGCGGTGGCGGTGGCGCTGCTCGATGCCGGCATCGGCACCGTCCTCGTCGCCAACCGCAACCTGGAGCGCGGCCGGGAGCTTGCCGCCATCGATCCCGCGCGCATCCGGCCGATCGGCTGGGACGGGATCGGCGCCCTGCTCCCGGAAACGACCTATCTCGTCAACACTACGCCTCTGGGGATGACCGGGCAGGCGCCCCTCGATCTCGACATCGCGCCGCTGCCCGGCGAGGCGGTGGTGGCCGACGTCGTCTACGCCCCCTTGGAGACGGCCCTGCTCGCGCGCGCCAGGGCGCTCGGCCTGCGCACCGCGGACGGGCTCGGCATGCTGCTGCATCAGGCCGTTCCGGGCTTCGAGGCGTGGTTCGGCGTGCGGCCCGCCGTGACCGACGCCCTGCGCCGGGCGGTGCTTGCAACCTTACGATCCTGAGCGCCGGCCGATGCCGCCCCGCCCCTCCCCCCTGATCCTCGGGCTCACCGGCTCCATCGGCATGGGCAAGTCCACGACGGCCGCGATCTTCCGCGACCTCGGGGTTCCGGTCCACGACGCGGATGCGGCCGTGGCCGATCTCTACCGGGCCGGCGGCGAGGTGGCGGGGCTGCTGGATGCGGCCTTTCCGGGGGTGCTCGCGCCGGACGGCGCGGTGGACCGGAGCGCGCTGCGCGCCGTCGTCACCGCCGACCCGGACAAGCTCGCCGAACTCGACGCCATCGTCCATCCGCGCGTCGGCGAGACGCGCCGGCGCTTCCTCGCGGAGCACGGAGAGACCCCCGTGGTCGTGCTGGACATCCCTTTGCTCTACGAGACCGGCAGCGACAGGGACTGCGACAGGGTCGCCGTGGTCAGCGCCCCCGCCGAGGTCCAGCGGGCGCGCGTGTTGTCGCGGGACGGCATGAGCCCGGCGCTCCTCGACGCGATCCTCGCCCGGCAGATCCCCGACGCGGAGAAGCGCGCCCGCGCCGATTACGTCATCGACACCGGCCAGGGCGTCCCGCACGCGGAAGCGCAGGTCCGGGCGATCCTGGACGACCTGCGGGACGCGCTTCGTTAGAGTCTATCCAGGAGAAGTGGGTCCCGGTTCTCCGTGATGCGTTCGGCCACGCGTGTCTCCCTCCCCCCTTTGCGGGGGAGGGTGGGCCTCGCGTCAGCGAGGGTCGGGAGAGGGGAGCGCGCGCTATCCGGCACTGTCGCTCCCCTCACCCGACCCGCTTCGCGGGCCACCCTCTCCCGCAGGGGGGAGAGGGGAGCCGGACGGGGCCGAACGCATCGACCGGAAACCGTATTAATCGGCCGGCCGACCCTCGAGGGCGGCGAGGCAGGCGCGGGCCGTGGCTTTCGGGTCGGCCGCCCGCATCAGCTCGCCCATCACCGCGACGCCAGCCGCGCCCGCCGCCATGCAGGGCGCGATGGTCCCAGAGGTGATTCCCCCGAGCGCGATCACCGGAAGGCCGAGAGCCGAAGCGGCGCGCAGGCCCTCGACCCCGAGGGCCGGACCGTAGCCCGGCTTGCTCGCGGTCTCGAAGACGGGGCTGAGCGTCGCGTAATCCGCACCTGCGGCGGCGGCCGCCGCGATGTCCGAGGGACCATGCGCTGAGATGCCGACGAGGGCTGCTTCCGGCAACAGGCGGCGCGCGGCCTCGACGGCGGGCGCACCCGACCCGCCGGGGAGATGGACCCCGTCGGCGCCGAGCGCCACCGCGAGCTCCGTGTCGCCGCCGACCGTCAGCCTGCCGCCGGCATGCCGGACGCAGACCGCCACGGCCTCCCCGAGCGCGAGGCGCCGGGCGGGCTCCATGTCCTTGTCGCGGAACCAGATCCAGCGCGCGCCGGCATCGAGCACCGCGCGCAGGGTGTCCACGAGATCGGCCTTCCCCGCGTGCCGATCGGTGACGACGAGCAGCGGCGAGGGCAGCCTCACGATCCCACCAGCCCGAGCTGCGGGCTCGACGGCTCGGCCCGGCCCCGTCGCGGGATGCGCCCGGCGAGATGGGCGTGGCGTCCCGCCTCCACCGCGTGGCGCATGGCGCGGGCCATCCGCACCGGATCGTCGGCCTTGGCCACCGCCGTGTTGAGCAGGCAGCCGGAGGCGCCGAGCTCCATGGCGATGACCGCATCGGAAGCCGTGCCTATGCCGGCATCGACGATCACCGGCACCTCGGCGCGGCGGCAGATCAGCTCGAGATTGGCCGGGTTGGCGACGCCCATGCCCGAGCCGATCAGCGAGCCCATGGGCATCACCGCCGCGCAGCCGATATCGGCGAGCCGCTGGCAGACGATGGGGTCATCATTGCAATAGGGCAGCACGGTGAAGCCGTCGTCCACGAGATGCCGGCAGGCGGCGATCAGCTCGGCGGCGTCGGGATAGAGCGTCTCGCGGTCGCCGATGACCTCGACCTTGATCCAGGTGGTGTCGAGGGCCTCGCGGGCGAGCTCGGCGGTCATGATCGCGTCGCGCGCCGTCTCGCAGCCGGCTGTGTTGGGCAGGAAGCGCCTGCCCTTCAGCATCTGCACGGTGTCCGAGCCGTGGCCCTGGAGCGAGACCCGGCGGATCGAGGCGGTGACGACCTCGGCGCCGGAGGCGGCGACCGCATCGCGCATGATCGCCTGGCTCGGATAGCCGGCGGTGCCGATGAACAACCGCGAGGACAAGCGGATGCCGGCGATGACGAGGGCGTCGTCGTCCGGAGCGCGAAGGGGCGTGACGGTGTCGTTCATGGCTCTCAACCTCCCTGCATGGCGCGCACGATCTCGATGCGGTCGCCCTCGCTCACCGGCGTCTGCGGCCAGTCCCTGCGGCGGACGACGCGCCCGTTGAGCGCGATGGCGATGCCCTGTGGGCTCTCGATGCCGGTCTCCTCGGCCTCGATGCGGAACAGGGCTTCGATATCGGCGGCCTCGCTCTCGCGGGGGGCGCCGTTGACGGTGAGCTTCATGCCGATGCCCTCAAGCTCCCCTGCCCGCCGAAACGGGCGCGTGAGAAGGGTCTCGCCATGTCCGGCAGCGCGCCCGTGGTGACGAGCTCGGCGACCGCATCGGCGGTGATCGGTGCCAGCAGATAGCCGTTGCGGTGATGCCCGGTGGCGGCGACGAGACCGGGCGCCAGCGCCTCGATGATCGGGGCGTCGTCGTCGGAGGTCGGCCGGTAGCCGCTCCACACGGCCTCCACCTCCATCTCCTCGATGCCCGGCAGCACCCGTCGCGCGCCTTCGAGCAGAGCGTAGAGGCCGCCGGCGGTGACGCCCGGCCGGAAGCCGCAATCCTCCACCGTGGCGCCGACGATGAGATGCCCGTCCGATTTCGGAGCGATATGGACCTGCTCGGTCCAGACCATGCCCGTGAGCGTTCCCGTGTGCCGCGTGGTGCGCAGCGCCAGCGATTGGCCCCTGAGGGGACGCACCGGCAGCGCCAGATGCTCCGGTAGCAGACCACCCTCGCCGCTCCAGGCTCCCGAGGCGACAATCACGATCCCGGCGGCCACCGGGCCGGAAGCGGTACGCACGCCGCAGACCCGGCCTCCCGCCCAATCGAGCCCCTCGACCGCACAGCCCTCGACCACCGCGACGCCCGCCGAGCGGCAGGCGGCGTCGAGAGCCGCCATCACCAGGCGCGGATCGACCTGATGATCGAGCGGGCAGAGGATGCCGGCGGTGACGGAGGGCCGCAGCATCGGCTCGCGCCGGCGCACGGCCTCCCCGCTCAGCCACTCCGCCGCGACGCCGGAGCGGCGCTGGAGATCGTGGCGGAAGCGCAGCCGCTCGACCTCGTCGCGCCCGATGGCGAGCACCAGGGTGCCGTCCTCGCGATAGTCGATGCCGATGCCGGAGGCCGCCTGAAGCGCATCGCGAAACGCCGGCCAGCGGTGCAGGCTTTCGATGGCGAGCGGCAGCAGCAGGTCGGAGCCCGGCTCGTGCTCGGCGGCCGGCGCGAGCATCCCCGTCGCCGCGAGGCTGGCGCCTGCCCCCACGCTCTCGCGCTCGATCACGGCCACGGACAGGCCCCGCCCGGCGAGCGTCCACGCCACGGACAGGCCGATCAGCCCCGCGCCGATCACGACCACGTCCGCCCGCTGCGGCAGCGCGGATCGGGGGGCGGTCGAGGCGGAGACGCGGCGCAGCCCGATCGGGCCGCCGGTGCCGGGAAAATCGACGGAAACCAAGGAACTCCTCCGCGGTGGCCCGCAGGGATCGGTTCCTTCAGCCCTCTTCGAGGATGCTGCGGGCCTCGAACGGCCCCGGTCCAATCCCTACGCCGGTGTGAACCGGATCAGGTTCGAAGGATTTCCGCGCCGCGCGACAAGACCGTCGCGCCCAGCGGTTTCTCAGCCCCTTGTCGGGGATCTCCCTGGAACACGCAGAGATGTGGCCCTAAGCGGGCACCCGGTCAACCCCGGAGCCGGCGCCGGGACGCGGCCGGCGCGCGCCCTTCTTCGGCCGGCGCGCCGGCCGGAAGACGCCGATCGCCTCGTCGAACCCGTCGAGCATGTGCTCGCCCAGCGGCTCCGGGTCGTCCCAGAGGAAGTCCACGAAGGGCTTCGACATCAGCAGCGGCTCGCCGAGCCGCCGGTTGAGCTGCGCCAGCCGGCTCGCGAGGTTCACGTCGCGGCCGATGACGGTGAAGTCGAGCCGCGCCCCCGAGCCGACATTGCCGTAGGCGGCCTCCCCGTGATGGAGGGCGATGCCCGCTGCCACCGGCGACTCGAAGCGGCCGAGCTCGTTCGCCTCGTCCAGCGCCGCGAGGGCGGCCTGCGCCGCCGTCAGCGCGCCCTTGGCGGCGCCGCCGAGATCATCCCCGGTCTCGCGGAAAATCGCGAGCAGTCCGTCGCCGAGATATTTCAGCACCTCGCCGCCCTCCCGCTCGATCGCCGGGACGAGGCAGTCGAAGAAGATGTTCAGGAGGTCCACCGCCTCCTCCGGCGTCATCACGGCGGTGGTGCGGGTGTAGTCGCGCATGTCGGCGAAGAAGATCGCCGAGCGGATGCGCTGGACATGCCCCCGGCGGATCGCGCCGGAGAGGATCGCCTTGTGCGGCTCGTCGCCGACATAGATGCGCAGCACATGGTCGAGCTGCTTGTTGACGATGCGCATCTCCATCACCGCCGCCAGCGTCGGCATGATGAAGCGCAGGATGGCGATGTCCTCGTCGCGGAATCCGTCCTCGGCGCGGGTGGCGAAGGTGATGCCGTTCTTGTTGCCGTGGGTGAAGATCACCGGCGCGACGATGTAATGCGTGTAGCCGCCGGCCTTCAGCTCCGGGATGACCGCATAGGTATCGTCCGGGGTCTCCGCGAGGTCGAGGATCAGCCACTGCCCCGTCTCGTGGACCGTGAAGAACGGGCTCTCGCGATAGGCCCTGTCGGAGGCTTCGCCATGCGGAAACAGCCGCACGGTGGTGCCGCCCTCGCGGGTCCAGAACCGGCCGACGCCGGAATATTCCGAATGCAGGGTGTCGATGGCGGTGCTCGCCCGGTCGACCGGCACGTCGACCCGGTTCAGCCGCTCCGCGAGCCCGGCCAGCAGGTCGTCCGCCTTCTCCAGGCGAACGCCCTCGCTCAGCATCCAGTCGCGGATCGCGACGCATTCCTGAAGCAGCCCGAAGGGAACGTCGTCGGCCTCCGAGCCGTCGGCGTCGGCGGTCGGAGGCTGGGGCGTTTTTGAGCCTCTGTGGAGCATATGGCCAAGATGGGTGCGGGGAACCGGGAGGCAAGGATCGGGACGATGAGGATCGTGACGAGCGGCGGCCTCCGGGGACGATTTCGGTCGAGTCGTTCGACGGTAGCCGATTCTCCGCAGGCGTTCCACTTATGTTCCGACCGGACGTCGCGGCGGGCCGAAAGCAATGCCGGCAACCGAACGGCGACCGGCGGACAACGCCACGAACGGACCGGGTGCGCCATGGAGCGCGAGACATCGCCCGGCCGCCTCGAGAGTATCGCGATGGAGTCCGACGGCCAGGACACAGAGAACGGTTGCGGCCGGTCCGGATTCGGGCCGGCCGCGTCATCTCAGTTGTCGAGGAAGCTCCTCAGCTTGCGGCTGCGCGAGGGATGCTTGAGCTTGCGCAGCGCCTTCGCCTCGATCTGGCGGATGCGCTCGCGCGTCACCGAGAATTGCTGGCCGACCTCCTCGAGGGTGTGGTCGGTGTTCATGCCGATGCCGAAGCGCATGCGCAGCACACGCTCCTCGCGCGGCGTCAGCGAGGCGAGAACGCGCGTCGTCGTCTCGCGCAGATTGCTCTGGATCGCCGCGTCGATGGGCAGGACGACGTTCTTGTCCTCGATGAAGTCGCCGAGATGCGAATCCTCCTCGTCGCCGATGGGCGTCTCCAGGGAAATCGGCTCCTTGGCGATCTTGAGGACCTTCCGGACCTTCTCCAAAGGCATGGCCAGCTTCTCGGCCAGCTCCTCCGGGGTCGGCTCGCGGCCGATCTCGTGCAGCATCTGGCGCGAGGTACGGACGATCTTGTTGATCGTCTCGATCATGTGCACCGGGATGCGGATGGTGCGGGCCTGGTCGGCGATGGAGCGGGTGATGGCCTGCCGGATCCACCAGGTCGCGTAGGTCGAGAACTTGTAGCCGCGCCGGTACTCGAACTTGTCGACGGCCTTCATCAGGCCGATATTGCCCTCCTGGATCAGGTCCAGGAACTGCAAGCCGCGGTTGGTGTACTTCTTGGCGATGGAGATCACGAGCCGGAGATTGGCCTCGATCATCTCCTTCTTGGCCTGACGGGCTTCGCGCTCGCCCTTCTGGACCATGTTGACGATCTTGCGGTACTCGCCGATCTGGAGGCCGGTCTCGGAGGCGAGCGTCAGGATCTGCTCGCGCAGGCGCGCGACCTCTCCTGAGCCCTTCTCGACGAGGTTCTTCCAGCCCTTGCCGCCGAGGGTGCCGACGCGGGCCATCCAGTTCGGGTCGAGCTCCCAGCCCTGGTAGTGGCGCAGGAACTCGTCGCGGGCGACACCATGGCTCTCGGCGTAGCGCATCAGCCGCCCCTCGTGGGAGATGAGGCGCTTGTTGATGTCGTAGAGCTGCTCGACCAGCGCCTCGATGCGGTTGTTGTTGAGCGACAGCGACTTCACCTCGCCGACGACGATGTCCTTGAGGTCGCCCTGCTTGCGCTCGCCGCCGGCCACCGGCTGGCCACCGGCCGCCTTGAGGTCGGAATCCTCGTTCTGGAGCTTGCGCAGCTTGCGGTAGTTGTTGGCGATGGCGTCGAAGGTCTCGAGCACGCGCGGCTTGATCTCGGCCTCCATGGCCGCGAGCGAGACGTTGTTCTCCATGTCGTCGTCGTCGTCGCCGCCCTCGGGCGCGGCCGGCTCGGCCTCGTCGCCCTCCTCGGATTCCTCGCCGTCGGCGGCGACCTGGGGCGCGTTCTTGGCATCGGGGCCCGCATAGGTGGCCTCGAGATCGATGATGTCGCGCAGGAGGACCTTGCCCTCCACCAGCTCGTCGCGCCAGATGATGATGGCCTGGAAGGTCAGCGGGCTCTCGCACAGGCCCGCGATCATCGCCTCGCGCCCGGCCTCGATGCGCTTGGCGATGGCGATCTCGCCCTCGCGGGAGAGCAGCTCCACCGAGCCCATCTCGCGCAGATACATGCGCACCGGGTCGTCGGTACGGTCGGTGGGCTCCTTGGCGGTGGTCTCGCGCACGGCGACCGCGCGGGCCGGGGCGACCTCGGCCACCTCGGTCCCCTCGCCGCCTTCCTCGTCGTCCGCGCCCTCGGCGTTCGCCGGACGCTCGGAGGCGTTCTCGTCGGTCTCCTCGGCCTCGACGACGTTGATGCCCATCTCGGAGAGCTGGGCGAGCACGTCCTCGAGCTGGTCGGGATCCGACTGCCCCTCCGGCAGGACCTCGTTGACCTCCTCATAGGTGATGTAGCCGCGCTTCTTGGCGAGCTTCACCATCCGCTTGACCGAGGCATCCGTCAGGTCGAGCAGCGGGCCATCCGTCTGCTGCTCCGGAGCGGTGTCCGCATCGTCCCGTTCAGTTGCCTTCGTCGCCATGCTCAGCCTATTGTTTCGTGGCGGCGAAACGGGGACCCGCTTCCCCGAAGCCGCAAATGCCGTTGGCGCGTCGCCGCCCAGCGGGCCGCTCGCGCCGTTCCTGTCCCTCGGTATGCAAGCGAGACGCTTGACCGACTGTTAACCACGCGGGCACGCGTAACCGTCGCGCTACCCCGCTCCCGGCCTTTGCACGAGCTTCAGTCGTTGGTCGAGTCGGTCGACTCAGGCAAGCCCGCGTCGGTCTCGGCTCCGGCGATCACCGCCAAGCGCTCCTTGACGTCGCAGAGCCACGCGAAATTGGCCTCGGTTTCCTCTTCGACCAATGCCCGCTCGGCCTGCTTGAGTTCGCTATTTAGCGCGCCCGCCTTACGGTGCAAGATCACGGCCTGCCTCAACGCGTCATCCAATCGCAGGGGGTCGGCGAAGGGATCGAGCGCCCAGCGGTCGCCGGGCCGCACCCTGGCGGCGAGGCGGGCGGCCGCTCCGTCGAGCCCGACCCGGACGAGGCGCGTCTCCAGAACCTCCGCCACCCCTTCGTCGCCCTCGGCGGCGCGGTCGAGCAGGAAGGAGCGCAGCGCCACGGCGTCGGCATCCTCGAAATCGAGTTCGGCCAGCACCTCCTCCTGCGCGCCGAGGAGATCGGGATGGGCGAGGAGGCTCGCGACGATCATCGCCTCGCGCACGTTGCCGGTGCCCGAGAAGCCGGAGGAGCGCGCGAGCAGCGGGCTCGGCCCCCCCGTCAGCCGGGGCGACGGCGGCGGATCGCCGGGCCTCGGCCGCCGCCGGAAAGCCCCCTCCCCGCCCGTACCGCCACGCATGGCAGCCGCGCGCGGGGACAGACCACGCAGCCGTTCCTCGATCTCGTCGCGGTAGTAGCGCCGCACGGTCTCGTCGCGAATCACGGCGACCGTGTCCCGGATCCCGCGCGCGAGCCCGGCGCGGCGCTCGGGCGTATCCGCCGATCCGGTCTCGAGGGCGCGGGTCCAGAGCAGCTCCACGAGGGGCTTTGCCGCCTCCAGCACCTTGCTCACGGCCGAAGAGCCGCCGGAGCGCAGGAGATCGTCCGGGTCCTGGCCCCCGGGCAGGAGCGCGAAGCGCAGCGACTTACCGGGCTCCAGCATCGGCAGCGCCACGTCCAGCGCCTTGTAGGCGGCGCGCTGCCCGGCCTTGTCGCCGTCGAAGCAGAGGATCGGCTCGTCGGCATGGCGCCAGAGCAGCGCGAGCTGCTCCTCGGTGAGCGCCGTGCCGAGGGAGGCGACCGTGTTCGGATGCCCCGCCAGCGTCATGGCGATGGTGTCGACATAGCCCTCGACGGCGACGATCGTCCCGCGCTCATGCGCGGCCTTGCGGGCCTGATGGATGTTGTAGAGCCCCAGCCCCTTATGGAAGAGCGGCGTCTCGGGCGAGTTCAGGTACTTGGCCTTCGCATCCGCCTGCATGGCCCGGCCGCCGAAGGCGATGACGCGGCCGCGGATGTCGCAGATCGGGAAGATGACGCGGTCGCGGAAGCGGTCATAGGGGACGGCGATGTCCTCGCCCGACACCAGCAGGCCGAGCTCGCCCATCAGCTCCTTCTCGACGTCCTTGGCGGCGAGATGGTCGCGCAGGGTGTAGCGGCCGGGCGGCGCGTAGCCCATGCGGAAGCGCGCCTGGACCTCGGGCCCGA
The DNA here is from genome assembly GCF_050591105.1 of Methylobacterium endophyticum. Lineage (NCBI taxonomy): Bacteria > Pseudomonadati > Pseudomonadota > Alphaproteobacteria > Hyphomicrobiales > Methylobacteriaceae > Methylobacterium > Methylobacterium endophyticum. The sequence goes on from NZ_JBNHES010000002.1 coordinate 289,296, forward strand.
GCCCGCGCTTGTCGAGATAGGCGCGCGCCGCCGCCCCGGCGGATCCGCGCAGCTGATCCTCGAAGAAGACGGCCGCCATCTCCATGACCTCGATGGCGCCGCGCCGCTTGCTCTCCATGGCCCGCGTGTCGGCGGAGGGCGCCGGCAGCGAGACGCCGGCCTCTCCGGCGAGCCGCTCGACGGCCTCGGGGAAGCTCAAGCCCTCCGTCTCCATCAGGAAGGTGAAGACGTCGCCGTGCTTGCCTGAGGAGAAGCAGTGGTAGAACTGCTTCTGGTCGTTCACGTAGAAGGACGGCGTCTTCTCGGAATTGAACGGCGACAGTCCGCGCCACTCGCGGCCCGCCTTCTTCAGCCGGACGCGGCGGCCGATCACGTCGGAGGCCGGCAGGCGCGTGCGGATCTCTTCGAGGATGTGGGGCGGGTAGCGCACGACGGACCTGCGGCGACGTCTGACCGCCGACTATACCGCGCCGGGCGACCCGGAGTCCCGCCTCTCCGCGTTCGCCCGAATCGGCCTCGGGATTGCGTGCAGAACCACGGATGCCCGTCGCATCCGTGGCCGGAGCGCGTCAGCCGCCGGCGAGGGCCGCCTTCACCAGCCCGCTGGCTTTGCCGAAATCCATGCGGCCGGCGAACTTCCCCTTCAGCACGGCGATGACCTTGCCCATGTCCTTCGGGCCGGCGGCGCCGGTCTCGGCGATGGCCGCGTCGATGGCGGCCTTGGTCTCGGCCTCGTCCATCTGCTGCGGCAGGAAGCCGGCGACGATGGCGGCTTCCGCGCGCTCGGTCTCGGCGAGCTCGGGCCGGCCGCCCTGCTCGTAGACGGTCGCGGTCTCGGTGCGCTGCTTGATCATCTTCTGGAGCAGCGAGAGGATGTCCTCCTCGCCGATCTGCTCCTTGCCGGCGCCGCGCGCCTCGATGTCGCGCTCCTTCAGCGCGGCAAGAATCATGCGGACGGTGCCGAGCTTGGGCTTGTCGCCGGCCTTCATGGCCTCCTTCATCTCGGCCGTCAGGCGCTCACGCAGCGACATGGAATTCCTCGTTTCATAAAACGCTCGGGCCTCCCGCGCGCCGCGCGGGTTGAGGCCGACCGGCACCGGGGCCACATTGACCCTGTCGCGGCCCGCTCGCTATGAGCGCCGCAACCATCGAGCCGCCCAGGCGCGCCCTGCGCGCCGGGTCCGGCCGGACATAAGCGAGATCGAGCCGATGCTGCAAGACGAAGGCGCCCCCGCGCACCCCGCGCCCTCGCCCGCTCCCTGGTCGGAGCCCGTGGCGACCGCCCTCCTCGTGCTCGCCGACGGCACGATGCTCGAAGGCTTCGGCATCGGCCAGACCGGCGTGGCGGACGGCGAGGTCTGCTTCAACACCGCCATGACGGGCTACCAGGAGATCCTGACGGACCCGTCCTATGCCGGGCAGATCGTGACCTTCACCTTCCCGCATATCGGCAATGTCGGCACCAACGACGAGGACCTGGAGAGCCTCGAGGCGGCCCCGGCCTCCGGCGTGCGCGGCTGCGTGATCGCGGCGGCGGTGACCCAGCCCTCGAACTGGCGCTCGTCGAGCCATCTCGACGCCTGGCTGAAGGCGCGCGGCATCGTCGGCATCACCGGGGTCGACACCCGCGCCCTCACCGCGCTGATCCGCGACCACGGCATGCCGAACGCCGTCATCGCCAACGATCCGCAGGGCAACTTCGACCGCGAGGCGCTCAAGAGCCGCGCCGCCGCGCTCGCGCCCATGGAAGGGCTCGACCTCGTGCCCCCCGTCACCAGCAGGAACCGCTCGGAGTGGTCGCAGACGGTGTGGGCGCTGAAGGGCGGCTACGGCAACCGGCCCGCCGGCAGCGGCCACCGGGTCGTCGCCATCGATTACGGCGTGAAGCGCAACATCCTGCGGCTCCTCGCCGAGGCCGGCTGTGACGTCACCGTCGTGCCCGCCACCACCAGCGCCGAGGATATTTTGGCGCTCAAGCCCGACGGCGTGTTCCTGTCGAACGGACCCGGCGATCCGGCCGCGACCGGAGAATACGCGGTGCCGGTGATCCGCGCGCTGCTCGACGCCAAGGTGCCGACCTTCGGCATCTGCCTCGGCCACCAGCTCATGGGCCTGGCGCTCGGCGGCCGCACCGTGAAGATGCCGCAGGGCCACCACGGCGCGAACCATCCGGTGAAGGACAAGACCACCGGCAAGGTCGAGATCGTCTCGATGAACCACGGCTTCGCCGTCGACCCGAAGAGCCTGCCGGCGACGGCGGTGGAGACCCATGTCTCGCTCTTCGACGGCTCGAATTGCGGACTGACCCTCACAGACCGTCCGGCCTTCTCGGTGCAGCACCACCCGGAGGCCTCCCCCGGCCCGCGCGACAGCCACTACCTGTTCGAGCGCTTCGTGGCGCTGATGCGCGAAGGCAAGCCGGAAACGGTCTGAGCCTTCGCGGCGGCGCGTCACAAAAAACGCAGGATTCGCCTGCATTCCGACGACACCCGCGAACGGCGACGCCTCTTCGACGAGCGCCGGCGGGATCTTGTCGGGATCGGGGCTGCCGGATGACATTCGACGACGCGCGCGACGACTTCTCGCGGATGCACCGGATCTTCACTTTCCATTTCGGCGTCGCCGTGGGCCTGTCCTGGATGACGGCGCTCTACGCCGCCTGCTACGCCCCCTGGGTGCGCAACATCCGCGCCCTGATCGAGCCCGGCGCGGCGCTCGACCGCGTGGAGAGCACCTGGTCCTTCCTGTTCGCCATGCCGGCGGTGCTCACCATCGCCTGGGTCTCGGTGTTCTTCGGGCGCGAGGTGCTGCGCCGGACGCAGACCCTGCGGAACGTCGCGCTCGAATTCGCCGCCGCGGCCGTGGTGGCCTTCGGGATGTTCTACCTCTCCATCGACCGCGCGGTGGCGGCGCTCTACGCCGGCCTCTGACACCGCCCCCGGAACCGTTTCCGGCCCGAAGGCGGAGGCGCCTCGCCTACTTCGCCTCGGCCTGGGCCAGGAGCGGCTCGAAGCGCTTGGCGGCGAGCTTGCCGTGCTGCACGGCCTTGGCCGCTTCGAGATTGTCGAGCTTGGTGCCGACCACGATCACGCCGACCATCCCCATAATGTAGTGCGGCGCGCATTTGACGCCGTAGACGCCCTCCTTCTCGAAGACGACGGTCTCGTCCTTGCCGACGGTGGTCTTGATCGGCGTCGCGCCCTCCGGCGCCATGCCCTTCACGGTCTCGACGTTGTGGCCCTTGTCGGTGGCCAGGAACTTCACGCTGTCGCCGGGCGCGATCTTCACGAAGGACGGCTCGAACACCATCGATCCGCCGGGGCCGCTGTTGAGCATCTTCATGGTGACCTCGGCCGCGAGGACGGGCGTTGCGGCGGCCAGGCAAAGGGTCGTCGCGGCAAGGAGCGTTCTGAGACGGGCCATACGTTTCCTCGAATGATTCTCGACTATGGACGACGCTCGGCGTCGCGATTTTTGCCTACAAATATTTGCAATTACGATCAATATCGCTGCAAATATTGATAAATGGAATAATTCCATCTCCAGACGACGTAGGGCGGCCGCCCCGCCCACGCCCTTTCAAACCCGGTCGGCTGCGTGTAAACGCGGGGCCTGACGAACATCCGAGCGCCTGCGCCACCCTTCGAGAGCCCGGCTTCACGCCGGAGCGGCTTTCGAGGGGGCGGACGCGCGCGAGCTTCAAGAACAAGGCGCCCGATGCCCAAGCGCACCGACATCACCTCGATCCTGATCATCGGCGCGGGGCCGATCATCATCGGGCAGGCCTGCGAGTTCGACTATTCCGGCACCCAGGCCTGCAAGGCGCTGCGCGAGGAGGGCTACCGGATCGTCCTCGTGAACTCGAACCCCGCGACCATCATGACCGACCCGGACATGGCGGACGCGACCTATGTCGAGCCGATCACGCCGGAGATCGTCGCCAAGATCATCGAGAAGGAGCGTCCCGACGCCATCCTGCCGACCATGGGCGGCCAGACCGCGCTGAACTGCGCGCTCTCGCTCCAGAGGATGGGCGTGCTCGACAAGTTCGGCGTCCAGATGATCGGCGCGACGGCGGAGGCCATCGACAAGGCCGAGGACCGCCACCTCTTCCGCGACGCCATGACCAAGATCGGCCTGGAGACGCCGAAATCGGCGCTGGCCAACGCCTCGGGCGCCAAGAAGGCCGACCGCGAGAAGTATCTGGCCGAGGTCGCCCGCATCGAGGCGGCCAATGCCGATCCGGCCGAGCGCGCGGCCGCGCTCGCGGCCTTCGAGAAGAAATGGCACTCGGGCGAGAGCGAGCGGCGCAAGCGCTACGGCGAGCACGCCATCGGGCAGGCGCTGATCGCGCTGGCCGAGGTCGGCCTGCCGGCGATCATCCGCCCCTCCTTCACCATGGGCGGCACCGGCGGCGGCATCGCCTACAACCGCGAGGAATTCCTCGACATCGTGGAGCGCGGCATCGACGCCTCGCCGACGAACGAGGTCCTGATCGAGGAGAGCGTGCTCGGCTGGAAGGAGTACGAGATGGAGGTCGTCCGCGACAAGGCGGACAACTGCATCATCGTCTGCTCCATCGAGAACGTCGACCCGATGGGCGTGCACACGGGCGATTCCATCACCGTCGCCCCGGCGCTGACGCTGACCGACAAGGAATACCAGATCATGCGCGACGCCTCGCTGGCGGTGCTGCGCGAGATCGGCGTCGAGACCGGCGGCTCGAACGTCCAGTTCGCCATCGACCCGGCCACCGGCCGGATGATCGTCATCGAGATGAACCCGCGCGTCTCGCGCTCGTCCGCGCTCGCCTCGAAGGCGACGGGCTTCCCCATCGCCAAGGTCGCGGCCAAGCTCGCCGTTGGCTACACGCTGGACGAGATCGCCAACGACATCACCGGCGGCGCGACCCCGGCCTCGTTCGAGCCGACCATCGACTACGTCGTCACCAAGATCCCGCGCTTCGCCTTCGAGAAGTTCCCCGGCGCCGAGCCTACGCTCACCACCGCCATGAAGTCGGTGGGCGAGGCCATGGCCATCGGCCGCAGCTTCGCGGAATCGTTGCAGAAGGCGCTGCGCTCCCTGGAAACGGGGCTCACCGGCCTCGACGAGATCGAGATCGAGGGGCTCGGCAAGGGCGACGACCACAACGCCATCAAGGCCGCCATCGGCACGCCGACGCCGGACCGTCTGCTGAAGGTCGGGCAGGCGCTGCGCCTCGGCATCAGCCACGAGGAGGTGCATGCCTCCTGCAAGATCGACCCGTGGTTCCTGGAGCAGCTCCAGGCCATCGTCGATCTCGAGAAGCGCGTGAAGGCCCACGGCCTGCCGACCACGCCCGGTGCCTTCCGCCAGCTCAAGGCGGCGGGCTTCTCCGACGCGCGCCTCGCGGTGCTGGCCGGCAAGCAGGACGACGAGGTGACGGCGCTTCGCAAGTCGCTCGGCGTGCGGCCGGTGTTCAAGCGCATCGACACCTGCGCGGCCGAGTTCAAGGCGCCCACCGCCTATATGTACTCGACCTATGTCGCGCCCTTCGCCGGCACGGTGGCCGACGAGGCGCTGCCGTCGGACAAGAGGAAGGTCGTCATCCTCGGCGGCGGCCCGAACCGCATCGGCCAGGGCATCGAGTTCGACTATTGCTGCTGCCACGCCTGCTTCGCGCTCACCGAGGCCGGCTATGAGACCATCATGGTCAACTGCAACCCGGAGACGGTCTCCACCGACTATGACACCTCCGACAGGCTCTATTTCGAGCCGCTGACTCAAGAAGACGTTCTCGAGATCATCGAGACCGAGCGGCAGAACGGCACGCTCCACGGCGTCATCGTGCAGTTCGGCGGGCAGACGCCCCTGAAGCTCGCCCGCGCGCTGGAAGCGGCCGGCGTGCCGATCCTCGGCACCTCCCCCGACGCCATCGACCTCGCCGAGGACCGCGACCAGTTCAAGCGGCTCCTCGACAAGCTCGGGATGAAGCAGCCGAAGAACGGTATCGCCTATTCCGTCGAGCAGGGGCGCCTGGTGGCGGCCGATCTCGGCCTGCCCTTCGTGGTGCGCCCGAGCTATGTGCTCGGCGGCCGGGCCATGGCGATCATCCGCGACGAGACCCAGTTCGCCGACTACCTGCTCGATACCCTGCCGAGCCTGATCCCGTCCGAGGTCAAGGCCCGCTACCCCAACGACAAGACCGGCCAGATCAACACGGTGCTGGGCAAGAACCCGCTCCTGTTCGACCGCTACCTGTCGGACGCGGTGGAGGTCGACGTGGACGCGGTCTGCGACGGCAAGGACGTCTTCATCGCCGGCATCATGGAGCATATCGAGGAGGCCGGCATCCATTCCGGCGATTCCGCCTGCTCGCTGCCGCCGCGCTCGCTCTCCCCCGAAATCATGGCGGAGCTCGAGCGACAGACCAAGGCCATGGCGCTGGCGCTCAAGGTCGGCGGTCTGATGAACGTCCAGTACGCCATCAAGGACGGCGTCATCTACGTGCTGGAGGTGAACCCGCGCGCCTCGCGCACGGTGCCCTTCGTCGCCAAGGTCATCGGCGAGCCCATCGCCAAGATCGCGGCCCGCGTCATGGCGGGCGAGCCGCTGGCCGATTTCGGGCTGACGCCGAAGAGCCTCTCTCACATTGCCGTGAAGGAGGCGGTGTTCCCCTTCGCGCGCTTCCCCGGCGTCGACGTGCTGCTCGGGCCCGAGATGCGCTCCACCGGCGAGGTCATCGGCCTCGACACGGGCTTCGGCGTCGCCTTCGCCAAAAGCCAGCTCGGCTCGGGCACCCAGGTGCCGCGCGAGGGCACCGTCTTCGTCTCGGTGCGCGACGCCGACAAGGATCGCATCCTGCCGGCCATCCGCTCACTGTCCGAGATCGGCTTCACGGTGCTGGCCACCGGCGGCACGCAGCGCTTCCTGGTGGAGAACGGGGTGCCGGCCCAGCGCATCAACAAGGTGCTGGAAGGCCGCCCGCACGTCGTCGATTCCATCAAGAACGGCGACGTGCAGCTCGTCTTCAACACCACCGAGGGGGCGGGCGCGCTCTCAGACTCGCGCTCGCTGCGGCGGGCGGCCCTCTTGCATAAAGTGCCGTACTACACCACTCTAGCCGGCGCGATGGCGGCGGCCGAAGGCATCCGAGCCTATCTCGGAGACGACCTTCAGGTGCGGGCCTTGCAGGATTATTTCGCGGCCTGAGCCGAACAAGCAGCGGGTGCTTCGAGCCCCCGCGGCTCGGGATCATTTTATCTGGCCCGGAGGGAACAGCGTCGTTCCCGGCCGGGCCTCTTCGTTGTGGCGCGAGACGATGAGCATAGACAAGGTTCCGATCACGGTGCGCGGCTTCGCTGCCATGGAGGAGGAGCTCAAGCACCGCCAGCAGGTCGAGCGGCAGCGCATCGTCGCCGCCATCGCCGAGGCGCGCGCCCATGGCGACCTCTCCGAGAACGCCGAGTATCACGCCGCCAAGGAGGCCCAGTCCCACAACGAGGGGCGGGTGCTGGAGCTGGAGAGCATGATCTCGCGCGCCGAGATCATCGACGTGACCAAGCTCTCGGGCGACAAGATCAAGTTCGGCGCCACGGTGAAGCTCGTCGACGACGATACCGAGGAAGAGAAGACCTACCAAATCGTCGGCGAGCCCGAGGCCGATGTGCACAAGGGCCGCGTCTCCATCACCTCCCCCATCGCGCGGGCGCTGATCGGCAAGAGCGTCGGCGACACGGTCGAGGTCACGACGCCCGGCGGCGGCAAGTCGTACGAGGTCGTCGGGATCCGCTTCGGCTGATCCGGCGCGCCGTGAGCTTTTTTCGCATGCGTCCGCTCCGGCTTGCCGGCCTGCTCGGACTGACGCTCGTCGCCGGACCCGTCTCCGCCCAGGAGCGGGCCGGCGGCAGCTTCGCCAGCCTCGCCGCCGGCGGCTATTCCGACCTGCGCGTCGACGTGCGCCCGTTCCTTGCCCTCGGCGGCGGGGCGCAGGCTGAGGCGCTGCGGGCCGATCTGACGGCCGCCCTCCGGCGCAGCTTCGCCGATCGCATCGGCGGGCGCGGCCCCGCCCTCGTCGTCGTGGTGAAATCCCTGTCGATGCGTCCCTATTCGGGCGGCCAGGGCGGCGGACGCGGCTTCGGCGGCGGCGGCAGCCAGACGGACTATCTCGACGGCGAAGCGCTGCTCGTCGGCCGCGGCGGCGCGGTGCTGGCGCGGCATCCGCAGCTTACGGCGACGCCGGCGAGCTACGGTGGCGCCTGGTACGATCCCGATTCCGAGCGGCGGCGGGTGACGGCCATCGCCGACATCTATGCCGAATGGCTGCGCCGGGCGCTCCCGGCGGACTGACGATGAGCCACAGCGACACCGCCGGGCCCGTCGCGGGTCCGGGGCAGGCCCCCGCGCTGCCCGACCTGCCGCACGCCCGCGCCTGGATCGTGACCGACGGCAAGGCCGGCGACGAGAACCAGTGCGTCGGCGTCATCGAGACGCTGGGCCTCGCCTACGAGACCCGCCGCATCCCGGCGACCGGTCCCTTCGGCTGGACGGCGCCCTGGGGGCCGATCGACCCGCGACAGGGGCCGAGGCGCCGCGACGGCGCGCTCGCCGGCCCGTTTCCCGACATCCTGCTCGCATCGGGGCGGCGCTCGGTGCCGTATCTGCGCGCGGTGCGGAAGGCCACGGGCGGCAAAACCTTCACCGCCTTCCTCAAGGATCCGCGCACCGGGCACGACAGCGCGGACTTCATCTGGGTGCCGGATTACGACGACCTGCGCGGGCCCAACGTCTTCACCACCCTCACGGCGCCCCATCTCGTCACGAGCGCGCGGCTCGCCGCCGCCCGCGCCCTGCCCGATCCCCGGCTGACCGCCCTCGAAGGGCGGCGGGTGGCCGTGCTGATCGGCGGCGACAGCCGGCATCTCAGCTACCGCAAAGCCGACATGCGCCGGCTGGTGGCCGATCTGCGCAAGCTCGCCGGGAGCGGCTGCCGCCTGATGGTGACGGTCTCGCGCCGCACCCCGGTGGCGCTGCGCGACGCCGTGCGCCAGCTCGTCGCCGACACGGGCGGCTTCTTCTGGGAGGGAGGCACCGAGCCGAACCCCTATGTCGACATGCTGGCGCTGGCCGAGACGGTGGTCGTCACCTCCGATTCCGCCAACATGGTCAGCGAGGCGGTGAGCACCGGCGTGCCGGTCCTGCTGTTCGACCTGCCGCGCACCTATATCAGGCACCGGCGGATGTTTGCCGGCCTCGCCATGGGCGGCGCGCTGAAACCCTTCGTTGGAAAGCTCGAAATCCTGTCCTACGAGCCCATCGACGCCACGCCCGTGGTCGCAGAGGCCCTGGCGGACGCCTACCGGGCGCATCGCGCGCGGCGTTAACTGCCTCAGAGGAAACCGGAAGCCATGGCCCATACCCATGCCAAGCTGATCGTCATCGGGTCGGGCCCGGCCGGCTACACGGCCGCGATCTACGCCGCCCGCGCCATGGTGAAGCCCCTGCTGATCTCGGGCCTCCAGCCCGGCGGCCAGCTCACCATCACCACGGATGTCGAGAACTATCCGGGCTTCGCCGAGGCCATCCAGGGCCCCTGGCTGATGGAGCAGATGCGCGCCCAGGCCGAGCATGTCGGCACCACGATCCTCTCGGAATACATCACGCGGGTCGACCTGAAGGCTCGGCCCTTCCGGCTGGAGGCCGATTCCGGCGAGACCTATTCCTGCGACGCGCTCATCATCGCCACGGGCGCCCAGGCGAAGTGGCTCGGGCTTCCCTCCGAGACGAAGTTCCAGGCGGGCGGCGTCTCGGCCTGCGCCACCTGCGACGGGTTCTTCTATCGCGGCAAGGAGGTCGTGGTGGTCGGCGGCGGCAACACCGCCGTCGAGGAGGCGCTCTACCTCGCCAACATCGCCGCGAAGGTGACGGTGGTGCATCGCCGGGGCGAGTTCCGGGCGGAGCGCATCCTTCAGGAGCGCCTGTTCAAGCACCCGAACGTCGCCGTGCGCTGGCACCGCACCGTCGAGGAGATCTGCGGCGTCGAGAGCCCGGCGCCGAGCGTCACCCATATCCGCCTGAAGGACACCGCCACGGGCGCGGTGGAGGAGCTGAGGACCGACGGCGTCTTTGTCGCCATCGGCCATAGCCCCGCCACGGCCCTGTTCGAGGGGCAGCTCCCCTTCCGGCACGGCGGCTACCTCGCCGTGAAGCCGGGCACCGCCGAGACCGAGATTCCGGGGGTCTTCGCCGCGGGCGACGTCACCGACGACGTCTACCGCCAGGCGATCACCGCCGCCGGCATGGGCTGCATGGCCGCGCTGGAGGCGGAGAAGTTCCTCGCCAATCTCGACATCGGCGAGAGCCCCCGGCAGGCCGCGGCGGAATAACCGGTCGAAGGCGGCGAAATTCTTCGCCGCCGGTCTTGCCTTTCGGCCACTCCCGCTTCCAAGAGAGATCCCCTATGCTTCGGCTGCATGGCTGATGCCGATCCCTCGGCGGGAGACGATGGCGTGGACTGGGACAAGATCCGGATCTTCCTGAACGTCGCGGAAGCGGGCAGCTTCACCAAGGCCGGCGACGACATCGGGTTGAGCCAGTCGGCGGTGAGCCGCCAGATCAGCGCCCTGGAGCGTGAGCTGAAGGCGCCCCTGTTCCACCGCCACGCCCGCGGCCTGATCCTCACCGAGCAGGGCGACCTGCTGTTCCGCGCCGCGCGGGACATGAAGCTGCGGCTCGAGAACACCCAGGCCCGCCTCGTCGAGACCAGCGAGCGCCCCACGGGCGACCTCAAGGTGACGACGACGGTGGGGCTCGGCGCGGCCTGGCTCGCGCAGCGGGTGGCCGAGTTCCTCGACCTCTACCCGGACGTGCGCATCGAGCTGATCCTGACCAACGAGGAGCTCGATCTCGCCATGCGCGAGGCCGACATCGCCATCCGCATGCGGCGTCCCTCGCAGCCGGACCTGATCCAGCGGCGGTTGTTCACGGTCCATTACCACGCCTTCGCCAGCAAGGAGTACGTGCAGCGCTTCGGCGAGCCGACCACCATCGCCTCGCTGGACGAGCACCGGCTGGTCTCCTTCGGCGGCAACGAGCCGTCCTACCTGCTGGCGACGCATTGGCTCGCCAGCGTCGGGCGCGAGGCCGGCGACCGCCGGCCGATCCACTTCACCGTCAACAACATCGCCGCGCTCCAGCGCGCCATGGAGAGCGGGGCCGGCATCGGCATCCTGCCGGACTATGCGCTCGACGGCACCTCGAACCTCGTCCAGGTGCTGCGCGAAAGCGAGATGCCGAGCCTGGAGAGCTATCTCGTCTATGCCGAGGAGATGCGCTCGGTCGCCCGCGTGCAGGCGTTCCGCGATTTCCTGGTGTCCAAGGCCCAACGCTGGACGTATTGAGGGCGCGCAAAACGGCGTCGGCCCGACATCCGGCACAGCCGCTGCGTCAAAAAACGATCCGACAGGGTGGATTCTATGAATTTCGTAAGACTTGCGCTGATGGCTTTGTGCTGCGTGACTGCGTGCGAGGTATCGGCTCAGCCGCTTGCCCAGGAGAAACCGGCGGGAAACCTCGACAGCAAGAAGAACAACGCCGCCAAGATCGCCGGGCTGGTGGGCTTCGTGAATGTCTCCTGCGACGCGCTTCGCACGGACCCCGAGCGCTTCAAGGACGTGATCGGCAGCATGGGCGTCACCCTGACCGATCTCGATCAGGGCGAGCTGATGCTGAAGGCCCGCTCCTATCTCGACGCCTATCGCCAGGACATCCCGGCGAGCTGCAAGCGCGCGACCGAGCTGTTCGGACCGGACGGCAAGGTGGTTCCGGGCCTCGTCCTGCCCAAGTAGTCCGCCCAGAGTAACGCCGGTGGGAGAACCCCGGCGCCGGATCGGGGTCAGACGAACAGCCGCTCCTTCTCCAGCCCCTTGTAGAGACCGGCGACCTGCTCGCCATAACCGTTGTAGATCAGGGTCGGCACGCGGTTGTCGGTGCCGAGCACGCGCTCGCTCGCCTGGCTCCAGCGCGGATGCGGCACCGCCGGGTTCACGTTGGCCCAGAAACCGTACTCGGAGGCTTGCAGCCCTTCCCAGAAGGTCTTCGGGCGCTCGGCCACGAAGGAGATCCGCGTCAGCGACTTGGCCGACTTGAACCCGTATTTCCACGGCACGGCGAGGCGGATCGGCGCGCCGAACTGGTTCGGCAGCGGCTTGCCGTAGACGCCGGTGACCATGAAGGCGAGATCGTTGCCGGCCTCCTCCAGGGTCAACCCCTCGACATAGGGCCAGGGATAGAAGAACTGCCGCTGCCCCGGCGCCACGGCCTTGTCGAGGAAGGTCTCGAACCGGATGTATCTCGCCCCCGAGGCGGGGTTGGCCAGCGCCACCAGCTTCGCGAGCGGGAACCCGGTCCAGGGCACCGCCATGGACCACGCCTCGACGCAACGGTGCCGATAGAGCCGCTCCTCGAGCCCCATCTTCCTCACGAGATCGTCGACGCCGATCTCGAAGGGCTTCTCCACCAGCCCGTCGATCCTGACGGTCCAGGGCCGGGTCTTGAGGGCGTCGGCTGCCGGCAGCACGGTCTTCGAGGTGCCGAACTCGTAGAAGTTGTTATAGGCGCCGCTGGACGCCTCCGGCGTCACCGGCCGGTCGAGGGTGTAGGCACCGTTGCGGGGCGCCGGATAGGCAGATCCCGTCTCCGCCGCCGCGAGGGCCGGGCCTCGCCCGAGCAGGCTTCCCGCGATCAGGCCGCCGGCGGCCCCGAGCAGGGCGCGCCGGTAGAGGAAGACGTCTTCCGGCGTGGCGAGGCGCTCGGGCATGTCCCAGGCGCGGCGCGGCTTGATGAGCATGGTCGTCTCCTCGATCGGGCCGCGATGCCGCCCCGGCATGCCTTTCGGCGAAAGGCGCTGCCGGGTTACGCCGCTCAGGCCGCCGGGGTTTCCCCGTCGCGCAGGAGCCGCCGCAGGACCTTGCCCACATTGGTCTTCGGCAAGGCGTCGTGGAAGATCACCTTCCGGGGCACCTTGTAGGCCGTGAGCTGCTCGCGCGCGTGGAGGCGAATCGCCTCGGCGGTCACGCTCTTGTCCTTCAGGACGATGTGGGCCACCACCGTCTCGCCGGTCTCCACCGAGGGCGCCCCCACCACGGCGCATTCGAGGATGCCGGGATGGCAGGCGAGCACATCCTCGACCTCGTTCGGGTAGACGTTGAACCCCGAGACGATGATCATGTCCTTCATCCGGTCGACGATGCGGACCTGCCCGTCGGGCGCCATCACCGCCACGTCGCCGGTGCGGAAGAAGCCGTCCGCCGTGGTCGCCTTCGCGGTCTCGTCAGGGCGCTTCCAGTAGCCCTTCATCACCTGCGGGCCCTTCACGCAGATCTCCCCTGCCGCCCCGAGCGGGACCGGCATCCCGTCCGCATCGCGGATCGAGACCTCGGTCGAGGAGAGGGGGAAGCCGATGGTGCCCGACCATGCCTTCAGCCGGTAGGGGTTCACGCAGACCACCGGCGAGGTCTCCGAGAGACCGTAGCCCTCGATGATGACGTGCCCCGTCACCTCCTGCCAGCGCGTCGCGACGGCCTTCTGCACGGCCATGCCGCCCGCCACGACGTAATCGATCTTCGAGAAGTCGACGGTGCCGATCTTCGGGTGGTTCACCAGCATGTTGAAGAGCGTGTTCACCCCGGCGAAATGGGTGAAGCGCGATCCGGCCAGCGTCTTGACGAAGCCGTCGCAGTCGCGCGGGTTCGGGATCAGCAGGCAGGTGCCGCCGATGCGCATGAAGAAGAAGAAGCAGCAGGTGAGCGCGAAGATGTGGTAGAGCGGCAGCGCCGTCACCATGGTGCGCCGGATCTCGGTATCCGTGGCGTTGAACCAGACCTGGCTCTGGACCACGTTGGCCATGATGTTGCGGTGGGTCAGCATCGCGCCCTTGGCGATGCCCGTGGTACCGCCGGTATATTGCAGGAAGGCGATATCGTCCTGCGTGACGGACACCTTCGGCTTCGGCAGCTTGCGGCCGGCGCCGACGACGGCATCGAAGCGGGTGACGAGGGCCGGCGGAAGCGCGTAGGCGGGCACCGCCTTCTTGAGATGGCGCGAGGCCAGCGTGATCAGGCGGCCCTTCAGCCGGAGCCCGTCGCCGGGGGCGGCGACGACGATGCGCTCCAGCGGCAGGCCGGTGAGCGACGCGGCGGCCGTGTGCGCAAAATTCTCCAGTACGAACAGCGCCTTGGCGCCCGAATCGGAAAGCTGCGCGGCAAGCTCGCGCGGGGTATAGAGCGGGTTGACGTTGACCACGGTGCAGCCCGCCGCCAGCACTCCGAACAGCGCGATCGGATAGGCCGGCACGTTCGGCATCATGATCGCGACGCGGTCGCCCTTGCCGATCCCCTGCGCCGCGAGCCACGCCGCCACCGCGCGGGCATCCGCGCCGAGCTGCCGGTAGGTCAGGGACGAGCCGAAGCAGGTGATGGCCTGCCGGTCGGCGAAGGCGGCGGTACTGGTCTCGAACAGATCGGCCAGGGTGCCGAGGGAATCGACGTCGATGTCTTGGGGCACGCCCGGCGGATAATCCGCCAGCCACGGCCGGGGCGCTCTGTAATCCTGGATCACGACGATCCTCCCTGACGGTGCGGCATGATCTGCCACATCCTGTTCTTGCCTCCCCGTCGACCGGGGTAGCGGGATCGCATCCTAGAGATCAAGATCGGGATGTTACAGGCGGTCCTCCGATTCCCACCAGGATCGCATGCGGGAGGAAGGCGCAGAGGCTCAGCCCGGCTGCGACGGCGAAACCGGCCCCGCTCATCGCCTGTCGCGGCCATGCTCCGATGCCGGCGTCGCGGGCGAGGCCCAGGACGAGGAAGGCGAACCACAGGGCCGCGAGGCGCAGGATCGCGCGTCCCCCCGCCGCGAGCAGCCGCCGCCACCGAGTCCGGCCGGCCGGCAGTCCGCCGGCCGTGGCGAATGCCCCAGCCCCGAGCGCCGCGCCGTAGCTGAAGGCCGCCGCCGCCGCGCCGAGACCGTAGGCCGCCCACATCGGCGCCTTCTGAAGGAAGGCGATCCCACCCGTGGCGAAACCGGAGCGCAGGACGATGCCGCCGAAGGTCGGATGCAGGCTGAGGGCGAGCACCAGCGCCACGCCGAACGCGCAGCCGGCGATACGCCGCGCCACGGAGGCGCGCCCCGGCGCGAGAGCGACGCTCAGCAGTCTCGCCAGGGCGTAGACGATGGCCGCCGCATAGAGCGGATAGCGGTCGAGGAAGAAGCCGTAGAAGCGCTCGTCGAGCCCGGCCGGCAGGCCGGTGCGCTGGCTGAACCCCGTCGCCGCGACGAGCGCGAGCACGGCCAGGACCGCGACGAGGGGCGCGGCCGCCGTAACGATCCGTGACAGGACCACCGCCCGCCGCCCGCGCTACTTCGCCTCGTGATTGTCGCGCACGAAGCGGTCGAGCAGGCGCACGCCCCAGCCGGCGCCCCAGCTCCGGTTGATCTCGCTCGGGCTCGACGACATGCCGACGCCCGCGATGTCGAGATGGGCCCAGGGCAGGTCGTTGACGTAGCGCTTGATGAAGGCGGCGGCGGTGGCCGCGCCCCCGTGGCGGCCGCCGGTGTTCTTCATGTCCGCGAATTTCGACTCGATGGCCTTGTCGAAGGCCGGGATGAGCGGCATCCGCCAGACCTTCTCGCCGGTCAGCTCGCCCGCCGCCGCGATCCTGGCGGCGAGCTCGTCGTCGTTGGAGAAGAGCCCGGCGATGTCCTGGCCGAGCGCGACGATGATCGCGCCGGTCAGCGTGGCGAGATCGATCATCAGCTTGGGCGAATAGGTCTTCTGGACGTGCCAGAGCACGTCTGCGAGCACGAGCCGGCCTTCCGCGTCCGTGTTGATGACCTCGATGGTCTGGCCAGACAGGGAGGTGACGATGTCGGAAGGCCGATAGGAGGCGCCGTCCGGCATGTTCTCGACGATGCCGATGGCGCCGACGACATTCGCCTTGGCCTTGCGGGAGGCGAGCGCGTGCAGCGTGCCGACGACGGCGGCTGCCCCGCCCATATCGCCCTTCATGTCCTCCATGCCGCCGGCCGACTTGATGGAGATGCCGCCGGAATCGAAGACGACGCCCTTGCCGACGAGGGCCACCGGCGCCTCGGACGCCTCGCCGCCGTTCCAGCGCATGATGACCACGCGCGGCTCGCGGGCGGAGCCCTGCGCCACGGCGAGCAGCGCGCCCATGCCGATCTCGCGCAGCTTTGCGAGGTCGAGCACCTCGACCTCGACGCCGAGCTTCGTCAGCTCGGAGGCACGGCGCGCGAACTCCTCGGGGAAGAGCACGTTCGGCGGCTCGTTGATGAGGTCGCGGGCGATCACCACGCCCTCGGCCACGGCCGTCGTCGCGGCGGCGGCGGCCTCGGCGGCGGCGGGATCGGCGACCAGGATCTCCAGCGCGGTAACGGCGCTCTCCTCGGCGTCGGCCTTCTTGGCCGACTTGTAGCGGTCGAAGCCGTAGGCGCGCAGGCGCGCCCCGAGGGCGAACTCCGCCGTCTCCTTCGCCGAGCCGCCGATGCCCGGCCAGTCGAGCACCACCCGCGCCTGGCGGCCGGAGACCTTGCCGGCGGTGAAGCCGCCGAGCGCCGGCCAGTCGATCTTGGCGCGGTCCTTGTCCGAGCCGAGCCCGACCACCACGAGCCGCGACGCCTCGACGCCCGCCGGCGCCGGCAGGCTCAGGGCGGAGAGCGAGCGGCCCTTGAACCGCTCGCTTCCGGCGGCGCGCGCCACGAGGTCCACGCCCTCGCGGCCGAGGATGCGCCGGGCCGCCTCGCCGAGCGCGAGGTCGTCGCCGACGAACACGACGAGATCGCCGGCGCCCCCCGGACGCTGAGGCCCGAAGGTGATGGTGATGCCGTCCGCCATGCCTTGCGCTTTCCGTGGTGTGGGACTGGTCTTCGGCGGGTCCTGTGGCCCGCGCGACCTTTCCTGTGTAGCCCCTGAGGCGCAGAACGCAACGCGACCGCCGCGCCCTTAAAACCGCCCCAGTTCGGGCGTGTCGGGGCCTATCGACGTGGGTGCGGGGGCGACCCCGCAGTCCTTGCCCGGAACCCGATGACGCAGATCGAGCGCTATATCTTCCGCATCGCGCTCTCGGCCTTCCTCGCCTGCCTCGTCGGGCTGACGGGCACGATCTGGGTGACGCAGGCCCTGCGCGAGCTCGACCTCATCACGGCCAAGGGCCAGACGATCCTGATCTTCCTGTTCATCACCGGGCTGTCGCTGCCGACGCTGGTGGTGGTGATCGCCCCCGTCGCGCTGTTCATCGCGGTGGTCTACGCGCTGAACAAGCTCAACGGCGATTCCGAGCTGATCGTGATGTCGGCGGCCGGCATGACCCCGCGCAGCATCTTCCGCCCCTTCCTGACGCTCGCCATGGCGGTGAGCCTGGTGCTCGCCTTCCTGGTGATCCAAGTGATGCCGGCGAGCTTCCAGGAGCTGCGCGACGTCATCACGCGGGTGCGCGGCGACTTCATCGCGAACGTGGTCAAGGAGGGCCAGTTCACGACGCTCGACAACGGCATCACCTTCCACTTCCGCGAGCGCGGGCAGAACGGGACGCTGCTCGGCCTGTTCATCCAGGACCGCCGCGAGGCCGGGAAGACCAAGGTCTACCTCGCCGAGCGCGGGCAGGCGGTGGAGGTCGAGGGCCAGAGCTATCTCGCCCTGGAGAACGGCAGCGTCCACCAGCAGCAGAAGGACAGCCGCGATTCCTCGATCCTGACCTTCGAGCGCTACACCATCGACCTGGCCGCCTTCGCGCCGCCGGATTCCGACGTGGTCTACAAGCCGCGCGAGCGCTCGACCCTGCAACTCCTCTTCCCCGACCGGACGGAGGGCTATTTCCAGCTCCAGAAGGGGCGCTTCCGGGCCGAGCTGCACGACCGGCTCTCGATCTGGCTCTATCCGCTGGCGCTCGCCTTCATCGCCTTCGCCGCTTTGGGCGATCCGCGCACCACGCGCCAGGGCCGGGGACTCGCGGTGGCCGGAGCGGTGCTCGCCGTGGTGGTCTTGCGCGTGGCGGGATTCGCCGCGACGAGCGCCGCCGCGCGCAGCCAGGGGGCGGTCGCCGCCGTCTACGCGGTGCCGCTGATCGCCATCGGGCTGTCCTCGCTGCTGATCTTCCACGGGCGGGCGGTGCGGGCCTGGCGGGAGCGCCTCGCGCGTTCCTTCCGCCGCCGCCCTCCGCAGCCGGCTTGAGGGGCGCGCCGCCGTGCTGATCGGGCCGACCCTCGGGCGCTACTTCGCCATGCGCTTCGTGCGCACCATCCTCGGCGTGTTCGTGACCGTTTTCACGCTGGTCTACACGCTCGATTTCGTCGAGCTGCTGCGCCGTGCCGGCGAGGCGGAGGGGGCGACGACCGGGCTGATGGCGCAGCTCTCCCTCTACCGCACCCCTGCCGTCGCGGAAGCCGTGCTGCCCTTCGCCGTGCTGTTCGGCTCGATGGCGACCCTGCTCCAGCTGTCCCGCAAGCTCGAGCTGGTGGTGGCGCGCGCCGCCGGCATCTCGGCTTGGCAGTTCCTCCAGCCCGGCCTGTTCGTGGCGCTGCTCGTCGGGGCGGTGACGGTGGGGGCCTACAACCCCCTCTCGGCGGTGCTGAAGCAGCGCTCCACCGAGATCGAGGCGAGGATCTTCGCCAAGGCCACCAAGGCCAGTTCCGGCAAGGACCTCTGGATCCGCCAGAAGAGCCTCGACGGGCAGGCGATCATCCGCGCCGAGACCGCCATCGAGGGCACGACGACGCTCGCCGGCGTCTCGGTCTTCACCTTCGACGACGCCGGCCTCTTCGTCTCGCAGATCGAGGCGGCGCGGGCCAAGCTCCATGACGGCTACTGGGAGCTGACCGACACGCGCCTGCTCGTGCCCGGCTCCCCGCCCGAGAGCTTCGACACCTACCTCATCGCCTCGACCCTCGATCCGGGCCAGATCCGGCAGCGCTTCACCCCCCCGGAATCTGTGCCTTTCTGGCAACTTCCCGAGACCATCGCGCGCCAGGAGAGGGCCGGCTTGGATGCCACCCGCTACCGACTCCAGTATGATGTGCTCCTGGCGAGGCCGGTGCTCTTCATGGCCATGGTCCTCGTGGCGGCAACCGTTTCCTTACGGTTTTTCCGCTTTGGTGGAGTGGGAAAGCTGGTGCTCGGCGGGGTGGCTGCGGGGTTCGCGCTCTACGTCGTCCGGCAGTTGATGGAGGGTCTCGGGGCCTCGGGGATCGTCTCGCCGCCGGTGGCCGCGTGGTTCCCGGCCGTGGTAGGGAGTCTTCTCGGTACGCTCACGCTTCTATACCAGGAGGACGGCTGAGGCTCGGGGGCCGGGCAGGACGAGGATCGAACCGTGGCAGGAGCTGGGACACGCGTTGCGTAGGGTCGCCGACATAGCGATGGCCGCCGGATTTCTGGCGCTGGCCCTGGTCGTCGCGCCCCTCGCGACGGCGACGCCGAGTCTTGCCCAGGGATTCGCGAAGGCCGGCCAGGGAATCGCCGGCAAGCCCGGCGACAAGCTTCTCGTCGAGGCGGACGAGCTGATCTACGACAACGACAAGAACACCGTCACCGCGCGCGGCAACGCCGAGCTGCATTACGGCCCGCGCACCCTCCAGGCCGACAGCGTGCGCTACGACCGCGCCTCCTCGCGCGTCTTCGCCGAGGGCAACGTGCGCCTGACCGACCAGGACGGCGCCGTCGTCACCGGCGACAGGATGGAGCTGACGGACGACTTCAAGAACGGCTTCATCGACGCGCTTCGCATCCAGCAGACCGTCGAGCAGAAGGGCGAGACCGTCCGCACCCGGTTCTCAGCCCCGCGCGCCGAGCGCGTGAACGGCGACCAGACCACCTTCGAATACGGCACCTACACGGCCTGCGAGCCCTGCAAGGACCATCCCGAGAAGCCGCCGCTCTGGCAGGTGCGCGCCGCCAAGATCATCCACGACAACGTCAGCCACACCATCTACTTCGAGGATTCGAGCCTCGAGGTGGCGGGCATCCCCGTGGCCTACCTGCCCTATTTCGAGTCGGCCGACCCGACCGTGAAGCGCAAGTCCGGTTTCCTGACCCCGCGCTTCATCTCCTCGACGGCGCTCGGCACCGGCGCCTCGGTGCCGTATTTCTTCAACCTCGCCCCGAACTACGACCTGACCCTCTCGCCGGCCTTCCTCAGCCGCCAGGGCGTGCTCGGGCAGGGCGAGTTCCGGCACCGGCTGGAGACCGGCTCCTACAACCTGCGCCTGTCCGGCATCTTCCAGACGACGCCCTCCGCCTTCCTGCCGGGCCCGCTGGGCGCGGGCGACCGCGACTTCCGCGGCTCCATCGAATCGAAGGGCCGCTTCTACATCAACGACCGCTGGCGCACCGGCTGGGACGTGGTCGGCGTCACCGACAAGTGGTTCCTCGACAACTACCGGATCCGCAACCAGAACATCACCACGGACTATTTCCGCGAGGCGGTCTCCACCGGCTACCTGATCGGCCAGGGCGACCGCTCCTGGTTCGAGGCGCGGGGCTACTACTTCAAGGGCCTGTCGAGCTTCGACTGGCAGAAGGAGCAGCCCATCGTCGCCCCGGTGATCGACTATGACAAGCGCATCAACGGGCCGGGCGCGCTCGGCGGCGAGGTGCGCTTCGAGGCCAACATCACCAGCCTCACCCGTCAGGCGACGGATTTCCAGGGCCTGCCGCGCACCGGCAGCTACCTGTTCAGCCCGAGCGTCAACGGCGTCAGCTATCCGCTCTACGAGACCTGCACGACCTTCAACCGGGCCTCCTGCCTGATCCGCGGGCTGGCTGGGACGGACACGCGCGCTTCCGCCAACCTCTCCTGGCGGCGCACCTTCATCGATTCGTCGTCGGGGCAGATGTTCACGCCGTTCGCGTATCTGCGCACCGACGCGTTCTTCGTGAACCCCAGCTTTTCCAACTATCAGAACGGCTTGGTACCCACGATCGCCAACGTCGCGGACGGCGCCTCGGGCCGGGTGATGCCGGCCATCGGGCTCGACTACCGCTATCCCTTCGTCGGCAATTTCGGGCAGTTCGGCGTGCACACGCTGGAGCCCATCGCGCAGGTGGTCGCGCGGCCCTCCGAGACCCGCATCGGCCGCCTGCCGAACGAGGACGCGCAGAGCCTCGTCTTCGACGACACCTCGCTGTTCGAGTGGGACAAGTTCTCCGGCTACGACCGAGTCGAGGGCGGCGTGCGCGCCAATCTCGGCGGCCAGTACTCCGTCGTCACCCCCGCCGGCTGGTACACGAACGTGCTCTTCGGCGAGTCGGTCCAGGTCGCGGGCGTGAACTCGTTCCGGCGGGGCGACATCGCCAATGTCGGCCTCGAATCGGGGCTCGAGAACCGCCGGTCGGATTTCGTCGGCCGCTTCCAGGTCTCGCCGAACCAGAACATCAGCTTCATCACCCGCGCCCGGTTCGATCAGGCGGATTTCAAGGTCAACCGCTTCGAGTCGGGCGTGACGGCGCGCTTCGCGCCGTTCCTGCCGCTGTCGCTCTCGGCCTTCTATTCGTACTACGAGGCGCAGCCGCTCCTCGGCTTCGCCCATCGCCGCGAGGGTGTGACCATCGCCGGCACCTACAACGTGACGCCGAACTGGTTCGTCACCGGCTCGGCGCTCGTGGACCTCACCCACTATCTCGACACCCGCAACGTCTACGCGGACGCCTTCAACGCCTATCTCGCCAATCCCGTGGGCATTGCGCCGATCTACCAGAACCCCGGCCGCTTCTACCTGTCGGGCATGAGCTTCGGCGTCGGCTATCAGGACGAGTGCAACACGGTCTCGCTCAACTACATCGTCTCGCCCATCGCCACCGCGATCGGCGTACGCGAGCGCAACCAGACCGTGCTGCTGCGGATCGAGCTGAAGACGCTGGGCGAGGCGAACCTGCGCCAGAACGTCGGCGAGGCGACCACGGCGGACGGCATCTCGGCCATCCGCTGATCCCGCCGGACGCGCGCGTCGCGGCGGGTTGAGTCCGGCCGCCGAGTTGGGCCAGATGAGGCCGATGGACATCGACCTCCCTCCCCTCGCCCTGACCCTTGGCGACCCCGCCGGCATCGGCCCCGAACTGGCGCTCGCCGCGTGGCGCGCGCGGATCGGGCAGACCCGGCTGCCGCCGTTCTTCCTCGTGGCGGACCCCGATTTCGTCGAGCGTACCGCCGAACGCCTCGGCCTTCCGGTGCCCGTGGCGGCCGTCGATCCCGAGACGGCGGCGGAGGTGTTTTCCCGCGCGCTGCCCGTCGTGCCTCTGCCGAGCGGCGCACCCGTCGCGGCCGAGCCCGCCCGGCCGGACCCGGCGCATGCCGGCGCGACCATCGAATCGATCACCGCCGCCGTGGGATTCGTGCGGGCGGGCCGCGCTTCGGCGATCGTCACCAACCCGATCGCGAAATACGTGCTGACTTCGGTGGGCTTCGCCCATCCCGGCCATACCGAGTTCCTGGCCGCCCTCTCCGTCCCACCCGGCGCGACGCCGCCCCTGCCGGTGATGATGATCTGGAGCGAGGATCTCGCGGTGGTGCCCGTCACCATCCATGTCCCGCTCGCGGAAGTGCCGCGCCTGCTGACCCGCGATCTGGTGGAGCGCACCACCCGCATCGTCGCCCGCGACCTCGCCGAGCGCTTCGGCATCGAGCGGCCCCGCCTCGTTCTGGCCGGGCTCAACCCGCATGCGGGCGAGGCCGGCACCATGGGCACCGAGGACCGCGACGTGCTGGCGCCCGCCGTCGACATGCTGCGCGCGGAAGGGATCGACATCCGGGGCCCGCTGCCGGCCGACACGCTCTTTCACGCCCGCGCCCGCGCCACCTACGACGTGGCGCTCGCGCCGACCCACGATCAGGCCCTGATCCCGATCAAGACCATCGCCTTCGACGAGGGCGTCAACGTCACCCTGGGGCTGCCCTTCATCCGCACCTCCCCCGATCACGGCACCGCCTTCGACATCGCCGGCAAGGGTGTGGCCCGGCCCGACAGCCTGATCGCCGCGATCCGCCTCGCCGACCGGCTGGCGCGCAACGTCGCGGCCCGCGAGGCGCGGCCGGCGACCGCCGAGGTGATCCCGATCAGCGCCTATGCCAACCGGCCCCGGCCGGCGCGCCCGACCCATTTCGACGCGACCGACGAGCTGTGAGCCTCAGCCCAGACGGCCTGCCGCCCCTGCGCGATGTGGTGGCGCGCCACGGCCTCGAGCCGAAGAAGGCGCTCGGCCAGAACTTCCTCTACGACCTCAACCTCACGGGCCGCATCGCGCGCGCCTCCGGGCCGCTGGAGGGCGTGACGGTGGTCGAGGTCGGCCCCGGTCCGGGCGGCCTCACGCGGGCGCTGCTGGCGGAGGGCGCCCGGCGCGTCGTCGCCATCGAGCGCGATCCCCGCGCCCTGCCGGCGCTGGCCGAGATCGCCGCGCATTATCCGGGCCGCCTGGAGGTGGTCGACGCCGATGCGCTCGCCTTCGATCCGCGCCCGCTCCTCGGCGACGGCCCGGCGCGGGTGGTGGCCAACCTCCCCTACAATGTCGGCACGGTGCTGCTGACGAACTGGCTCGACGGCGATGCCTGGCCGCCCTGGTGGGAGTCGCTGACGCTGATGTTCCAGCGGGAGGTCGCCGAGCGCATCGTCGCGACGCCCGAGGAGCGGGCCGATTACGGCCGGCTCGGGGTGCTCTGCGGCTGGCGGACGGAAGCGGATATCCTGTTCGACGTGGCGCCCTCGGCCTTCGTGCCGCCGCCGAAGGTGACGTCGAGCATGGTGCGGCTGGTGCCGCGCGCCGCCCCCCTGCCCTGCCGGATCGGTGCCCTAGAGGCTGTGACGCGCGCCGCCTTCGGCCAGCGCCGCAAGATGCTGCGCCAGAGCCTGAAGGGGCTTTTCCTCGACCCCGTGCCGGCCCTCGGCAGCGTCGGGATCGCCGAGACGGCGCGGGCGGAGGAAGTTCCGGTCGAGGGCTTCGTGGCGCTCGCCAACGCCCTGGACGAGCAGAAAAAAGCCGGCCCGCGTTAGGCGGGCCGGCGCTCCTGTCGATAGGACTGCGGGCGGTTTAGCGCCCGGTCTGCTGGATCGCGGAGAGGGTCCAGTCGTGGCCCTGGCCGCGCACGAAGGTCCAGAGCTCGACGGCCTCCGCCGGCTCGTTCTCGACCACGCGGTTCGTCTTGCGGTCGAGCTTGGCATCGTTGAGCGCGTAGCGCATCGCCACCGTGGCGTATTCGAGATCACCTTCGGCCCAGGCTTCCGAAAGGTCGCCCTGCAAGAGCTTCACGTCCGAGATCCGGTTGACGATGCCGCGGGCGGCGTTGTCGCGCAGCTCCTCCTCGAAATAGCCCGCCATCTCGGGCGTCGCGAGCACGCGCAGGTCGCTCATGTCCTCGCGCGAGAAGGCGTCCTGCACCTTGCCGAGCAGGCGCTCGAAGGCGTTGAAATCCTCCGGCGCGACCTTCACGGACCGCGTCTGCACAGGACGGGGCGCGGCGCCGGCCGGCGATCCGCCGCCGAAGCCCATGCCGCCCAAGCCGCCGCCGAGACCTCCACCGAGACCGCCGCCGCTGGGGCCGTTGCCGCCGCCCGTCTGGGTGCGGGCATAGGGAGCCGCGCCCGCCGCCGCAGGCTCGCCCTGGCGCCGGCGGAACCAGCGCACGGCGAAGGAGACCAGCAGGACGACGAGGCCGACCTGGAGCAGCAGGCCGAGGAAGGAGGCGATTCCGCCGAGCCCGCCGAAGAACCCGCCGCCGAGCAGCGCGCCGAGCAGGCCCGCGCCGAGCAGGCCGGCGAAGAAGCCGCCGCCGAAGCGTCGGCCCTGGGCCGCCGGAGCCTGCATGCCGGGATTGCCCATGCCGGGGCCCGGCTGGGGCGTCTGGCTGCGCTGGATCGGCGCGGCGCTCGGCGCCGTGGTGGTGGCCGAGGGCGCGTTGAAGGTCTTGCTGCCGCGCGAGCCGAAGCTGCCGCCGCCGCCCGGCCGGGCTTCGGCCGAAGATACCAGGGTGATGGGCGCCAGAACCGTCAGCGTCGCTGCGAGCGCCAGGACGGCGGCACCGCGTCTGCGTCGGGTGGTGGAGGTCGACATCTGTTGGCCCCTGAAGAATGAACACGTCGCGGAGCAATCCGCTCCGTCCATATGGTGACGCGCCAGCGGGCGTTTTAGTCCATCCTTCCGGAAAGGTTTCCGCTCTGTATCGCCGATGGCCAGAGCGCGCTCCGCCGAAGTGGATGCCGGTTCGGCGCGAGAGCGCGCGGCGAGACGAGGGCCTGGAGACGCAATGCGTCGCAAGGCGATCGGATGCGGATCTAGGCCGCCGCCGGAAAGATCAGCCTCACGCTGGTGCCCTCGCCCGGCCGGCTGTCGAGGGCGATGGTGCCGTTCTGGCGCTTCATCAGCCCGTGGACGATGGCGAGACCGGCGCCGCGCCCGGCCTCCCGGCTGGTGGCGAAGGGCGCGAGCGCGCGGGCCAGCATCTCCGGCGACATCCCCGAGCCGGTATCGGTGACGACGATGCCGACGGCCCCCTGCGGATGGGCCTGCGCGGCGCGGTCGCCGCCGTCGATCCGGCAGGTGGCGAGCGTCAGGGTGCCGCCGCCCTGCATCGCCTCGCAGGCATTGGCGACGATGTGGGACAGGGCCAGCTCGACCTGGGTCGGGTTGCTGAGCGCGGGCGGCAGGCCGGGGGTCGCATGGATGTCGAGCCGCACGCCGGCCGGCAGGGACGGCGCGAGGCGCTCCGCGATCTCGGCCACCAGCGAATCGAGATCCACCGGGCGCACGTCCGGCGCGATCCGGCGGGAGAACGCGAGGAGCTGGCGCGTCAGGATCGCCGCGCGTTCGGCGGCATCCGTCGAGCGCAGCACGGCGCGCTGGATGAAGGGATCGGGCGTGCCGCCGAGCCGACGCTTCAGCCCGTCGATATAGCCGATGAGGATCTGGAGGAAGTTGTTGAACTCGTGCGCGACGCTGTTGGTGAGGAGGCCGAGCGCCTCGCGCTGCCGGGACAGGGTGAGCGCGCCCTCGGCGTCCCGGCGCCGGGTGACGTCGACGATCTGCCCGAGGACGAGGCCGGTGCCGGCAACGGGAGCCGTCGTCAGCGCGGCCCAGAAGCTGGCGCCCCCCTTGCGGCGGGCCAGGAACTCGCCGTCGCCGCTGCCGGTCCGCTCCGCGGCGATCGCCTGGCGGATGCCCTGCCCGATCAGGTCCTCGGCGGCATGGCCGGTGAGCGCGAGCAGCGCCGGGTTGGCATAGACCAGCGGCGCCCCCTCCCGCGCCGGATCGGCGAGGAAGGCCGGCACGGCGCAGGCGTCGAGCACGGCCTTATGCGCCGGATCGACGGACACGGCGGCGCGCGTCGACGGGGTCGGATCGGGGCGGTCCGCTGCGGGCTCGGCCATCGCACCATCGTCGGATGCTGCCCGGCGGAAAGGAGCCGGCGCGGGAATCGATAGACCCATCCGCCCGGCCGGCCAAGCTGGCGCCCTATTGGCGCACCCACATCACCCGCGCGATCCAGGCAATCTCGGCGACGCCGATGACGCGGTCCTCGTGGGCCGGGTTGAGCGAGACGAGCTCGATGGTGCGGGCGGTGCGCCGCTTCAATTCCTTGGCGAGCACCTCGCCCTCCCGCAGCCGCACGACGACGCGGTCGCCCTTGCGCAGGTCCGCCGAGGGCGAGACGATGAGGATGTCGCCGTCGCGATAGAGCGGCTGCATCGAATCGCCCTGCACCTCGAGGGCGAAGGCCCGGTCCTCGCCGAGATCGGGAAACTCGATCTCCTCCCAGCCGGGGCCACCGGCGGGCATGCCCTCGTCCGTGAACAGCCGGCCGGACCCCGCCTGGGTCATGCCGACGAGGGGAATCGTCATGCGCGGCGCGCTCTCGCGCGGCTCGATCAGGCGCAGGAAATCGTCGAGCGTGGCGTTGGTGGCGGCCAGCACCTTCGAGACCGATTCCGTGGAGGGCCAGCGCTTGCGCCCGTCCGGCCCGATCCGCTTCGAACGGTTGAAGCTCGTCGCGTCGAGCCCGGCGCGGCGCGCGAGTCCCGACGGGGAGAAGCCGTGGCGTTCGGCCAGACGGTCGATCGCGGTCCAGATCTGCTCGTGGGACAGCATGACGGTCTCGGGCAAGGCGCGAGGCCGCCTAAGACGGACGGCCTACGCGTAGGAAAGTAGAACTAGACGCCGGCGAAGGCAATCGAGCGCCGCCCCTTCGAGGGGCCTCTGGCCGCCCTTCGGCGAAGAAAATCGGCGGTCCTCGACGGGGCGTTCGGAAATCCATCTCCGCCAGGGAGGCGGCCGTGGCGGGCCGCTTGGCGAAAGCCGGCGCCGGGCGCGGTTGCGGCCGCCGCGCGGGGGCCCTATCGCAACCCGGCAGTCCGGGACCCGCCGCCATGCCCCTCCTCTACAAGATCTGCCCCAAGGCCCTGTGGGCCGAAGCCGAGGAGGCCGGAGGCTTTTCCGGCTCGCCCGTGGATCATGCCGACGGCTTCATCCACCTCTCCACCGCCGCCCAGGCGCCCGAGACCGCCGCCCGGCATTTCGCCGGGCAGGCCGACCTCCTGCTCGTCGCGGTGGACGAGGCGGCGCTCGGGGAGGCCCTGCGCCACGAGCCGTCGCGGGGGGGCGATCTCTTCCCCCATCTCTACGGCCCGTTGCCGCTCTCGGCGGTGGCCTGGGTCCGCGACCTGCCCCTGTCGGACGACGGGCGGCACGCCTTCCCGGCGGAGGTCGCGGCGTGATCGGCGCGCTCTTCCCGCTGGTGCGGCCCCTGCTGCACGCCGTCGACGCGGAAACCGCCCACGGCCTGACCCTGCGCGGGCTCTCCCTGCTGCCGCCCGCGCGGCCCGGCGCCGACGATCCCTGTCTCGCCGTCGACCTGCTCGGCCTGCGCTTCCCGAACCCGGTCGGGCTCGCCGCCGGATTCGACAAGGGCGCCGTGGTGCCGGACGCGCTCCTCGGGCTCGGCTTCGGTTTCGTCGAGGTGGGCGGCGTGGTGCCGCTGCCGCAGCCGGGCAATCCGAAGCCGCGCGTGTTCCGGCTGCCGCGCGACGGGGCGGTCATCAACCGCTTCGGCCTCAACAGCGAGGGGCTCGACGTGGTCGCGGGCCGTCTCGCCGCAAGGCGGCATCGCGGCGGGATCGTCGGGGTCAATATCGGCGCCAACAAGGAGGCGGCCGACCGCCTCGCCGACTACGCCGCCTGCGCCCGCAGGCTGGCGCCGCTGGCGGATTTCATCACCGTCAACGTCTCCTCCCCCAACACACCGGGGTTGCGCGACCTGCAAGGGGAAGCCTTCCTCGACGCGTTGCTCGCCCGCGTCGCGGCGGCCCGCGACGAGGCCGGCACGGCAACGCCTATCCTGCTGAAGATCGCCCCCGACATCACCCTGGACACCCTCGATGCGATCTGCGCCACGGTGCTGGCGCGCGGGGTCGCGGCGCTCGTCGTCTCGAACACCACCATCGCCCGGCCGGCCTCGCTCCGGGAGACGGCATTGGCCGGCGAGACCGGCGGCCTCTCCGGCCGCCCGCTCTTCGGCCCGGCGACCCGGCTGCTGGCCGAGACCCACCTGCGGGTCGGCGGCAGGATCCCGCTGATCGGCGTGGGCGGGATCGATTCGGCCGAGGCCGCCTGGACCAAGATCCGCGCCGGGGCGAGCCTCGTGCAGCTCTATTCGGCGCTCGTCTATGCCGGGCCGGGGCTCGTGGACGAGATCAAGCGGGGCCTCGTCTCGCGCTTGACGGCGGAAGGTCTATCGAGCCTGCGCGAGGCAGTCGGCAGGGATGCGGCGGCGCTCTCGAAGTCGTGATCCGTCCATCCGCAAGACGACGGACAGGATGGGAAACATGAAATTCCCGTCATCTTGAAACGGATGCTTCGGGCTCGGCATTTCCGATGACGCCGCACGGGCGGCGATCTTTCTCGGAAAGGAGTCGATCATGCGCTTGAAGCTTGCGGGAGCCGCCCTCCTCGCCCTCGGCACGCTCGCCGGCACGGCGGGCAGCGCCGAGGCCCGCGACGGCTGCGGACCCGGTTTCCATCGCGGGTTCTACGGCTATTGCCGCCCGAACCTCTACGGACCGCGCTTCCACGGCTACCGCCCGGCCTTCTACGGACCCCGCTGGCATGGCGGATGGCACCGCCGTTGGGGCGGATGGCACCATCATGCCGGCTGGCACCGCCATTGGGGCGGCGGCTGGCGTCATGCCGGGTGGCATCACGGCGGCTGGCATCACCGCTGGTGACACGGGAACCGGCGGCCGGTCTCGTTCCCGGCCGCCGGGCGGCGGTTCCCGCTACTGCCCCTTGGCGGCGATGGCCTCGGACCAGGTCACGGCGCGCTTGGCCATGCCGATATGCTGGCGCTCGTACATGCGGCCCTCGACCTTGATGGCGCCGCGCTTGGCGTTCTCGGGCTGGTCGAAGGCATCGATCACGAGGCGGGCGCGGCGCACCTCCTCCTCCGTGGGCGCGAAGCAGGTATTGGCCGGCTCGATCTGGTTGGGATGGATCAGGGTCTTGCCGTCGAAGCCGAGGTCGCGGGCTTGACGGCACTCGACGCGGCAGCCCTCGACGTCGGAGATGTCGTTCCAGACGCCGTCGAGGATGGTCAGCCCCTCGGCGCGGGCGGCGGCCAGCGTGAACATGATCCAGGGCAGCATCGGCACACGGCCGGGCACGAGCTGGGCCCAGGTGTCCTTGGCGAGATCGTTGGTGCCGAGCACGAAGCAGGTCAGCCGCGAGCGCCGGTCGCGCCGGGCCTTGGCGATCTCCTGGATATTGAGGATGGCGGCGGGGGTCTCGATCATCGCCCAGATGGCGATGCCCTCCGGGGCGTCGAGGGCCTCGAGATGGTCGGCGATGCTCTCCAGCACGGCGGGCGAGGACACCTTCGGCATCAGGATGGCGTCCGGCCGCGCCTCGATGGCGGCGCGCAGGTCGGACTCGCCCCAGGGCGTCTGGGGGCCGTTGACGCGGATGACGAGCTCGCGGTCGCCGTAGCCGCCGCCCTTCACCGCCGCGCAGACCTGTTGGCGCGCCAGCTCCTTCTCCTCGGGGCCGACGGCGTCCTCGAGGTCGAGGATCAGGCAGTCCGCGGCCAGCGTCTTCGCCTTCTCCAGCGCCCGCAGATTCGAGCCGGGCATGTAGAGGACGCTTCGGCGAAGACGGAGATCGGACATGTCGCACTCCCTGTGACTCGGCGCGAACCTAGCCCACCGCACCGCACAAGCCAGAGCGGGGAGCCGCGCATATGCAAGAAACTGCACCGTTTGACACCGGCCCTGTGCAGGGTCGACGGTCGTGATGCAAGGTCGGACGCGCCGATGGGCGATGTTCGACTTGTGCGCCCCCGCCATCCTCCAGGGACATCAAGCGAAGCTCATGCCGCTCCTCCGCTTCCACCTCATCGAAGGGCGCACCGACGCCGAACTCAAGACACTCCTCGACGCCGCCCACGAGGCGATGCTGGAAGCCTTCAAGGTGCCCCCCGGCGACCGCTATCAGATCGTCAGCGAGTACAAGCCCTCGCGCATGATCGTCGAGGACACCGGGCTCGACATCCCGCGCACGAAGAACGTCGTGGTGGTGCAGATGACCACCCGCCCGCGCGGCAAGGAGAAGAAGGAGCTGTTCTACCGCCTGCTGACCGAGAAGCTGGAGGCGGCCTGCGGCATCGCGCCGGCCGACGTGATGGTCTCCACGGTGGAGAACACCGACGAGGACTGGTCCTTCGGACACGGCCGGGCGCAGTTCCTCACCGGCGAGCTGTAGCGCGTCCTCCGAACCCGGCGCCCCCCTTTCGTCACGGTTGACGGCCAAGGCGGGCGCCGGACGGAGGACGAAACGACATGAGACATGCCCTTTTCGGCCTGATGCTGGCCACGGCGCTGAGCGCGCCGAACCTCGCCGTCGCGGCCGACAACACGGTGGTCGGCGTCGGCAGCGGCGCGGTGGCGGGGGCCCTCGTCGGAGGCCCGATCGGAGCCGTCGTCGGCGCTGTGGTCGGCGGCGTGGTCGGCTCCTCGACCGAACGGGCCCGCGCCCCGCGCAGACGCTACACCCGCGCCGCGCGCCACCGGCGTCAGGCCGCAGCGTCTCCGAGACCCGCGCAGGCACCCGTGCGCGTCGCGCAGCGCGGCGGCGAGCCGGCACGGAGCGGCCCCACCGCCACGGGCGCGACCGGCACACCCTGGCAAGACCCGCACTGAGCCCGACCCGGCACTGAGCCCGGACGCTCAGCGCCGCTCGGCGGCCGCGACCTCGAAGCCGCCCCGGTCCGCCGATACCGGAAACGTCCTGCGGGCCTCTCCCGGATAGGCGATCGCCTGCCCGATTCCCCGCGCGGCGAGGAAGAACAGGAAGGCCGCCCACAACCCGCCATTGCCGAGATCCGACCAGCGGACGAAGGCCAGCACCATGCCGTAGGCGAGGAGCGCGGCGAGCATCAGGTTGCGCATGGCCCGCGTCCAGGTGGCGCCGACATAGATGCCGTCGAAGGCGAAGGGCAGCGCCGCCACGAAGGGCGCCAGCGCCGCCGGGGCGAGATAGCGGCGGGCGACCTCGCGGACCTCGGCGCTCGTCGTCACCGCGTCGATGAACAGGCCGCCGCCGGCATAGGCGAGCGCGCTCACCCCGATTCCGAAGGCGAGGCACCAGCCGAGGCTCAGATGCACGGCGCGGCGGAAGCCCGCCTCGTCGCGCGCGCCCACCGCCTGCCCGCACAGGGTCTCGGCGGCGGTGGCGAAGCCGTCGAGGAAGAACCCGCCGATCAGGAAGAGATTCCAGAGGACGGCGTTCGCCGCGAGGATGGCATCGCCGAAGCGCGCGCCGAGCGCCGAGAACAGTACGATGGCCGAGACCAGCGCCAGGGTCCGCACGATCACGTCGACATTGACGGCGAGGGTCCGCTTCATCGCGGGCCCGTCGAGGATCTCCGCCCACGCCACCGAGAACGGCCGCGAGCCGAGACGGCGCAGGAGCAGCAGGCCGAGGCCGAGCCCGAAGGCTTCCGCCGTCACCGCCGAGAGCGCGGCCCCCGCGAGGCTCCAGCCGAGCCCGAGCACAAGGAACAGCGTCAACGCGATGTTGGCGAGGTTGATCGCGACCTGGAGCAGCAGCCCGAGATCGGTGCGCCCACGCCCGAGCACCGAGCCGAGCACGGCGTAGTTCGCGAGCGTGAAGGGCGAGGCGAAGATGCGGATGTGGAAATAGGTCGCGAGCCCCGCCGTCACCGCCGGGCTGGCGCCGGCCACCGCGAAGGCCAGCCAGCCGATCGGCCATTGCAGGACCACGAGCGCCAGCCCGGCGAGCCCACCGGCGGCGAGCGCGCGGGCGAGGGTGCGGTCGACCTCGGCCGAATCGCGCGCGCCCGCCGCCTGCGCGGTGAGCCCGGCGGTGGCCATGCGCAGCGAGCCGAAGGACCAGAAGATCGCGTCGAAGATCACGGCGCCGAGGGCGATGGCGCCGAGCAGCGCCGCGTCGCCGAGCCGGCCGACGACGCTGGCGCCGACGAAGCCGAGCAGCGGCGTCGTCACGTTGGCGAGCGTCATCGGCAGCGCCAGCGCCAGCACGCGCCGATGGGTGGGGATCGCTCGCTCGTCGCCGGTCGTCATCATGATACCGGACCGCTTACACCGGCGGCCGGCCCTGTGAAGCGCCGATCCGCGGGGGCACGGTTGCGTCGGCGGTCAGCGCGAGACCGCGAAGAGCCGCGAGATCAGCCACAGCGGCACCACCACCAGCGCCCCGGCGATGATCCAGCGGCCGAAATCGTGGAAGGTCGAGAAGCCGAGATCGATCAGCGCGCGGACGGTGTCGTAGGCGTGCCAGAACAGACGTTCCGGCGTCAGCCCGAACATCGCCATGGTGGCGCCGACGAGGACCGACAGGAACAGGAGCCGCATGAAGACGGCGGCCGGGGAGCCGCCGAGGAACCGGCGCAGGGCGCCCCCTCGGGACCGGACGTCGAAGGAAAGGGGCCCGCCATAGCTGCGCTCGCCGTGGGGTGCCTGGCGGCGCGGGTCGTTCTCGACGATCATGCTCGTGTCCTCTCGTGCCGCCTTGGAAGCGCCTGAACCGGGCGGAAGCGTGACGGACGCGTCACACCCGCGCGAAACCCGACGCGGCTTCCCGCGTTACGCCGTTCCGTGCCGCTTGCCGCGATGGCATCGCGGTCCAAGCTCGGCATCGCTGCCGGAAACGGGGGCGTGACGACCGTGAAATGTGCACAACCTGACACCCGAGGCGGCATGGACCGGCAGCCATCTTGCGCCGTATCCGCAGCGATCGGAAAAAGTGTCTCGGAACGGACGGAGCCATGATCGACCACGCCCTCTTCGATCCGGGAATGATCGATTCCGAGACGAAGCAGCTCAACGCCGAGATCGTCGCGGCGCATGCGGCGCAGGAGGATCCCTGGTCGCTGCCGATCGCCGAGGTGCGGGCGCGGCGGCGGCGCGGCACCCAGGCCTCCCCCGCGATGCCGCGCAGCGCGCGTGCCGAGACCATGACCATCGACGGTCCCGGCGGACCGCTGGCCCTGCGCGTGATACGCCCGCTCCTCCCGCCGGGCCGTCCGGTGCGGGGCGCGTATCTGCACATCCACCGCGGCGGCTGGGTCTGGGGCTCGGCCGACGAGCAGGATCCGTGGCTGGAGCGCATCGCCGATTCCTGCGGCTTCGTCTGCCTCTCCGTGGAGTACCGTCTCGCCCCCGAGCATCCCTATCCGGCGGCGCTGGAGGATTGCGAGGCGGCGGCGGTGTGGCTCGCTGGCCCCGGCAAGGCGCAGCTCGGCGTCTCGGCGCTCACCATCGGCGGCGAATCGGTGGGCGCGCATCTCGCCGTGATGGTGCTGCTGCGCCTGCGCGACCGCCACGGCCTGACCCGCGCCTTCCGGGGCGCCAACCTCAATGCCGGGTTCTACGATCTCGGCCTGACGCCGAGCGTGCGCAACTGGGGCGAGGAGCGGCTGGTGGTGAACACCACCGACCTGACGCGCTTCGCCGACGATTACGTCCGCCACGGAACCGATCGGCGCCGGCCCGACGTCTCGCCCATCTATGCGGAGTTGAAGGGGCTGCCGCCGGCCCTGTTCACGGTGGGCACCGCCGATCCGCTCCTCGACGACACGCTCTTCATGTCCTCCCGCTGGGCGGCGGCCGGGAATGGCGGCCACACCGCCATCTATCCCGGCGGCTGCCACGTCTTCGTCCGCTATCCCGGCTCGATGAGCGAACGGGCGCTCGAACTCATCGACCGCTTCCTCACGGCCCTCGCCTGAGCGCCGAGCCGGAAGGCGGCGGCCTGCCGCCGCGCTTCACGCAATGGTTCGCCTCGCGCGGCTGGACGCCGAGGGCCCATCAGCTCGACCTGCTGCGCATCGCCGGCGCCGGACGCTCGGCGTTGCTCGTCGCCCCGACAGGGGCCGGCAAGACGCTGGCCGGCTTCCTGCCGAGCCTCGTCTCGCTCTCGCAAGGTCCGACGCGGGCGAAGGGCCTGCACACGCTCTACGTGTCGCCGCTGAAGGCGCTGGCCGTCGACATCGCGCGCAATCTCGACACGCCCATCGCCGAGATGGGCCTGCCGATCCGCGTCGAGACCCGCACCGGCGACACCCCGGCCCACAAGCGCACCCGCCAGGTGGAGCGCCCGCCCGATATCCTGCTGACCACGCCCGAGCAGCTTTCGCTGCTCATCGCCAACCGTCAGGCGGCGGACCTCTTCGGCTCCCTACGCTGCCTGATCCTCGACGAGCTCCACGCCCTCGTGACCTCGAAGCGCGGAGACCTGCTCGCGCTCGCCGTGGCGCGCCTGCACCGGCTGAGCCCCGGACTGACCGCCATCGGCCTCTCCGCGACGGTGCGCGAGCCGGACGAGTTGCGGAAGTACCTCGTGCCGCAGCGGGCACTGTCGGCCCCCCCCTCCTCCCCCTTGCGGGGAGGAGCCGGAGGTGGGGGTGGAGCAGAAGGCACCGCGCTGGCTTTCTCGGCACCACCCCCACCCCTACCCCTCCCCGCAAGGGGGAGGGAATCCGCGCCCCCCATGGCCGACCTCGTGGTGGTGAAGGGCGGCGCCCGGCCCGACCTGTCCATGCTGGAGATCGGCAAGACGCTGCCGCTCTCGGGCCACACCGCCTGGCAGTCGATGCCGGCGATCTACGCGCTGATCCGGGAGCACCGCATGGTGCTGGTCTTCGTCAACACGCGGCTCCAGGCGGAATACACCTTCCAGGAGCTCTGGAAGATCAACGACGACAGCCTGCCCATCGCGCTCCATCACGGCTCGCTCGATGCCGGCCAGCGGCGCAGGGTCGAGGCGGCCATGGCCGAGGGGAGGCTGCGCGCCATCGTCTGCACCGCGACCCTCGATCTCGGCATCGACTGGGGCGACGTCGATCTCGTCGTGAATGTCGGCGCGCCGAAGGGCGCGAGCCGCATCATGCAGCGCATCGGCCGCGCCAACCACCGCATGGACGAGCCCTCGAAGGCGGTGCTGGTGCCCGGCAACCGCTTCGAGATGCTCGAATGCCGCGCCGCCCTCGATGCCGTCGAGGAGGCGGCGCAGGACACCCCCGACGCCCGTATCGGCGCGCTCGACGTGCTCGCCCAGCACGTCCTCGGCATGGCCTGCGCCGATGCCTTCGATCCGGTGTCGCTCCACGAGGAGATCGTCTCGGCGGCGCCCTATGCGGCCCTGTCCTGGGAGGATTTCGAGCAGGTCGTCGACTACGTGGCGACGGGCGGCTACGCGCTGCGCGCCTACGAGCGCTTCGCCAAGATCCTGCGCGGGCCGGACGGGCTCTGGCGCGTCCGCGATGCGCGCACGGCACAGCAATACCGCATGAATGTCGGCACCATCGTCGAGGCGACGCGGGTGAAGGTGCGGCTCGCGCGCTCCCTTCGCGGCAAGCCCGGCACCGCGCTTCCGAAGACCGGCCGGGTGCTGGGCGAGGTCGAGGAGGATTTCGCCGAGACCCTGAGCCCCGGCGACACCTTCCTGTTCGCGGGCGAGGTGCTGCGCTTCGAGGGCCTGTTCGAGGACGAGGCGCTGGCGACGCGGGCCGGTCCCGGCACCGATCCGGCGATCCCCTCCTATGCGGGCGCGAAGTTCCCGCTCTCGACCTTCCTCGCCGCGCGTGTGCGCGCCATCATCGCCGACCCGTTCGCGTGGGGCCGGCTGCCGGGGCAGCTCTCCGACTATCTGGTTCAGCAGCGCCGCCGCTCGGTGCTGCCGGGGGAGCGCGACCTCCTCGTGGAGACCTTCCCGAGGGGAAACCGCTACTACCTCACCGCCTTTCCCTTCGAGGGCCGGCTGGCGCACCAGACGCTGGGCATGCTGCTCACGCGCCGGCTCGAACGGGCGGGCCTGCGCCCGCTGGGCTTTGCCGCCAACGATTACGGCATCGCCATCTGGACCACCCGCGACCTGTCCGAGCGCATCGGCCGGGAGCCCGGCTTCCTGGCGGGCCTGTTCGCGCAGGACATGCTCGGCGACGATCTCGAAGCGTGGCTCGACGAGAGCGCCATGATGAAGCGCACCTTCCGGCAATGCGCGGTCATCGCCGGGCTGATCGAGCGGCGCTATCCGGGGCAGAAGAAGACCGGCCGGCAGGTCACGATGTCGACGGACCTGATCTACGACGTGCTGCGCAAGCACCAGCCCGACCACCTGCTCCTGCGCGCCGCGCGCCAGGATGCGGCAACCGGACTCCTCGACGTGAGGCGCCTCGGTGTGATGCTTGAGCGCATCCAGGGGCGAATCACCCACAAGGCGCTCGACCGCGTCTCGCCGCTCTCCGTATCCGTCATGCTCGAGATCGGGCGCGAGCGGGTCTACGGCGAGGGGGCCGACGAGATTCTGGCCGAGGCCGAGGCGCAGCTTCTCGAAGAGGCGCTGGGGTGAACGCTCCCTCTTCGCTCATTGAGGACGCGACCGTGGCGCTCGGCCTGAGACTCGAGAAGACTCAAAAACCCACCACCCTGTCGCTCGCCGGCGAGACGCTCACCCTCGATCTCTGCGGCGGCATCTGGCTCGGCGCGCACCGCACGCTGATCGTCTCCGACCTGCATCTCGAAAAGGGCTCGGCCTTCGCCGCGCGGTCGGGGCAGTTCCTGCCGCCCTACGACACCGCCGAGACGCTCGCCTGCCTGCACGAGGCGATCCAGCGGCACGATCCGGCACGCGTCGTCGCGCTCGGCGATTCCTTCCACGACGCGCGCGGGCCGGAACGCATGGCGCCGGGCGACCGAGCCCTCGTCGCGGCCCTTCAGGAGGGGCGCGACTGGGTCTGGATCGCCGGCAACCACGATGCCGCCGTCAACGAGGGCGTCGGCGGGCGCTATGCGGAGACGCTCGCGATCGGCGGCCTGACGCTGCGCCACGAGCCGCTGCCCGGCGCCCCGGAGGGCGAGATCGCCGGCCATCTCCATCCCTGCGGCAAGGTCGCCATGCGCGGCCGGGCGGTGCGCCGCCGCTGCTTCGTCACGGACGGCAGCCGCCTCGTGATGCCGGCCTTCGGCGCCTATGCGGGCGGGCTCAACGTGCGCAACCCCGCCTTCGACCCGCTGTTTCCGGGCGGCTTCACGGCGCATCTCCTCGGCGACGGCCGCGTCTTCGCCATCGGCCGCGCGATGCTGGCACGCGACTGAGCGTCCTCACGCCGCGATGAGCAGGGCGAGCCCGGCGACGCTCGACAGCCCGAGCCGCAGCCGGCCGAGCCAGACCGGCACGAGGCCGCGACGCGCGAGGTCCTGATCGATCAGCCCCCAGGCGAACACGAGCAGCCCGAGCACCCGCAGGTCCCAGGGCGCCGGGGCGGCGAGCGCCGTCCAGGCCAGCAGCGAGGGCACGATGGCGAGGAGATAGTCGGCATTGCCGCCGCCCCGCGCCGCCGCCGCGCCCCAGCGGATGCCGCCGAGGAACGAGGCGATCACCGCGCCATAGGCGGAGAGCAGGGTGCGCGGCATCAGGCCGATGCTGCCGAGGCCGCCGTCGCTGCCACTCACGGCAAGCACCGAGAAGCCGACGAAGGGAACCAGCCCGGCGACGCCGAGGAGAACGGCGCCCACCGGCACCTGTGACCCGCGGGGCATGGCTCCTCCCCTCGGCGCGGCGCAATCCCGTCACCGGACGCCATCCGGCACCGAGCGTTCCCGCAAGCGGGCGCCCGCGTCAATGCCGCCTTGCCGGCTCGGGAGGCGCGGTCAGCGCTTCGCGGGCGGGACGAAACCCTGCGACACGGTGCCCGGCGTCGGCGCGCCGAGGAGGGTCATCGCGGCCGAGGGCGCCTCCTTGGGCGCGGGCGGCTCGTTGACGGCGGCGTCGAGCTTGCGGGGCTTGTAGTTCGCCGCGATGGTGCGGGCCTTGGCGAGATCGTCGGGGCCGAGCTTGGTCGCCACGTCGTCGCGCTTCTTGCCCGCCTCCGTGTCGCCCTGCGTGGCGGCGGCGGAGAACCAGGCATAGGACTGCACGAGGTCCTGTCCGACGCCGAGGCCGCGGGCGTAGAGCACCGCGAGGTTGTACTGGCTGTCGCGCACGCCGTGCTCGGCGGCCTGCCGGAACCATGATCCGGCGGAGGCGAAATCCGGCTTGCCCGAGGGGCCGGGATTCTCGGCGTAGATCACCGCGAGGTTGTGCATGGAGCGGGCGTGGCCCTGCTCGGCCGCGCGGGCGTACCAGAGCTTCGCCTGGGCGAGGTCGCGGACCACGCCGGAGCCCTTCTCGTACTGGCCGGCGAGGCGGTACTGCGCCGGAGCGTAGCCTTCGGAGGCGAGCTTCTCGTAGAGCTTGGCGGCGACGGCGAGATCGCGCGGCATGCCGCGTCCGTCCGCCTCGCGCACGGCGAGCTCGAAGACGGCGGCGCCGTCGCCGTCGAGGGCGGACTGCTTCAGGGCGGACATGCCGGCGGGCAGTCCGGCGAGGTCGCCGGCCAGCGTCTGCATGTTGGAGACGCGCGGCAGGGCGCTCTTCGCCGGAGCAGGTGCGGGCGCAGGCGCGGACGGCGCCACGCTCGGCGGGGCCCGCTCGCCGATGGCCTGCGTGGTCTGCGGATCGACCGGGGCCGGACGCGGCGCCTCCATGGCGGGGGCCGGAGCGGGCGCGCGCACATCCGCCATCGGCGGCCGGGGCGCGGGGATCGGCGCCGGGTCGGAGCTCATGGTGAGCGCCTGGAGCGCGCCGAGAATCAGCACCACGGCGGCGAGCCCGAGGAGCAGCGGCTTGCGGCGCTTCTCGATGGTGGCGCGCAGGCCGGGGCTACGCTGGGCCGCCGCCTGTTCGGGAAGCTCGGCCAGGAGGCCCTTGCGGGGGGAGCGGGGCTTGTCCGTCCGCGCGGCCGCCTCGGCGGCCTCCTGCGCGACCTCGGCATGCGCGGCTTGGGCGGCGCGGCGCGCGGCGGCGATGAAGCTCGTCTTGATGTCGGCCGCCCCTTCGGCCGCCTCGCCGTCCTGCGTCGACGGAGCAGAGATGCGGCTGCGCTGGGGCCGGCTGGCGCCGGGCTCCAGCAATTCGTCGGTCATCCGCCCGGCCTCCGGCAAGGATGCCTGGAGGGAGGCTTGCAAAGAGGCTTGGAGGGAGGCCGGGGCGCGGGGCGCCTCATGACGCTCGGCGGCGCGGGCGCGCGGCGACGGCATGCCGGTGGAGGACAGCAGCCGCTCGTCGAGGGAGGGGGCGTCCGGCAGGGGACGCGGCATCTCGCCCGGCTCGCCGAGGCGGAAGACCAGCCGGTCGATGGAGCTGCGCACCCCTTCGAGGGTGGCGTGCATGCGATCGTCGGAGGCCGTCTGACGGGCCTGGAGGTCGGCGAGGCCCGCCCGCAGCAGCCCGAGCTCGGGGGTCTCGCCGCTGCTGTCGGCGACGGCCGTGCGGGCGGCCCGTTCCACGGCCGTGACCGTAGCGGTCTCGTCGCGAAGGGCGGCGACCTGGCCCATCAGGTCGGTCATGGTGCGCTCGAGCCCGGCGATGGCCGGATCGGCGCCACGGGAATCGAGGCGGCTGGCGATGGCCAGGACCTGCCGCTCCAGGGCGTCGAGCCCCTCCCCCGCGCCGGCGCGCCGGCCGACCGTGTCGACCTTCTCGGCGAGGCTGCCCAGCATGGCCTGGATGGAGGCGAACTCGCCGGCGGCGGACGGCTGGCGCAGGCCCTCGCCGCCGACGCGCTCGACCTTCTCCGCAAGCGCGTCGATGCGGCCGATGATGGCGCTCGATTCGGCCGCGTCCATGCCGGTCCCGGCGCTCTGGAGGGCGTCGAGCCGCTTCTGGATGGCCTTGAACTCTTCCGTCACGTCCTGCGGACGGCGGGCGTCGAGACCGGCGCGGATCTCCTCCAGCAGGGGCCGGAGCTGGGCCACGCCGGAATCCGCGGCGCCGAAGCTGACGCGCAGGCCCTCGATCTGGCCGCTCACGGCCTGGACGGCCTGGACCAGCCCCTGGATGCGCTCGGGGCCCGCCAGCGCCGCCGTGACGTGGCGGATCTCCTCGAGCTCGCCGAACAGCGCGCGCACCGCCTCGGCATCGACGGAGCCGCCGGCCCCGCCCGCCATGGCGGCGTCGATGCGCCCCGCGACGCGCTCGAACTCGCCGGCCACCCGCGCGTAGACATTGTCGGACACGTCCCCGGCAAGGCGCTCGACCTGGGCGCGGATCGCCTCGATGGGCTCGGCGATGGCGGCGAGGTCGGCGGGCTGCTGGGCGCGCTTCACGTCGCCGGCCAGCGCCAGCATCGCCTGTTCGAGGGCGCCGACGTCCCGGCCCGTGGCCAGGGACCCCACGGATTCGCGCAGGCGCCCGATCTCCTGCCGGAGTTCGGCGATGGCGGCGGACGAGGACGGCTTCGATTCCTCCTCGACGGCGGCGTCGAGCCGGCGCGCGAGGTCGCGGCGCATGGCGGCCACCGGGTCGTGGGCGGGCGCGGGAGCTTGCGCGGGCGGGCTCGCGCCCTCGATCTCGCGGCGGCGCTGGCGGATCTCCTCGACGGCCTCGCGGACCTCCTCCATGGCGGCGCGGCCCCGGCGGCCCGGCGGGCGCGAGGCGGCGAACTGCTCCCCGAGTTCGCTCATCCGGCGCTCGATCTCGCCGAGCCGGTCGCTCACCTGCCGGACGGGTGTCGCCCGCGAATCGAGCACGTCGCTGATCCGCGCCTCCAGGCTCTCGATGCGGCGGCTGGCCTCCTCCTGGGCGGTCTCGCGCTCGGTGGCGATGGCGCGGTCGATGGTGTCGAGGCGCTGGATGAGCGCGTCGAGGATATGGTCGAGCTGCTGCCCGGCGGCCGGCGGCGCGGGCGAATCGGCCTGCGGCGCGTGCACATCGACCTGCGGCGCGGGCTCCTGGGCGGCCGGCTTGCGGCGGCGCGGGGCGGCCTTCGCATCCCCTGCCCGGCGCCCCTCGGTGGGCAGCACGGAGGCGATCCAGCTCTCCACCGGGATGCCGGCGCGGCGCGCCACGTCGCGGGCGGCGGCGAGCACGTCCGGGTCGAGGGCTTCGAGGCTCGGGGTCGCGGTACGGCGCATGATCGGACCTGGGGGCAGCGGCTTCCGTCGCCCGGTCCGATCTGCCTTTTGGGAAAGGCCCGAAGGCCCCGACCTGAAACGACAAACCGGATCGGTTCGGTCGACCATTAACTTTCTTGGTAAACGGCGGGTTAAGGGCTGCCCCAAATCGGGAGCCCCACGGCCGGCGGGATTCGCGAAGATCCCCGGCGTGGGGTCTTGCGTGGCGCGCGCATGATAGTTTATATATGAACTATCGAGAGTCGCCGGCCGCGGACATCCAAGATCCGGCGGCCGCAGGCGGAGGAAGAAGACGATGCCGAGCTATCGCGCCCCGGTCGAGGACGTGCTGTTCCTGCTGAACGACGTGCTCGGCTTCCACAACCGCGACAACCTGCCTGGCTTCTCCGACGCGTCGCCCGACGTGGTCGAGGCGGTGCTGTCGGAAGGCGCCAAGCTCGCCGGCAACGTGCTGGCGCCGCTGAACCGGGTCGGCGACGCCGAAGGCTGCACCCGCAACGCCGACGGATCGGTGACGACGCCGAAGGGCTTCAAGGCCGGCTACGACGCCTTCGCCGAGGGCGGCTGGATGGGCCTCTCCGTCCCCGAGGAGTTCGGCGGCCAGGGCCTGCCGCTGACGCTCAGCACCGCGATCCAGGAGTTCTCCTCAGGCGCCAATCTCGCGCTCAGCATGTATCCGGGCCTGACGCAGGGCGCCGTGGCGGCGCTGCTGGTGCACGCCTCCGAGGAGCAGAAGGCCATCTACCTGCCGAAGATGGTTGCCGGCACCTGGACCGGCACCATGAACCTCACCGAGCCCCATTGCGGCACGGATCTCGGGCTCCTCAAGACCAAGGCGGTCCCGAACGGCGAC
The DNA here is from genome assembly GCF_050591105.1 of Methylobacterium endophyticum. Classification (NCBI taxonomy): domain Bacteria; kingdom Pseudomonadati; phylum Pseudomonadota; class Alphaproteobacteria; order Hyphomicrobiales; family Methylobacteriaceae; genus Methylobacterium; species Methylobacterium endophyticum. The sequence goes on from NZ_JBNHES010000002.1 coordinate 331,663, forward strand.
GGCTCCTACAGCCTCACCGGCACCAAGATCTTCATCTCGGCGGGCGAGCACGACCTCTCCGAGAACATCGTCCACCTCGTCATCGCCCGCATCGAGGGCGCGCCGGCCGGCACCAAGGGCATCTCGCTCTTCGTGGTGCCGAAGTTCCTGGTGAACGCGGACGGCTCCGTGGGCGAGCGCAACGCCGTCTCCTGCGGCTCCATCGAGCACAAGATGGGCATCCACGGGAACTCGACCTGCGTGATGAACTACGACGGGGCCAAGGGCTGGCTCGTCGGCGAGGCGAATCGCGGCCTCAACGCCATGTTCGTGATGATGAACGAGGCCCGCCTGGCGGTGGGCGTGCAGGGTCTCGGCCAGTCCGAGGTCGCCTACCAGAACGCCGTCGCCTACGCGAAGGACCGGCTCCAGGGCCGGGCGCTCACCGGCGCCAAGGAGCCGGCGAAGTCCGCCGACCCGATCATCGTCCACCCGGACGTGCGCCGCACCCTGATGACCATCCGCGCCTTCAACGAATCCGCCCGCGCGCTGATGCTCTGGACCGCACTCCAGTCCGACATCGCCCACCGCTCCCCCGACGCCAAGGAGCGGCAGGCGGCCGACGACCTCCTCGGCCTGATGACGCCGGTGGTGAAGGGCGTCTTCACCGACCGGGGCTTCGCCAACGCCGTCGAGGCCCAGCAGATGTTCGGCGGCCACGGCTACATCGAGGAATGGGGCATGTCGCAGTTCGTGCGCGATGCCCGCATCGCCATGATCTACGAGGGCGCCAACGGCGTGCAGGCCATGGACCTCATCGGCCGCAAGCTGCCCAAGGACGGCGGCCGGGCGATGATGGGCTTCCTCGGCGAGGTGCAGACCTTCATCAAGGACAACGCCGAGGACGAGGCCCTCAAGGGCTTCGCCGCCCCGCTTCAGGCCGGGCTCAACGACCTCCAGGCGGCGACCATGTGGCTCATGCAGAACGCGATGGCTAAGCCCGACAACGCCGGCGCCGGCGCCACCGACTACATGCATCTCCTCGGCCTCGTCGCGATGGGCTACATGTGGGGCCGGATCGCCAAGGCGGCCAACGCCAAGAAGGCGTCCGGCGAGGGCGACCTCGCCGCCATGGAGGCCAAGCTCGTCACCGGCCGCTTTTACATGGAGCGGATGCTGCCCGAGACCGCCCTGCGGCTCGCCCGGATCAAGACCGGTTCGGACGCGACCATGGCGCTCGCCGCCGACGCGTTCTGAGACGATACCGGCCCTCCGCCCGTCATATCTCGGGCTTGCCTGAGATGTGCAAACTTGGTTCTCAAGTCGGGTATACCCGGCTTGAGTGTGGGGAGGGTGCCCGCGGAGCGGGCGGGAGAGGGGAACGCCCTCTCCGGATACGGCGCTCCCCTCTCCCGACCCTCGCCGAGGCGAGGGCCACCCTCTCCCGCAGAGGGGAGAGGGGATCCCGCTCCATCGACGAGGGAACAAGGAAACGCACATGCCTGAGGCCTACATCTACGATCACGTCCGCACCCCGCGCGGGCGCGGCAAGCCGGACGGGTCCCTGCACGAGGTCACGGCCCTGCGGCTCGCCGAGGTGGCGCTGCGCGCCCTGAAGGACCGCAACGGGCTCGACACCCGGCGCGTCGACGACGTGGTGCTCGGCTGCGTCGATCCGGTCGGCGAGGCCGGCGGCGACATCGCCCGCGCCGCCGCGCTGGTAGCCGATTACGGCGACCATGTGCCTGGCATCCAGATCAACCGCTTCTGCGCCTCCGGTCTCGACGCCATCAACTTCGCCGCGGCGCAGGTGATGGCAGGCCAGCACGACATGACCGTGGGCGGCGGCGTCGAATCCATGAGCCGCGTGGGGCTCGGCGCCTCGGGCGGCGCCTGGCCCGTCGATCCGGCCATCGCGGTGAAGTCCTACTTCATGCCGCAGGGCGTCTCGGCCGACCTGATCGCCACCAAGTACGGCTTCACCCGCGACGATTGCGACGCCTACGCGGTGCAGTCGCAGACCCGCTCGGCGAAGTCCTGGGAGCAGGGCCTGTTCAAGAACTCCGTCGTGCCCGTGAAGGACATCAACGGCCTGACGCTGCTCGACCGCGACGAGCACATGCGGCCCTCGACCGACATGCAGTCCCTCGGCCAGCTCAAGGCATCCTTCGTCCAGATGGGCCAGATGGGCGGCTTCGACGCCGTCGCCGTCGACGCGCACCCGGATGTCGAGGCGGTGAACCACGTCCACCACGCCGGCAACTCGTCGGGCATCGTGGACGGCGCGGCGGCCGTGCTGATCGGCTCGAAGGAGGCCGGATCGGCGGCCGGGCTGAAGCCCCGCGCCCGCATCCGCGCCTTCGCCAATATCGGCTCGGACCCGGCGCTGATGCTCACCGGCCCCGTCGACGTCACCCGCAAGGTCCTGGCCCGCGCCGGCATGCAGCTGTCGGATATCGACCTGTTCGAGATCAACGAGGCCTTCGCCTCGGTGGTGCTGCGCTTCCAGCAGGCCTTCGACCTCGACCCGGCGAAGGTGAACGTCAACGGCGGCGCCATCGCCATGGGGCACCCGCTCGGCGCCACCGGCGCGATGATCCTCGGCACCGTGCTCGACGAGCTGGAGCGCACCGGCAAGGAGCGCGCCCTGGTGACGCTCTGCATCGGCGCCGGCATGGGCACCGCCACAGTCATCGAGCGGGTGTGAGGGGGCGCGGCCTCCCAATGGCCTGGGAACACTGATAGAGGCGGCCCGGCCGCGCCCCGACGGGCGCGGTCGAACCCAAGAACGAAACCGGGAGACACGCCGCAATGGCCCGCTTGTTCGCCGCCCTCTGCCTGACCGCCGCCCTCGCCGCCCCTCTCGCCGCCCGCGCGGACGACGCCGCCGACCGCACGGCCCAGGCCAAGACCCTCGTCGGCAAGACCGTGATCAAGAACCTCGAGAGCGGATTCTCGGTCGCCCTGTCGAAGACCATCGCCTCGATGCCCGACGCCAAGGCGGAGGAGGTCCGCAAGCAGGCCAATGCCGAGTTCGACAAGCAGCGCACGCTGATGATCGACGGCCTGTCGAAGGAATACGCCGACAAGTTCAGCCTCGACGAGCTGAAGCATCTCAACGAAATCTATGACGACAAGACCTACCAGAAGTTCCAGACGCTGAACGCCGACCCGTCCTCGACGGTGACGGCGATTTCCCAGAACTCCGTGACCCAGCTCATCAACCTGCTCACCCTCGCCGCCGCCGGCGACGATCCGAGCAAGGCCGGCGCTCCCCCCGTGCCCGCGCGCTGAGCGCGCGACGGACGGCCGGCCCAACCCCGAGGACCAGCGATGAACCTGACGAATTTCCGCTTCGAGACCGACACGGACGGGATCGCGCTGGCGACCTGGGACATGCCCGGCCGCTCCATGAACGTCATCTCCATGGAGGTGATGGACGAGCTCGAGCGCATCGTCGACGCGGTCGTCGCCGATCCCGCGATCAAGGGCTGCGTCATCGTCTCGGGGAAGGACAACTTCTCCGCCGGCGCCGACCTCACCATGCTCCAGAGCCTCGGCGGCGAGTTCGCCCGGCTCAAGCGCGAGAAGGGCGAGGAGGCGGCGATGACCCATCTCTTCGACGGCTCGCGGCGCCTGTCGCTGGTCTTCCGCAAGCTGGAGACCTGCGGCAAGCCCTTCGCGGCGGCGGTGAGCGGCCTCTGCCTCGGCGGCGCCTTCGAGCTGGCCCTGTCCTGCCACCACCGGGTGCTGTCGGACGACGACAAGACCCGCGTCGGCCTGCCGGAGATCAAGGTCGGGCTCTTCCCCGGCGGCGGCGGCACGCAGCGCGTCGCACGCCTGATGCAGACGGGCGATGCCCTTCAGATGCTGTTCAAGGGCGAGCAGCTCCGCCCGCTGATGGCGAAGAACATGGGCCTCGTCCACGAGGTCGCCCCCAAGGCCGAGATCGTCGCGAAGGCGAAGGCCTGGATCCTCGGCGGCGGCTCGGCGGTGGCGCCCTGGGACGTGCCGAAGTTCAAGGCCCCCTCGGGCAAGGTCTACTCGCCCGCCGGCATGATGATCTGGCCCCCGGCCAACGCCATCTACCGCCGCGAGACGCATGACAACTACCCGGCCGCCAAGGCCATCCTGCACGCGGTCTACGAGGGTCTCCAGCTTCCCATGGATCTCGGCCTCAAGGTCGAGAGCCGCTACTTCGCGCATATCCTGCGCACGAGCGAGGCGGCCGCGATGATCCGGACGCTGTTCCTCTCCATGGGCGAGCTGAACAAGGGCGCGCGCCGCCCGAAGGACGTGCCGCAGACGAGCATCCGCAAGGTCGGCGTCGTCGGCGCCGGCTTCATGGGCGCGGGCGTCGCCTATGTCACTGCCAATGCCGGCATGGAGGTGGTGCTCGTCGACCAGTCGGTCGAGGCGGCCGAGAAGGGCAAGTCCTACGCGCACACCCTCGTCACCAACCAGATCAACAAGGGCCGCGCCAAGACCGCCGACCGCGACGCGCTCCTCGCCCGCATCACCGCGAGCGCCGACTACGCGGACCTCGCCTCCTGCGACCTCGTGGTCGAGGCGGTGTTCGAGGATCCGAAGGTGAAGGCCGAGGTCATCGCCAAGGTCGAGGCCGTGATCTCGCCGGAGACGGTCTTCGCCTCCAACACCTCGACCCTGCCGATCACCGGCCTCGCCAAGGCGTCCGGGCGGCCGGAGCAGTTCGTCGGCATCCACTTCTTCTCGCCGGTCGAGAAGATGATGCTCGTCGAGATCATCAGGGGACAGGCCACCGGCGACCGCGCCGTGGCGGTGGCGCTCGACTACGTGCGGGCGATCAGGAAGACGCCCATCGTCGTCAACGACTCGCGCGGCTTCTTCGCCAACCGCTGCGTCACGGCCTACCTGCTAGAAGGCCACAAGATGTTCTTGGAGGGCGTGCCCGCCACCATGATCGAGACGGTGGCCAAGATGGCCGGCATGCCGGTGGGTCCGCTCTCGCTCAACGACGAGGTCGCGCTCGATCTCGGCCTCAAGATCGCCAGGGCCACGGAGGCGCAGCTCGGCGCCGGCGCGGTCGACGGCGGCCAGAAGGCGCTCCTGGAGGAGATGGTCGAGGGCCAGGGCCGGCTCGGCCGCAAGAACCGCAAGGGCTTCTACGACTACCCGGAAGGTGCGTCGAAGCGCATCTGGCCCGGCCTCAAGGAGATGCAGCCGACCCATCTCGACCCCGACGGGATCGACGTCGCCGAGCTGAAGCACCGTTTCCTCGTGGTGCAGGCGCTGGAAGCCGCCCGCACCGTGGGCGAGGGCGTCGTGACCGACCCGCGCGAGGCGGATGTCGGCTCGATCCTCGGCTTCGGCTTCGCGCCGTTCACCGGGGGCGTGCTGTCCTATATCGATTTCATGGGCGCCAAGCGCTTCGTTGAGATTGCCCGCGACCTGGAGGCCAAGCATGGCGAGCGTTTCGCCGTGCCGCAGAACCTCCTCGACATGGCCGAGCGGGGCGGCAGCTTCTACGGCGACGCCGCCCGCGCGAAGGCGGCCTGAGGAAGGCGGCTTCGAGCATCCGCGAACGAGAAAGGCCGCCCGATCGGGCGGCTTTTTTTCGTTTTGCCGGCAGAGGTGGCGAGACGATTTGATCGATTGTCGCTCCTTCTCCCTCTCCCCTCTGCGGGAGAGGGTGGCCCGCGAAGCGGGTCGGGTGAGGAGAGCGCCGCATCCGGAAAGGTCGCTCCCCTCACCCGACCCTCGCTGACGCAAGGGCCACCCTCCCCCGCAGAGGGGGGAGGGAAGGCGCGCGTAGCCGAACGCCCCGACCGGAAACGGCTATCAGACGGCCTTCTCCTCGAGCCGTTCCTCGATGCGGTGCGGGTCCATGTGCTCGACACCCGGCGCCACCACAGGCGCGTCCGGCACGGAGCTGGGCACCACGGCGGCTCCGCCGATGGCGTTCGCCAGCCGACCGCGCTCGTAGAGCAGCACGACGATCACCGAGATCACCGCCGGGATCCAGAAGTAGAAGATCCGGAAGACGATCACCGCCGCGATGATGGCGTCCTTCTGGGCCGCGTCGGTGATCTGCATCGCCGTGATGAAGACGATCTCGAACACGCCGAGCCCGCCCGGCGCGTGCGAGGCGAGCGCCACCGAGAACGAGGCGAGGAAGATCGCCAGCACCGGAATGAAGCCGGGGTTCATGCCCTCCGGCAGGGCGAAGTAGAGGATGCCGGCGGCACCCAGCAGCTCCAGCGGCGCGGCGAGAAGCTGGCGCCCCATGATCGCCGGACGCGGATATTCGAGCTTGAACGACCGGATCGTCAGCGGCCGCATGTGCAGGATCGAGCCGACCACGTAGAGCGCCACGAAGCCGAGCATGCCGCAGCCGACCACAAGCGCGGTCTTCGGATCGGTGAGGAAGCCCGGCAGCCGGCCTTCGAGGCGGGAGAGAAGCTGCGGGTCGATCACCAGCACGATGCCGCCGAGCAGCACCGTGCCGAGGAAGAAGGTGAAGGAGCACAGCGCCACCAGCACGGCGACCTGCGCGGCGCTCAGGCCCTTGGCGGTATAGGCCCGGTAGCGCACCAGCGCCCCCGAGAACACCGAGGCGCCGATATTGTGCGAGAGCGCGTAGGTGGTGAAGGAGCAGACCGAGACGAAGAACCACGAGATGTGGCGCACGCCGAGATGCATCAGGGCGATGCGGTCGTACCAGGCGAGTGCCGCGTAGGCGACCAGCGTCGAGAGGGCGGCCAGCAGGATGCGGTGCGGCGGGATCGCCTGGATCGCCGCCCAGATCGCCGAGAGCGAGGTGGTCTTCAGCTCCTGGTAGAGGAAGTATCCGGAGATCACGACCGCGGCGAGGCCGACGAGCGGCCAGAGGAATTCGCTGATCTTCTTCATGGATACGGGACGCGCCTGCGGATCGGGCCCCTCTGATGCGCCACGCCCGCGCGAACCGCAAGCGAGCCCCTGCGGCCCCGGTGGGGGGCGTCTTGTCAGGCGATCATGACGGTTTCGTGCCGTGGCGCCTCGCCGCGGCAGGAGAGTTCGGATTCGGCGGAGGACAGCCTTTCGAGGATCAGGCGCGGGCGCGCGAGAGCCCGATGCCGTCCATGGCGGCCTGCTCGCGGGCGGCTTCCGCCGCGCGTTCGGCGCCGCGCTCGCGATCCTCGAGGATCTCGACCTTCTTGAGCTCCTCGAACGCCTCGCCCAACTCGGCCTTGGCCTCGGCGAGCTGCCCTTCGAGGGCGGCGGCGGACTGGCGCATGTTGTCTCGGCGCGTGGCGGCAGCGCGGGCATAGGTCGGGTAGGCGAAATGGGCGACGTCGGTGATGCCGGCGCGGCTCTCCTCGTGCGTCACCTCGCGGTCGAGCTCGGTGGCCATCCGGTTGAAGTCGGCCATCATCATCTCGATCTGCGTCACCCGGCGACGCTTCTCGTCGACCTGGAAGCGCCGCAGCCGGATCAGCGTGTCTCGCGATTTCATGGGAACGCACACTCCACGCAACAGGCGCGCCCCGCGGGGTCTTCTACGCCCGAGGAGCCGCTCACGGACCGCCCACGATCGAGGCGAGCCGTGCGTAACCCTCGCCGATGGAGGTTGCTTCTTCCTTACCCTGCCCGAGAAAAGCCTCCAGATCGGGCATCAGCGCCACCGCCTCGTCGACCTCGGGCGAGGCGCCGGCCCGGTAGGCGCCGAGACGGATCAGCTCCTCCATGTCGGCATAGGTCGAGAGCACCCGCCGGGCGCGCCGCACCACCGGCAGGAAGCCCGGATCGCAGGAGCGCGGCATGGTGCGCGAGACCGAGCGCAGCACGTTGATGGCCGGATAGCGCCCGCGCTCGGCGATGGCCCGCTCCATGACGATATGGCCGTCGAGGATGCCGCGCACGGCGTCCGCCACCGGCTCGTTGTGGTCGTCGCCTTCGACCAGCACCGTGAACAGGGCCGAGATCGTCCCCTCCCCTACGCCTGGGCCGGCCCGCTCCAGCAGGCGCGGCAGCTCGCTGAACACCGTCGGCGTGTAGCCCTTGGCGGTGGGCGGCTCGCCCGCCGCGAGCCCGATGTCGCGCTGGGCCATGGCGAAGCGCGTGATCGAGTCGATCATGCACAGCACCTTGGCGCCCTGATCGCGAAAATGCTCGGCGACGCTGAGGGTCACATAAGCCGCGTTGCGGCGCATGAGCGCCGGCTCGTCGGAGGTCGCCACGATCACCACGGAGCGGGCGAGGCCCGCGGCACCGAGATCGTCCTGTAGGAACTCCTGCACCTCGCGGCCGCGCTCGCCGACGAGGCCGATCACCGCCACGTCCGCCGCCGTGTAGCGCGCCAGCATCGAGAGCAGCACGGACTTTCCGACGCCCGAGCCCGCGAAGATACCCATGCGCTGCCCGGCGCACATGGTCAGGAAGGTGTTGATGCAGCGGATGCCGAGATCGAGCGGCGCGCCGACGCGGCGGCGCGCATGGGCCGGCGGCGGGTCCGCCCGCAGCGGGTAGATGTCCGGGCCCTGGGGCAGCGGCCCGAGCCCGTCCACGGGCCTTCCCAGCGCGTCGACGACCCGCCCGAGCCAGCCGGACGACGGGCGGATGGCGCCGGCCGCCTCGTCGCGCACGAAGGCGGGACAACCGCGCCGCACCCCCTCCAGGGAGCCGAAGGGCATGGCGAGCGCCCGGTCCCCCGAGAAGCCGATGATCTCGCAGGGCACGAGGCCCGCCTTGCCGGCGCCCTCGATGTCGAGACGCCCGCCGAGCCGCATGGCCGAGACCGGCCCCGCGACCTCCACCAGCAGGCCGCGAATGGCCACCACCCGCCCGTAGGTCTCGAGCGTCGAGACGCGTTCGAGGGCCGCCAGGGCGGAGCCGAGGCTTATGCCCGCGAAACCCGGCCGATCGTCGGACATCGACGCGCCTCTCAACGTTTCGTTTACCGGGCTCCTTAACACTGCCCCGAACAGGCCGACAGCGGGCCGTTTCGTCGGACCGGAGCGGGGGTCTTCCACCCCGCTTCAAATCGCCGGAGGAGTATTGCATTCGAGCAACACTCCGCGGCGGGACGGAGCGGATCGAGTCGGTTGAGGCACTTGCGTCGGGACAGCGGCGCGGCAGGGGCGCGCGGACCGATCCGGAACTCCCGGACAGCCGACAAATTACCCTCCGCGACCACGAAAATCGAAACGAGCGCTTGCGGACGAGAATCAGGTTTTGTTAACGATTAACGCATAGCGTTTCACGTCAATGACGAAAGGACGTCCGTCCACAGGCCGGTGGCGGGCGACGGGCAGGACGTGTCCGAACGCAGACACGGTCGCGCTGAGCTGGGCTGGGGATCGACGATGCGCGTACTTCTGATCGAGGACGACAGCGCCACGGCGCAGAGCATCGAGTTGATGCTCAAGTCCGAGAACTTCAACACCTACACCACCGATCTCGGTGAGGAGGGCGTCGATCTCGGCAAGCTCTACGACTACGACATCATCCTGCTCGACCTGAACCTTCCCGACATGTCGGGCTACGAGGTTCTGCGCAGCCTTCGCGTGGCGAAGGTGAAGACCCCGATCCTGATCCTGTCCGGCCTCGCCGGCATCGAGGACAAGGTGAAGGGCCTCGGCTTTGGCGCCGACGACTACCTCACCAAGCCCTTCCACAAGGACGAGCTCGTCGCCCGCATCCACGCGATCGTGCGCCGCTCGAAGGGCCACGCCCAGTCCGTCATCACCACCGGCGACCTGATCGTGAACCTCGATCAGAAGACCGTCGAGGTCGCGGGATCGCGCGTCCACCTCACCGGCAAGGAGTACCAGATGCTGGAGCTCCTCTCGCTGCGGAAGGGCACCACCCTCACCAAGGAGATGTTCCTGAACCATCTCTACGGCGGCATGGACGAGCCGGAGCTCAAGATCATCGACGTGTTCATCTGCAAGCTGCGCAAGAAGCTCGCCAACGCCTCCCAGGGCAAGAACTACATTGAGACCGTGTGGGGACGCGGCTACGTGCTCCGCGAGCCGGTCGAAGGCGAGGAGCGCATGGCGGTCTGAGCCGCCCGGCGCACTCCCCTCCCCCCAGCCTTCGCGACTGCATCGGCCCCGCTTCGGCGGGGCTTTTTGCTGGGCGGCGCAGATGGAAAAGTCCCCGCGTGACGGTCCGGGTGGCGGCCCCCGCAAAACGCACCGGGCGCGCCTTTGAGGAGAAGGGCGCGCCCGGCGGAGGAAGCGGAGTCGGCTTGGAGGAAGGACCGGCCGGCGCGTGGCCGGCGACGGGATCAGCGGAAGCCGACCGCCCGCAGCGGAGGAACGGTCGCCGGAGCGGCGCCGGCGGCGACCGTCCCGGACTGGCCGTGGACGTAGAGCCCGCGATGATCGGGGTTCGGCACGAGCTTGTCGGTGAGCCCGATCACCGTCTCGGCGGCGCCGAGCAGCAGCGCGCCGCCGGGCTGGAGGCTCGCGGCGAGCCGGCCGAGGATGTCGGCCTTGGTCGGGGCGTCGAAATAGATCAGCACGTTGCGGCAGAAGATGATGTCGAAGGCGCCGAGCGCCTCGAACCCGTGCAGCAGGTTGAGCTGCCGGTAGCCGACCATCTGCCGGATCGCAGGGGAGATCTGCCACTGCTCGCCGACCTGGGCGAAGTATTTCAGCAGGAGTTGGACCGGCAGCCCGCGCTGCGCCTCGAAATGGCTGTAGAGCCCGAGCTTGGCCTTCTCCAGAACCTCGGTGGAGAGGTCGGTGGCCACGATCTCGACCTGCCAGCCGGAGAGCCTGGGAGCGGCCTCCTGCACCAGCATGGCAAGGGAATACGGCTCCTGCCCCGTGGAGGAGGCGGCGCACCAGATGCGCAGGCGCCGCTGGGCCGCCTTGCGCTGGATCGCCTGCGGCAGCAGCACGTCGCGGAAGAGGTCGAACGGCACCCGGTCGCGGAAGAAGAAGGTCTCGTTGGTGGTCATCGCCTCGACCACGGCCCGCTCCATGGCGGTGTCGCGGGAGAGCCGCAGCGCCCCCACGAGGTCGCTCAGCGAGGCGAGGTTGAAGCGCTTGCAGACGGGCCCGAGGCGGCTCTCCACGAGGTAGCGCTTCTCGTGCGTGAGCGCGAGGCCGGAGCGCTGCTTCAGGTAGGTGCGGATGAAGTCGAAATCGAGATCGGTCATGCTGCGCCTCCGCCGATGAGGGAGCGCAGGGCCGCGCCGATCTCGCCGAGCGGCAGGATGGCGTGGGCGAGGCCCGCCTTCGCGGCGCTGCCCGGCATGCCCCAGACGGTGCTCGTCGCCTCGTCCTGGACGAGGACCATGCCGCCGGCGTCGCCGAGCGAGCGCACGCCGTTGGTGCCGTCCGAGCCCATGCCGGTCAGGATCACGGAGAGGGTGGCCGGGCCGTACAGGGCGGCCGCGTCGTTGAAGAGCACGTCGACGGCCGGGCGGCAGAAATTCACGGGCGGCCCGTCGTCGAGGCGGATCACCGGCTCGCGGCCTCCCGCGAGCTTCATGTGGCGGCCTCCCGGCGCCACGTAGATGCGTCCGGGCACCAGGCGCTCCTCGGCCTTGCCCTCGGCGGCGGGAATGCCGGTGCGGGCGCCGAGATGCTCGGCGAACACCGCCGTGAACACCGGCGGCATGTGCTGGACGATCAGGGTCGGGATCCGCCGCAGGGTCGCCGCGCCGATCTTCTCCAGAACCTCGCCCACGGCGCGCGGGCCGCCCGTCGAGGAGCCGATCAGCAGCACCTTCGGGGGCGTCACGGTGCGGGGCTTGGGCCGCAGGGTGGTGGCGCCGGAGAGGCGCGAGACGGGCGCGGGAGCGGGCGTTCCGGGGCGGGGGGCCAGCGCGGAGACCGGCGCCGGAGCGCGCCTGGCGCCGCGCGCGCTTCCCAAGGTGCGCACGCGCTCGACGAGCTCGTTGCGGAACGCGTCGGAGGTGGTGACGCCGCGATTGCTCTCGGGCTTGGCGATGTAGTCGACGGCGCCGAGCGCCAGGCATTTCAGGGAGATGTCGGCGTTGCGCGTCGTCAGGGTCGACATCATCACGACCTGCACGCCGGGGCTGATCGCGAGGATGCGCGGCAGCGCCTGCGTGCCGTCGAGCTCGGGCATGTCGATGTCGAGCAGCACCACGTCGGGGTCCTGGCGCGCCATCATCTCGATGGCGAGGCGGCCGTTGGCGGCGGTGCCCACCACGGTGAAGCCGGCATCCCCGATCCAGCGGGCCACGAGGCCCCTCACCACCGCGGAATCGTCGGCGATCAGCACGCGGATTCGGCTGGCCGATCCGGCGTCGTGGGTGGGCATGACGGGGGCGGCCAGCATCTGTCTCGACTTTCTTTTTCTGGAAATGCCACCGCTATGGAACGGCCGCCGGTGTCGCGGTCGAACGGGCCGGGCGCCGAGGACGCCCGACCCTTGGGCCTTGCGGCCGGATCAGGCGGCGTCGGCCTCGCGCGCGAGGCCGACCTGCTCCAGCTTGTCGCGCAGGATGTCGCGGTCGAAGGGCTTCATGATGTACTCGTCCGCGCCCGCATGCAGCGCGCGGGCGATGGCGCCGACATCGTTCTCCGTGGTGCAGAACAGGACCTTGGGACGGTGGCCGTCCGGCGACTGGCGCAGCGCCTTGAGCACGGCGTAGCCGTCCATGTTGGGCATGTTCCAGTCGAGCAGAACGGCGTCCGGCATGGCCTGCGCGCAGAGCGCGAGGGCCTTCACGCCGTCCTCCGCCTCGCTGACCGTCAGCCCGAGGCCCTCCATGATCCGGCGGGCGACCTTACGGATGACGGCAGAATCGTCGACGATGAGGCAGGTCTGCATGGTCTCTGTCTCTCTGGCCGGGATCAGGCGGCGCTGGCGACGGATCCGTCCGTCGCGAAGGCCAGCACGGCGTCGATGTCGAGGATGACGAGCAGGCGTCCGTCGAGGCGGTGGACGCCGAGCGCCACGCCGCGCCAGCGGGCGTCGAGGTTGATCGGCACCGGCTCGTGGGTGTCGGCGCCGAGCTTGAGCACCTCGCCGACCCCGTCGACCACGAGGGCGAAGGTCTCGCCGGCCTGCTCCAGGCCGATGGCCATCCCCCCCGTGCCGGTCTCGGCCTGCGGCAGGCTGAGCCGGCGGCGCAGGCAGATCGCCGTGACCACCCGTCCGCGCAGGTTGAGCAGCCCCACGATCTCCGGGGGCGCCAGCGGCACGGGCGTGATGCCGGCGGGGATGAACACGTCGTGGACCCGGTCGATGGCGAGCCCGAACATGGTCTCGCCGATGAAGACGGTCACGTAGTCGTTGGTGGCACCGGCCTCCTGGGAGGCGTTGGCGTTGGCGGCCTGCATGGGCGTCGTGCTCCGGATGGGTGGGATCAGGCGGCCTGCGCCATGTCGGCGCCGCCGATCTCGGAGAGCGCCGCGATCAGGCCGCTCCGGTCGAACTTCGCCACGAGGTCGGCGACCGCGAGGCCGCGAGCCCGCGCGATCAGGTCGTTGCCGATGGCGCTCGACAGGGCGACCACCGGCATCCCGGCGAGGCGGGGATCGCCGGCGCGCATGTCGGCGACGAGATCGAGGCCGCCCCGGCCGGGCATCTCGACATCGGCCACCACCACGTCGATGCGGGCGTCGGCCTTGAGCATGGCGAGCCCCTGCTCGGCGCTGGCGGCGGCCAGCACCGTGAAGCCGGCGGCCTTGAGGACCGGGGTCAGCATGTCGCGGAAGAACGAGGAATCGTCCACGAGCAGCAGGGTCGCGCCGCGCTTCTCGGCCTTGGCCGGTCCCTTGGCCCAGTCGTCGTAGGCGAGCGGCAGGAAGTGGGCGATGTTGATGATGTCGGTCGCCCGGCCGCGCAGCACCGCCGAGCCGATGAGGTCGGAGCGGTCCGTGGTGATCTCGATGTCGAGCCGGTCCTCGACGATGTCGACGATCTCGTCGACCACGAGGCCCATGGAGCGGTCGCCGTCCGAGAAGACCACCAGCGCCTGGGTGCCCTCGGTGCGGATCTGGATGTCCTTGTCGGCGGGCACCAGCGGCATCAGGCGGCCGCGATACTGGATGAGCGGCCGTCCGCCGAGCCACTCGACCTTGCTCGCGTCGACCTCCTCGAGGCGCGTGACCAGCGAGAGCGGGACCGCCTTGTAGGCGCCGACGCCGCCCTTGAAGACCAGCAGCGTCGCCGTGGCGTCGCCGGCGGCGGCCTCCTCGGTCTCGGCCTCGCCCATGGCGGCGGCGCCCTGGGCGCCCTGGCTGACCTGCCGGGCGATGCCGTTCGGGTCGACGATGAGCACCACGGCGCCGTCGCCGAGGATGGTGTTGCCGGCAAACAGCGGGATGTGCCGCAGCTTGGTCGACATCGGCTTCACGACGATCTCCTCCGTATGGAAGACCTCGTCCACGAGGATGCCGAAGCGCTGGCGTCCGACCTGGGCCACCACCACGAAGCCGCTCTCAGCCTGGGCGTCGCCGCTCTGTCCGAGCAAGCCCGTCAGGGTCACGATGGGCAGCAGCCGCTCGCGCAGGCGCAGCACCGGCGAGCCGTTGATGCGCTCGACGCGCTGGCTCGAGCCGTCGCCGACCCGCACCAGTTCGAGGACGGCCACCTGCGGCACGGCGAAGCGCTGCGCGCCGGCCCGCACGATCAGGGCGGCGACGATGGCGAGGGTGAGCGGGATCTTGATGGTGAAGGTGGTGCCGCGCCCGAGCTCGGTGTTGATGTCGATGATGCCGCCGATGGTCTCGATATTGGTCTTGACCACGTCCATGCCGACGCCGCGGCCGGACACCGAGGTGATGACCTTGGCCGTCGAGAAGCCGGGATGGAAGATGAACTTCGCGACCTGCGCGTCGCTCATCTTCTCGATCTCGGCCGCCGTCGCGACGCCGCGCTCGACCGCCTTCTTGCGGATCACCGGCAGGTTGAGGCCGCGCCCGTCGTCGGCGATCTCGATCGTGATCGTGCCGCCCTCGTGATAGGCGGCGAGGCGGATGGTGCCGCGTCCGGGCTTGCCGGCGGCGACGCGCTCCGAGGTCGGCTCCAGGCCGTGATCGGCCGAGTTGCGGACCATGTGGGTGAGCGGGTCCTTGATGAGGTCCAGCACCTGACGGTCGAGCTCGGTCTCGGCGCCGACCATCACGAGGTCGATCTGCTTGCCGAGTTCGGCCGAGGGGTCGCGCACCACGCGCGGCAGCTTCTGCCAGGCGCTGCCGATGGGCTGCATGCGCGTCTTCATCACGCCTTCCTGCAACTCGGCGGTGACGTGGCTCAGGCGCTGCAACGGCACCTTGAAGCTGGTGTCGTCGTGCTTGCGGGCGATCTCGAGGAGCTGATTGCGCGTCAGCACCAGCTCGGACACCATGGTCATCAGGTGTTCGAGGGTGTCGACGTTGACGCGGATGGTCTGGACCTTCGCCAGCGCACCGCCCTCGCCCTCCCCCGAGGCCGGCGCGGATTCGGCGGCGGGCGCCTTGTGCTGAACGGGCGCCTCGACGACGGGCGGAGGCGGCGGGGCGGCGGCCTCCATCACGGGCGCCGGGAAGTCGTCCGGGCCGGGCGCCTCGTTGAAGGCGCGCTCCAGGTCGTCGAGAGAGACCTCGCCGGGCTTCAACTCGCGCTCGACGGGGGCCGGCAGCACGATCTCGGGCTTGGGCGCCGCCGCCTCGGGGGGCGCCTCGGCCATGCGCTCGAGGGCGCCGATCAGGTCCTCGTCCGATCCGGCCGGCTCGGCGCCGGTGGCCTCGAGATCGGCCAGGATCGCCTTCAGGCGGTCGAGGGTCGAGAGGATCAGGGTGACGCTCGCCGAGGTCGCCGGCAGGCCGTCGCGGAACTTGCCCATCAGGGTCTCGGCGGCATGCGCCAGCGCTTCGAGGCGCGGCAGGCCGAGGAACCCGCAGGTGCCCTTGATGGTGTGAACGAGCCGGAAGATGTTGCTCAGGATCCGCTGGTTGTTCGGATCCTGCTCGAACCTCACGAGCTCGGTGTCGACCGTATCGAGGTGCTCTCCGCTCTCGGTCAGAAATTCACGCAGCAGATCGTCCATCGACGGTACTCGTTCACGCAGCACGACACGTTCGTGCAGACGCAAAGATGACTGCGATAGGTTAGTGAAGCGTTGAGCGGATCTGTTTTGGTGAATCCCGAAGTGAAGTCACCGCCCCTCAGGCGAGCGCCGTCTCCGAGGTCTCCGCGCCGGCGGCCGGCGTCTCGGGGGCGGCCGCGATCGTCACCGTGTCGCCCTCGATGGAGAGGGTGACGCCCATGCCCGCCGCCCGCGCGACGAGGCCCGCGTAGTAGGCGAGGATGCCGTGGGCGTCGACGCCGCCCTCGGAGCGGCCGGCGATCAGATCCTCGACATGAGGCGGGATGCGGGCATAGCCGCCCTTGGCCTTGATGGTCATCGTCGCGGCCTCGGCGGTGCCTTCGACCACGACGTCGAGGAGGCCGCCGCGCGGGATCGCGTTGGTGGCGATCATCACGAGGTTGAGGAGCAGCTTGACCTTGTTCTTCGGGAACAGGGCCTGCGGCGCGCTCCAAGTGAGCTGCGTCTTCTCGTCGGCGAACATCCCGCGCGAGACCTTCTCGGCGTCTGCGAGGTCGATGGAGGAGCCGGCCGAGCCCGCCGCCCCGAAGGCGATGCGCGCGAACTGGAGCCGGGCGGAGGCGGTCCTGGCGCTCTTGCGGATCAGGTCGAGGGCGAACTCGCGCATGGAGGCATCGGAATCGTCCTCCAGCACCTCGAGCCCGTTCACGATGGCGCCGACCGGGCTGATCACGTCATGGCAGACGCGCGAGCAGAGCAGCGCCGACAGATCGAGGGAATCGAGGGTCACTGTGGTCATGGCGCGCTCCGCGCAAGGCGTCGACGGGGATGGAAGTCGAGGGCCCATGTCCGGTTGGCGATCTCCGGCCGATGGATTCGGCCACGGATAGACGGCGCGTCCCGCTTTGAAAAGCGGCCCCGTTCCCGCGCGATCGGTCGACATCGCGAAAGGGCTCGGGCATGACGGCTGCATGACACTCTCGGCAGCGGAGCGGGACCGCATCGCCGCGAGCCTCGCGGAGATCGCGTGCGAGGCCGGCGGAATCCTGCGCGGACATCATCGGACGGACTGCGCGCATGTGCTCAAGCCGGACGGCTCGCCCGCGAGCATCGCCGACACGCAGGCCGAGGCGCTGATCCTCGCCGCGCTCGCGCGCCTCTATCCGGGCATCCCGGTGGTGGCGGAGGAATCGAGCCACGACCGCGAGCCGGCCGAGTTGTTCTTCCTGGTCGATCCCCTCGACGGCACGCGCGACTTCCTCGCCGGCAGCCCGGAATATTCGGTCAATATCGGCCTCATCGAGGGCAACCGTCCCGTCGCGGCGGCGCTCGCGGCCCCCGGCCTGAACCGCGTCTGGTACGCGGGCGAGACCGCCCGCGAAGCGGCCGTCCGCGACGACCGGCCGCTCTCGCCCGCGCCGATCCATGTCCGCGAGGCGCCGGCGGACGGGCTCGTCGCCCTGGTCAGCAACCGCCACGGCGACCGCGAGACCGACGCCTGCCTCGGCGGCCTGCCCGTCCATGCCAGGCGGCCGACCGCCTCGGCCCTCAAGTTCTGCCTCATCGCGGCCGGAGAGGCCGACATCTACGTGCGCTGCGGCCCGACCATGGAATGGGACACGGCGGCCGGGGACCATGTCCTCACGGCGGCGGGCGGCTGCGTGCTGGCGCCCGGCGGGCGGCCCCTGGTCTACGGGCGCCACGCCCTTTCCTACCGCAACGGCCCCTTCGCGGCCTATGGGGACCGGCGCTATGCCGGCCGCGTCGCCCTGCCCGATCGCGGGCCGATGGTCCGGCCCCAGGCCACGGCCTGATCAGCCCGGCGGAAGGCCGTCGGTCAGCCCGCTCAGGCCGGGCCAGCGCGCCTCCGCCTCCCCGAGGAGGGCGGCCTCGACGGCGGCGCGCTCGCGGCGCCCCGCGTCGCGGAACAGGTAGAGCCGACCGGCGGCCACGGCGAAGACCAGCGGATCGGTCTCGACCAGCCGCCCCTCGGCCACGCCGACGGGGTCGAAGCCGCCGAGCCGGGGGGCGTAGGCTTCGGGATCGCGCCGGAAGATCTCGCGGTTCGCGGGCCCGAGGAACCGCCAGACCCGCCCCCGCCAGGAGACCTCGTGCTCCGCGCGGCCCGCCTTCGGGCCGTTCGGCAGATGGTAGCTCACCGCGTCGAACCCACGGAGCGCGAGGAGGTCGACGGTGGGGACCCCGGCCATGGCGGGCCCTGTCGCGGCGGCGGCGAGGACGACGAATTTACGGCGCGTTAACCACATCCTGCGACCGTCCGGGCGATGTTCGCCGAATCGCGGGATCCCGCGTTCCGGCACGCGTCCGGTTCGAACCCAACACGCCCGAGGGCGCAACCCGCGGCAAGCCGCCAAGTCCGCGCCGCGCGGCCGAACGATCGGCCCGAGACCGGTTTCGCCGCAATCGTCGGGCGAAATGGCGCAAGGAAGCCCGAGGGCAGCGCCACGGCGCTCCGGCGGGCCCCACGGGGCGGCACCGCCGCCGAGGAGGACGCATGTCGAAGGCCCCCGCCCCGTCGCGCCGCGCGCTCAACGCCGGTTTCCTGGCCGCCGCCGCCATCGCCGGCTCGCTGATGCTCGGCGGCGCCTCCGAGCTGCCCTCGCGCGGCGATCCCGGCAATCCCGCCTCCTTCAGCCCCTCCGAGATCGTCGATTCCGGCCATCGCTTCTTCGGCACGATGTCGCGGGGGCTCGCCATCACCGTCCAGGAGGCGACGCGCCGCTGGGGCGAGCCCAACGGCTACATCCTCGGCCAGGAAGCCTCCGGCGCCATCGTCGGCGGCCTGCGCTATGGCGAGGGCACGCTCTACACCCGCAACGCCGGCCAGCGCCGGGTCTACTGGCAGGGCCCCTCGCTCGGCTTCGACGTCGGCGGCGACGGCGACCGCACCATGATGCTGGTCTACAACCTCTCCAGCGTGAAGGATCTCTACCGGCGTTTCGGGGGCCTCGACGGCTCCGCCTATTTCGTCGGCGGCTTCGGCATGACCGCCGTGACCTCCGACGGCATCGTCGTGGTGCCGATCAGGACCGGCGTCGGCGCCCGGCTCGGGATCAATATCGGCTATCTCAAGTTCACCGCCCGGCCGACCTGGAATCCCTTCTGAGCTTCTTGCCCTCCGGCGATTGCCTCTTCGGCCAGGAGATGGGTTAAAGGGACCCTTGGCCTTGCGGCGAAAGCCCCGACAGCGAGGGACGGCGGTACGGCGTGATCGAGACGGTGATGATCTTCGCGCTGGGCTTCCTCGCCGCCAGCCTGTGCGCCCTGCTGTTCCTGCCGACCCTGAACGCGCGGGCCGCCCGCCTCGCCCGCCGCCGGGTGGAGGCGATGCTGCCGCTCTCGCCGCGCGAGATCGTGGCCGAGCGCGACCACCTGCGCGCCGTCTTCGCCGTCGAGCAGCGCCGGCTGGAGCGCAAGGTCGAGACGGCGGTGGCCGGCCGCCACAAGGACCTCGCCGCCATCGGCGCGCGCACCATGGAGGTCGCCGCCCTGACCCGCGACCTCGGGGCGCGGGACGCGGTGATCGCCACCGACAAGGCCACCATCGCCCGCGTCGAGGGCGAGCGCGACACGGCCCTCTCGGACGGCTCCACGGCGGCCTCCACCCTCACGGCGCTGGAAGAGGCCCATGCCGATCTGCTCGACGCCCTCGTCGAGATGCGCGCGGAGCGGAAGGCCGCATCGGCCGCCGCCGGGGAGACCGCCGGTCTCCAGGCGGAACGGGACGCCCTGAGCGAGCGGCTCGCCGCCGCCGAGACGGCGCTCGCCGGAGCACGAGAGGCGGCGGCGGCCGAGATGCGGAGCGAGAACGCTGAGCTTCGCCGCCGCATCGGCGAGGTCGCGGATGCATTGACCGGGCGCGAACGTCTGCCTTCGGCGGCCGCGTTCCCGATGAAGGCGCTCACCTGAAAGTCAGGCGGGCGGGCTTAAGGACGGCTTCCGGCGCCCGCCTTGTTTCGACCACGCCGAGGCATCATCGGGAAGCCATATCCCCTCTTTCGAAGACGGAACGATCTTTCATGTCCCTTCAGCTGACGTCCCTCGTGCTCGCCGCCGGCCTCGCCGCGTTCGCCGCCGGCACGTCCGCCTCCGCCGACCCGGCCCCCCAGACCAAGCGCGGCAACGAGACCCTGAAGAAGTACTGCACCGGGGACTACCTGACCTATTGCGGCAACCTCGCCCCCGAGGACCCGGCCACCGACGCCTGCTTCCAGAAGAACTGGACCAAGCTCACCGAGAACTGCCGCCGCGCCATCGACGCCTACGAGAAGGCCAACGACGCCAAGGCGGCCGATGCCAAGAAGAAGGGCTGACGGCCCAGGGGGCCGGTTGCCGCGAGGCTGTTGCGCGGGGGCGCTCGCCTCCCCCGCCCTCAACGGCTAAGGTGCCCCGCCCTCCCCGCTCGCGAGGGCGCGTTCCTGTCGAGATGGGCTCCGCCGCCGTGAAGACGAAGCGTTTCCCCGCCCCCCGGATCCTGGCGGCGGCCCTGCTGCTGCCCCTGGTGATCTCGGCCTCGGCCTGCGGCCGTCGCGGCGCCCTGGAGCCGCCGAACGCGCCGACAAAGACCTCCGCCACCGGCCCCTCCGCCACGCGCGCCCTGCCCTCCACCGTGGGGACGGGGGGCGAGGCGGTCTCCGATCAGGCGGCCGTGAGCGCCGGGGACGAGCTGTCGCCGACCGCCGTCTCGCCCGCCTCCGGGGCCGCCCCCGTGGAGACGGCCCGAGGGGCCAAGCGCGGCTACACCATCCCGAAGCAGAGCTTCATCCTCGATCCGCTGCTGTGATAGGCGCTGGGGGGCCGGCGCCGTCATCCGCGCGGGCGACCTGAAATCCTCCAGGCCTGACGATGCATCATTTCCATTACCGCGACGGACGCCTGCACGCGGAGGACGTCGATCTGTCGCGCCTCGCGGACGAGGTGGGCACGCCGTTCTACTGCTATTCCAGCGCCACCCTGGAGCGGCACTACCGCGTCTTCGCGGAGGCCTTCGCCGGGGACGACGCGCTGGTCTGCTTCGCCATGAAGGCGAACTCGAACCAGGGCGTGCTCGCCACCCTCGCCCGGCTCGGCGCGGGCATGGACATCGTCTCCGAAGGCGAGCTGATCCGGGCGCTGAGGGCCGGCGTCGAGGCGCGGCGCATCGTCTTCTCCGGCGTCGGCAAGACCCGCGACGAGATGGCCGCCGCTCTGAAGGCCGGCATCTACTGCTTCAACGTCGAGAGCGAGCCGGAGCTTGCGGCTTTGTCGGAGGTGGCGACGAGCCTGGGCATCGCGGCGCCGGTCTCGATCCGCGTGAACCCGGACGTCGACGCCGGCACCCACGCCAAGATCTCGACGGGCAAGTACGAGAACAAGTTCGGCATCCCGATCAGCCGGGCGCGCGCCGTCTATGCGGAGGCGGCGCGGATGCCGGGCCTGTCCGTCCACGGCGTCGACGCGCATATCGGCAGCCAGATCACCGACCTCGCGCCCTTCGAATCCGCCGCCAGGCTGCTCGCCGGGCTCGCGGGCGAGCTGATCGCCGACGGGCACGCGCTCCGCCACATCGATTTCGGCGGCGGCCTCGGCATCCCCTATCGCGACGACAACGCCCCGCCGCCGGACCCGGCGGCGCTGGCGGCGGTGCTGCGCCCGCATTTCTCGGGGCTCGGCCTGCGCCCGGTCTTCGAGATCGGCCGCATGATCGCCGGCAACGCCGGCATCCTGGTGACGCGGGTGATCTACGTGAAGCGCTCCGAGGGGCGCGTCTTCGTCATCGTGGACGCGGCCATGAACGACCTCATCCGCCCGACCCTCTACGAGGCGTTCCATGCCCTGCGTCCGGTCGCGGAGCCGGCGGAGGACGCGCCGCGCATCGTGGCGGACGTGGTCGGCCCGGTCTGCGAGAGCGGCGATTACCTCGCGCTCAACCGCGAGATGCCCGAGCCCGCCCCCGGCGATCTCCTCGCGGTGATGACGGCCGGCGCCTACGGAGCGGTTCAGGCGGGCACCTACAACAGCCGGCGCCTCGTGCCGGAGGTGCTGGTGAAGGGCGCGGCCAGCGCCCTGGTGCGCCCGCGCCAGACCTACGACGAGCTGATCGGCCTCGACCGCGTGCCGCACTGGCTCGGCGGTTAGGCCGGGGGAGCGCGGCCCGTCTCGAAAAGAAGTGCGGTCCGACAGTCTCGGCCCGGCCCTGCGAGCCGACCGTCGTGCTCGCGTGTCATCGTGTCAGGCCCAATGTGCTGCCCAGCGCCGAGAAGCGTAGAGCCAACTCTCCGGCCAGCCGACCCAGCTTGCCGGACACGCCCCCGTCTCCGGTGATCGCGACGAGCCGATCGAGGAACGCTTCGTAATAGGCCGGCACATAGTGAAATGGCTGGAGCTTCCAGCGGTGATCGTCGTCGCCGACGACGAGATCGTCCGTCACCCTGATCGTCCGGCAGCCCGGAAGCTGCGACAGGAAGAAAGCCTCGTATTCCTGGAAGATCGGATTGAAGGTCTCGGTCAACTTGGCATGATAGCCGGAAAATGTCTTGCGCTCGCCTGCCGATTGATACTCCAACGCCAGACGGCACCTGTGCAGAATGATCTGCTCCGGCTTCAGGCGCGACAGGAGCGTTTCGATGATCGCCGTGCAGCTCTGCTTCCAAAGCTCCGTCGTTGCCGGATCGGAACGCGGAACGACACCCTCGACGACGAAATGGTTGTTGTTGAGGACGCCAAAATCCTTCTGATATCGAGAATCGGTGATCATCGAGTCCTGGATCTTCATCAGATCGAACCGTTCGTCGATGAAATCGAGGATGAGATAATCGGGCGCGCTCGAGAGGATCGTGTCGATGGCGGTCTTCTCGAAGTCGTGCCGGATACAGTTCACGTCGAACCGGTGCGGCGCCTGGATCGTCCCCTCGGCCAAGGGCACCGGTGGCGAAGTGAGGCTGACAAAGGACGTGCGCGCGACATAGGCCGGTATTCGGTACGCTTTGCCGCGCGGCAGCAGGAAGGCGTCACGCGTGACGCAACTCCCGAGAATCGCGATCTTGATCCGAGACATTCCAGCCTTGGGTCCGATCCTCGAACGGAGCCGCTGCCGCCGTTCCGGTCGATGGTGCGTCCGACCGTGTAGGGCCGGAACATCGACGCGGGATGACGGTATCGGCCGCGCCGAGCGCCGATCCCGGATCAGGCGGCGCGGGGCGCGCCGATCTCGTGCAGGTCGCGTACCAGCTCGGCCACCCGCTCCGGCAGGGCGTCCCAGCCGAACATGAAGCGGGCGCCCCCGCCGATGAAGGTGTAGAAGCGCCAGCCGCGCTCGCGCAGGGCCTCCATGGCGGCGGGCGGCATGCGCAGGAACACCGCGTTCGCCTCGACGGGGAAGATCGGCTCGATTCCCGGCAGTCCCGCCACCGCCTCGGCGAAATCTCGGGCGCAGGCGTTGGCGTGCTCGGCGTTGCTGAGCCAGGCTCCGCCCTCCAGCATCCCGACCCAGGGCGCAGCGAGAAAGCGCATCTTCGAGGCGAGCTGCCCCGCCTGCTTGCAGCGATAGCCGAAATCGACGGCGAGGCTCGGATCGAAGAACAGCACCGCCTCGCCCGCATGCATGCCGTTCTTGGTGCCGCCGAAGCAGAGCACGTCGACCCCTGCCCGCCAGGTCATGTCGGCCGGGCTGCATCCGAGGCTGGCGCAGGCATTGGCGAAGCGCGAGCCGTCCATGTGCAGGCTCAAGCCCAGCACCCGGCAGGTCGCGGCGATCGCCCGGATCTCGTCGAGGCTGTAGACTTGCCCCGTCTCGGTCGGCTGCGTGATGGTGACGACCCGGCATTTCGGGAAATGGATGTCGCTGCGCGCCGTCGCCGTGGCGCGGATCGCCGCCGGGTCGAGCTTGCCGCTTTGCGTGCGCACGGTCAGGAGCTTCGAGCCGTTGGAGAAGAACTCCGGCGCGCCGCATTCGTCCGTCTCCACATGGGCGGCGTCGGCGCAGATGACGCTGTGATAGGACTGGCAGAGCGAGGCCAGCGCCAGCGAGTTCGCCGCCGTGCCGTTGAAGGCGAAGAACACCTCGCAGGGCGTCTCGAACAGGCGCCGCAGGCTGTCGGCGGCGCGCGCGGTCCAGACATCCTCGCCATAGGCCGCCGCGTGCCCGCGATTGGCCGCCTCCATGGCCGAGAACGCCTCCGGGCAGATGCCGGAATAGTTGTCGCTGGCGAATTGCTGGGCGTCGCTCGTCATCATGCGCGGTCCGTCATGCCGTTGCGTGTCAAATGGGCCTGCCGGGGCCCCTGCACAGGTTGCGCCCACGGCTTCCCTCCTGGGCCGATTTGACCCGGCGGCCCGCCACGGGCACCGTGCTAGCCTCGGGACTTGGAAGACCGAATTCTGCGCGAGCGGGGCGACCGACGGCGTGAGCAGGCAGACACCCAAGGCGGGCGGCACGGACGGAGAGGCCACGAACCCGGCGAAGGTCCGGCTCGACCGTCTGGTGGCGCGGGCCGCCGCCGCCGGCCTCTGGGAGACGGCGTGGCCGCTGCTCTGGCGGCCGCTCGCCGTCTTGCTCGCCTTCCTCGCCGCCTCCTGGCTCGGCCTCTGGCTCGATCTCGCGCCCGTCTGGCGGATGGCGGGGCTCGCCGCCTTCGCCGTGCTGCTGCTCGCCACCCTCGTCCCGCTGCTGCGCCTGAGGCGGCCCGGCCGGCGCGCGTCCCTCGCCCGCATCGACCGGGAGGCCGCCGAGCGCGGCGGCGCGCCGCTGCACGATCCGGCCTCCGCCGTGGAGGACACCCTGGCCGTCGGCACGGAGGATCCCGCCACGCGCGCGCTCTGGGCGCTCCACCAGAAGCGCGCGGCGGACGCCGTGAGCCGCCTGCGGGTCGGACGGCCGCGCCCGATGATGCCCCGGCACGACCCCTACGCGCTACGCGCCGCGCTGATCCTGGCGACGGTCGCGAGCCTGTTCGCGGCGGGCTCGGAGTGGCGCTCGCGGGTGACGAGCGCCTTCGACTGGCGCGAGCCGCCCGCCGCCGGCCCCAGCTTCCGCGTCGACGGCTGGATCGACCCGCCGCTCTACACGCGCATGCCGCCGCTCATCGTGGCTTTGAACGGCACGGAGCAGCGCCTGCGGGCGCCGGTGAACGCGCAGCTTATCATCCGCGTCGCCGGCGAGGGCGAGGCCGTCCTGACCCCCAATCCCGGCCTCAAGCCCCTGCCCGGCAAGGAGGCGCGGCCGGACCTGCGCGAGGACCGCTTCCAAATCGTCGGCCCCATCGCCGAACTGTCCGTCGCCACGGCGGGGAAGACGCAGCGGCTGACCGTCGAGGCGATTCCCGACACCCCGCCCGAGGTGAGAAGCGTCGGCGGCCCCGAGGTGAACGGGCGCGGCACCTTCAACCTCACCTACCGCGCCAAGGACGATTACGGCATCGCCTCCGCCGAAGGGCTGGTCGAGCCCCTCAAGGGCGGGCGCTCGCTCGCGCCCCCGCCCAGGATCTCCCTGGCGCTGCCCTCGGATTCGAGCGGCGAGACCGACACCAAGACCCTCGTGGACCTCACCGAGAACCCGTGGTCGGGCGCGCGGGTGCGCTTCACCATCGTGGTCAAGGACGAGGCCGGACAGGAGGGCCGCACCAAGACCGTCGAGATGACCCTGCCGGCGCGGCCCTTCAAGGATCCGCTGGCGCGCGCCCTCGCCGAGGAGCGCCGCCGGCTCGTCACGGGCCCCGACGAGAGCCGCCAGCGGGTCCAGACCGCGCTCGACGCCCTGCTCATCGCGCCGGACATCTTCACGCCGCAGCCGGGCGTCTTCCTCGGGCTCAAGGCCGCCGCGCGGCGCCTGCGCGCGGCCCGCGACGACGAGGCCCTCACCGGCGTTGCCGATCTGCTCTGGGAGATGGCGCTCAAGATCGAGGACGGCGATCTCTCCGATGCGGAGAAGCAGCTTCGCCAGGCGCAGGACAGGCTCAAGGAGGCCATCGACCGCAACGCCTCGGACGACGAGATCAAGCGCCTGACCCAGGACCTGAAGCAGGCGCTGGAGCGCTTCATGAAGGAGTTCGCCCAGCGTCAGAATCAGGATCCCCGCCAGCAGGGCGAGCGGCCGCAGGGCCAGAACCAGAAGGGCGCCAAGACCGTCACCCCGGATCAGTTGGAGAAGATGCTCCAGGACATGGCCGAGGCGATGAAGCGCGGCGACACGGCGGAGGCGCAGCGCCTGATGGAGGAGCTGCGCAACATCCTCGAGAATCTCCAGAGCGCCGAGCAGGGCGGCAAGAGCGGCGAGACCGCCCGCCAGATGCAGAAGCAGATGAAGGAGCTCGACCAGATGGCCCGCGACCAGCAGGCCCTGCGCGACGACACCTTCAAGGAAGGCCAGGACAAGCAGGGCCAGCAGGGCAAGCCGCGTCCGCAGGGCCGCCCGCAGAAGCAGCAGGGCCAGGGCGGCCAGCCGAAGGGCGGCCAGGAGCAGCAGCAGGGCCAAGGCGGCGAGCAGCAGCAGGGCGGCCAGAAGCAGGGCAAGGGCGGCCGCGGCCAGGACCAAGCCGAGGGCGGCACGGGCGAGCGCCAGCAGGCGTTGCGCCGCCGCCTCGAGGACCTCGAACGCCGGATGAAGGAGAACGGCGCGCAGGGCGAGCAGGGCCTCGCCGATGCCGAGGACGCCATGAAGGAGGCCGAGCAGGCGCTCCGCGAGGGCCGCGAGGGCGACGCCGTGGACGCGCAGGGACGCGCCCTCGAAGGGCTCAAGAAGGGCGCCGAGGGCATGGCCAAGCAGGCGCAGGAGATGGCCGAGGGCGAAGGCGAGAGCCAGGGCGACCAGCAGGGCCAGCAGCCCGGCCAGCAGGGACAGGCCGGCAACCGCGACGACGATCCCCTCGGCCGCCCGACCAGGGGCCGGGACACCTCGGACGGCCGCGTGAAGGTGCCGGGCGCCGAGGAATCCGCCGTGCAGCGGGCCCGCCGCATCATGGAGGAGCTGCGCCGCAAGCTCGGCGACCCGAGCCGCCCGCGCGAGGAGCTCGATTATTTCGAGCGGCTGCTGCGCCGCAATTGATCGACCGCCGTCCCTGATGCCGGCGGCCCCGGCCGGCTATAGGATGCGGCTCATTCCGATACGCGTCCGAAAGCCGGTCCCATGTCCGCCGATACCCTCGTCCTCCTCGCCTGCCTCGCGGTGGCGCTCGTGCTCCTGTTCGGGCTCGCCAACATGATGCGCGGCGGCAGCGCGAACCTGTCGCAGCGGCTCATGCGGCTGCGCGTGCTGCTCCAGTTCGTGGCGATCCTCGTCATCATGGGCGTGGTCTGGTGGCGCTCGGCCTGACGGTCCGGGGGCGGAAATCCGGGTGTTGCGGGAGCGCCGCACCGGACCGCTATCGCGCGGCGAAGGGATGATTTTCCCGGCCCTGCGGAGCGCGCGATCTCTCGGGCGGTGCGGCCCCATGCTAGGCATGTGAGGTTGTCACGGAACACGCGCCGCATGCACGCCATCACGACACGCCTTTTCGCCGGCCTGGCCGCGCTCGGCATGGCGACCGCCGCCGGCGCCGCCGACCTGCCGCGCACCACCGTGCCGCCGGCGGTCTACATGGCGCCGACGCCCACCTGGAACATCTTCTCCGAGATCCGCCTCGGCGGCGCCGTGCAGGACCCCGGCAGCGCCGAGGGCAAGGCGCGCGGCTTCTCCAAGGAGAACATCAACGGCGAGATCCTGTTCTCGAAGCCGCTCGTCAGCTCCGATCCGTTCTGGCAGGCCTTCGTGCCGCGCGCGACGGTGGGCGGCAGCTACAACACCGGCGGCCGCACCAGCTACGCCTATCTCGGCGCCACCTGGTCGGTGGATCTCTTCCCCGAGACCCTGGGCCGCCGCGTCTTCCTCGACGGCTTCTTCGGCGGCGTCGCCCATAACGGCTATACCGGCCCCAAGGCGCAGACGCCCTACGGCTTCAACACGCTCGGCTGCTCGCCGATGTTCCGGGAAGCGGCGGCCCTCGGCTTCCGCATCACCGACCACTGGAGCGTGATGGCCACCGTCGAGCACATGTCGAATGCCGGCCTCTGCGCGAATAATCGCGGCCTGACGAACTACGGCGGCAAGCTCGGCTACACCTTCTGACGCAACGGCACGCGGGGCCGCCTTCGCGCCGCCGCGTCTTCCGGTCCGTCTTGCCGGACGGCCGGGTTTTCTCCAGGGTTGGGCTCCCGCCGGCAGCCTGGAAGAACCCGTGGTCACGCTCAATCGCATCTATACCCGCACCGGCGACAAGGGCACGACGGCGCTCGCCAATGGCGAGCGGCGCTCGAAGACCGATCTGCGGGTCGAGACCTACGGCACCGTCGACGAGACCAACGCCTGCGTCGGGCTCGCGCGGCTTCATGCCGAGCCGGCCCTCGACGCCATGCTGGCGGCGATCCAGAACGACCTCTTCGATCTCGGCGCCGACCTCGCCACGCCGGAAGGGCCCGAGCCGCCGGCCTACGAGCCGCTGCGCATCGTCGCGGCCCAGGTGAAGCGGCTCGAATCCGACATCGACACGCTCAACGCCCCGATCCCGCCGCTGAAATCCTTCGTCCTGCCCGGCGGCTCGCCGGCGGCGGTGGCGCTGCACCTCGCCCGCACCGTGTCGCGGCGGGCCGAGCGCCTCGCAGTGGAACTCTCCCAGGTGGAGGGCGAGAGCGTCTCGCCGGCGGCGTTGCAGTATCTCAACCGGCTGTCGGACTTCCTGTTCGTGGCGAGCCGCGCCGCCAACGGAAACGGCGCTGGCGACGTGCTCTGGGTGCCCGGCAAGAACCGTTCATAACTAAACTGTTGACATATGAACTTTTTCGTCCGACACCTCGCGTTGACAAGGCGGAAATGTGGCCGTTACGGTCCGCCGCCCTGGATTTCGGGGCCTGATCGACCGCAGCTCTCCCCCAAGACGCCGTGCCCGCGCGGCGCGGCGCGGTCGATGGTTTCCCGCGGAGGATCGTGACCGCCATGAAGGTACTGGTGCCCGTCAAGCGGGTCGTCGACTACAACGTCAAGATCCGCGTCAAGGCGGACGGCTCGGGTGTCGAACTGGCCAACGTCAAGATGTCGATGAACCCCTTCGACGAGATCGCCGTCGAGGAGGCGATCCGCCTGAAGGAGAAGGGCAAGGTCAGCGA
This sequence comes from Methylobacterium endophyticum, assembly GCF_050591105.1. Taxonomy (NCBI): domain Bacteria; kingdom Pseudomonadati; phylum Pseudomonadota; class Alphaproteobacteria; order Hyphomicrobiales; family Methylobacteriaceae; genus Methylobacterium; species Methylobacterium endophyticum. The sequence continues at coordinate 360,758 of NZ_JBNHES010000002.1, forward strand.
GATCGTCGCCGTCTCCATCGGCCCGCAGCAGGCCCAGGAGACCCTGCGCACGGCGCTCGCCATGGGCGCGGACCGCGCGATCCTGGTGAAGACCGACGTGAACTGCGAGCCGCTCGCCGTCGCCAAGATTCTCAAGGCCGTGGTCGAGAAGGAGAGCCCGCAGCTCGTCATCCTCGGCAAGCAGGCGATCGACGACGATTCCAACCAGACCGGCCAGATGCTCGGCGCGCTGCTCGGCTGGCCGCAGGGCACCTTCGCCTACAAGATCGCGTTCGGCGAGGGCGAGATCGCCGTCACCCGCGAGGTCGACGGCGGCCTCCAGACGGTCGGCCTCAAGCTGCCCGCGATCGTGACGACGGACCTGCGCCTCAACGAGCCGCGCTACGCCTCGCTCCCCAACATCATGAAGGCGAAGAAGAAGCCCCTCGAGGAGCTGGCCCCCGACGCGCTGGGCGTCGACGTGGCCCCCCGCCTCAAGGTCCTCAAGACCACGGAGCCGCCGGGCCGCAGCGCCGGCATCAAGGTCGGCTCTCCGGCCGAATTGGTGCAGAAGCTGAAGGGCGAGGCCGGGGTCATCTGACCCCGCGACCGCCGACCGCCTCCCTCGCGACGCCCGCTCAGGATTTTTGACGATGACCACCCTCCTGCTCATCGAGCACGACAAGACGACGGTGAAGGACGCCACCCTCAAGGCGCTGACCGCCGCCAAGGATCTCGGCGCCCCGGTGCACGGGCTCGTGGTCGGCGCCGGCTCACAGGCCGCCGCCGAGGCGGCCGCCAAGCTCGACGGCATCGAGAAGGTGCTGCTGGCCGAGGACGCCGCCTACGACCACTTCATGCCCGAGACCACGGCGGCGCTGATCGTGTCCCTCGCCGGCCCCTACGACGCCATCGTCGCCTCGGCCTCGACCACCGGCAAGAACATCCTGCCGCGCGTCGCCGCGCTCCTCGACGTGGCGCAGGTCTCCGACATCATCAAGGTCGTCTCCCCCGACACCTTCGAGCGGCCGATCTACGCCGGCAACGCCATCCAGACCGTCCAGGCGGGCGACGCCAAGAAGGTCGTCACCGTGCGCATCGCCGCCTTCAAGGCGACCGGCGAAGGCGGGGCGGCGGTGTCCGTGGAAGCGGTCTCGGCGGCGGCTCCCGATGCCGCCGGCGCGTCCTTCAAGGGCGAGGAGATCGCCAAGTCCGACCGGCCGGAGCTGGCCTCGGCCAAGATCATCGTCTCCGGCGGACGCGCGCTCGGCTCTTCCGACAAGTTCAAGGAAGTCATCGAGCCCCTGGCCGACGCCTTCGGCGCGGGCGTCGGCGCCTCGCGCGCGGCGGTGGACGCGGGCTACGCCCCGAACGACTGGCAGGTCGGCCAGACCGGCAAGGTCGTGGCCCCCGACCTCTACGTGGCGGTGGGCATCTCCGGGGCGATCCAGCATCTCGCCGGCATGAAGGATTCGAAGGTCATCGTCGCCATCAACAAGGACGAGGACGCGCCGATCTTCCAGGTGGCGGATTACGGCCTCGTCGGCGACCTCTTCCAGATCGTGCCCGAGCTTCAGGCCGAACTCGCCAAGGCGAAGGGCTGAATCTGCTCTCAAAGGCCGTATCGCGCGCGGCGGGAGGGCTGCACCGCCGCGCGGGAATGGTCTAGAAGTCTGAACCGGCGTTTCTTTCGCCGGTACGCGGCGTGGCGTCGTGAACAGATCTTGGCGGCCCCGCCGGCCGCCGTGGGGCGCGGGTTGAGCAGATGGGAATCGACATCAAGACGGTCGGGATCATCGGCGCGGGTCAGATGGGCAGCGGCATCGCTCATGTCTGCGCCATGGCGGGCCTCGACGTCCTGCTGAACGACCGCGAGACGGAGCGCCTGCATTCGGGGCTCGCCACGATCGACGGCAACCTCGCCCGGCAGGTCTCCAAGGGCACCATCGACGAGGCGCAGCGGCGCGGCGCGCGGGACCGGATCGCTGCGGCCGCCACCTTCGCGGACCTCGCCCCCTGCGATCTCGTGATCGAGGCCGCCACCGAGGACGAAGGCACCAAGCGCCAGATCTTCTCCGCGCTCTGTCCGCAGCTCAGGCCGGACACGCTGGTCGCGACGAACACGTCCTCGATCTCGATCACGCGGCTCGCCGCCTCGACGGACCGGCCGGAGCGCTTCATCGGCATCCATTTCATGAACCCGGTGCCGGTGATGCAGCTCGTGGAGCTGATCCGGGGCATCGCCACGGAAGACCCGACCTACGAGTCGGCCAAGGCGTTCATCGCCAAGCTCGGCAAGATCTCGACGATGTCGGAGGATTTTCCGGCCTTCATCGTCAACCGCATCCTGCTGCCGATGATCAACGAGGCGATCTATACGCTCTACGAGGGCGTCGGATCGGTGGAATCCATCGACACAGCGATGAAGCTCGGCGCCAACCATCCGATGGGCCCGCTTCAGCTCGCCGATTTCATCGGCCTCGATACCTGCCTCTCCGTCATGCAGGTACTTTACGAGGGGCTGGCCGATTCGAAGTACCGCCCCTGCCCGCTCTTGGTGAAATACGTCGAGGCCGGCTGGCTCGGCCGCAAGACCAAGCGCGGCTTCTACGACTATCGCGGCGAGCACCCCGTTCCGACCCGCTGAGGGCGAGCCGGAACGGCGGTGTCCCTCTTAAGGGTTCGGCTTGTCGGAAGCCGGCGGGGGCGATTGCGGGTTGCCGGTCGCGCCCGTGGCGGCCGGCGCCGTGGTCTTGCTCCCCGTGACCGAGCCGGTGGTCTCCTGGCGCATGGCATCGGTGCTCTTCGCCGCGTAGTCGTTCGGCGACTTGGCGCCGTTCCAGGTGAGGAGCCCGGCCGCGGCCACCGCGATCAGCAGCAGGCTCGCGAGCAGGACGTAGAGCATCGGCTTGCCCTTGGCGCCCTGGCGCGCATCGGTTTCCGGTAGACGTTCCGCCATGGTGTCCCTCGTGTCGCCTGGCCCCGTGAGCGGGGCCGATCCGCGTTCGGCGCGAAGCCGGTTCGAGGGTGGAACGCCAGGAATCGACGGGATGTTCCTGGCGTTGTTGTCCGGCGAGAAGGACCGTCAGCGGCCCGTGAGCAGCAGGATCTTGCCCGAATGGGCGCTCGTCTCCATGAGCGCATGGGCCTTGCCGGCCTCCTCCAGGGGGAAGGTCGCGTGGATGACGGGACGGATCGCGCCCGCATCGAGATCGGGCCAGACATCGCGCCGCAGCCCTTCGGCGATCCGCGCCTTGTCGGCGTTGGGGCGGGCGCGGAGCGTCGCGCCTGTGAAGGTCAGGCGCTTGAGCATGATCGGGGTGATGTTGACGGTCTCGGCCTTGTAGCCGCCCATCAGCGCGATCAGCACCAGCCGGCCCTCGACGGCGAGCGAGGCGATGTTCCGCTGGAGATAGCTCGCCCCGATCATGTCGAGGATCACGTCGACGCCCCTGCCCTCGGTGAGGCGCTTCACCTCCTCGGCAAAATCCGCCTCCTTGTAGTTGATGGCGGCATCCGCACCGAGCTCCTCGCAGAAGCGGCATTTCTCGGCCGACCCCGCCGTCGCCAGCACCCGCGCGCCGTGGCGCTTGGCGATCTGGATCGCCGTCGAGCCGATGCCGCTCGATCCGCCATGGACGAGGAAGGTCTCGCCCTTTTGCAGGCGGCCGCGCTGGATCACCGTCGAATAGACCGTGAAGAAGGTCTCCGGCAGGCCGCCGGCATCCGCCAGCGAGAGCGGCTTCGGGCGCGGCAGGCACTGCGCGGCCTCGGCGAGAGCGAATTCCGCATAGCCGCCGCTGATGACGAGGGCGCAGACCTCATCGCCGACGGCCGGCGCGGTCACGCCCTCGCCGAGCGCCACGACGCGGCCCGAAATCTCGAGGCCGGGGATCTCGGTGGCGCCCTTCGGCGGCGGGTAGTTGCCCTGGCGCTGCATCACGTCGGGGCGGTTCACCCCCGCGGCGACCACCTCGATCAGGACCTGGCCCGGCCCCGCCACGGGGAGCGGCGCCGTCTCGATCTTGAGCACCTCCGGTCCGCCGGCTCCGTCGATACGGATCCGGCGCATGGTCTCGGGCAGCGTGGCGGGCATCGGGCGTCTCTCCTTGTCGAGACCCTAGTTGCGGCCCGGCCCCTTGTTGGCAAGGGCTTCCTCCGTTCAGCGGGTGCCGTACATGCGGTCTCCGGCGTCCCCTAAGCCCGGCACGATGTAGCCGTGGTCGTTGAGATGGCTGTCGACCGCGGCCGTCCAGATCGGCACCTCGGGATGGGCCGCCTGCAACCGCGCGATCCCCTCCGGGGCGGCGAGCAGGCAGACGAAGCGCAGGTCGCGCGCGCCGCGCTCCTTCAGACGCTGGATGGCGGCGACCGCCGAGTTCGCGGTGGCGAGCATGGGGTCGAGCACCAGCACGGTGCGGTCGGCGAGGTCCGAGGGCGCCTTGAAGTAGTATTCCACCGCCTCCAGCGAGGCCGGATCGCGATAGATGCCCACATGCGCGACGCGGGCCGAGGGCACCAGCGACAGCATCCCGTCGAGGAAGCCGACGCCTGCGCGCAGGATCGGCGCGAGCACCAGCTTCTTCCCCTGGATCTGACGCCCCTCCATCGGCTGGATCGGCGTCTCGATCGTCACGGGTTCGAGGGGCAGGTCGCGCGTGACCTCGTAGGCCAGCAGCATCCCGATCTCGTTGAGGAGCTGGCGGAAGCCCTGGGTCGACCGCTCGCGGTCGCGCAGCAGCGTCAGCTTGTGCTGCACCAGGGGATGCCCCACCACCGTCACCGACGCCGCCATGCCCGCTCCCTCGCCACGAAGATCCCGCTCGCGGCCATCCATAGCAGGCCGGCGCGTCCGGGGCAGCGCATGCAAGAAGGGCTCCCCACCTCGCGGCGGGAAGCCCCTTGTCGTGTCGCAAGGCCGAGTGCCGTCAGACGGCGGTGCCGCCGCCATCCTGCCCGCGGCGCTTGGCCATGAAGGCATCGAACTGCTCGCGGTCCTTGGCCCGCTTCAGCTCCTCGACGAACTCGGCGAAGGCGCGGCTCTCCTCCTGGAGGGCGCGGCGCTGCGCGTCCAGGCGGTCGAGCTCGGCCTTGCGGTACTCGTCGAAGGCCCAGTTGCCGGTGACGCCGCCCTTGCCGGCCGCCTCGAAGGCACGGGCGAAGCGCGAGGCCGGGCGTCCGGCATCGCTGTTGGTCCAGTTCGCGGCGGCGCGCTGGGCGAGGCCGCGCAGTTCGGAGAGCGCCGGGTAGTCCGCCACCTTCCAGGCGACGAGGGCGAGACCCAGCGGCCACCAGTAGACGAAGCTCACGACGATGGCGCCGATCTCCAGCGAGCGCCGGGGAAAGGGGCCGGAGCGGCATGCCTTGCCGCCGGTCCAGGGAGAAGAGGAGGAAATGCTCACGGTTCACGGCTCCGGGGTTATGTGAACGTCATTCACATGCGGATGCCTCGAGGCGCTTTCAAGGGCCCGTTCACCATGATCGCGCCGGCTCACCTTCGCGGGGCGGCCCCTGCCCCGTGGACGAGGGCCAGCACGCCCGCGCGCAACAGCTCGTACTTGTCGGGAACGCCCGGCCCCTTCGGGAGCTGGCCCGCCGCCGCCAGCGTCGCGAGACCGTGCGAGAGGGCCCAGACCTCGAGCGCGATGAAGCGCGGATCGATGCCGCCGAACCCATCGGGAAAGGTCGATTGCAGGGCTTCCACCAGCAGGTCGAACGGTCCCGGCCGGCCCCCCGGCGGCGCGGCGGCGGTTCCGCAGCGGGTATCGAAGATCGCCGCGTAATAGCCCGGCTCCTCCTCGGCGAAGGCGAGATACGCCTCCCCCATCCGGGTGAAGCGCTCCAGCGGCGTCCCCTTGGAGGTCAGGGCGCGGGAGAGCCGCTCGGCGAGATCCGCGAAGCCCCGGCCCGCGACCTCCTCGAGCAGCGCCTCCCGTCCCCGGAAATGGCGGTAGAGCGCGGCGGGCGTGACCCCGACGAGACGGGCCGCGTCCACGAGGGTGAAGCCGCCGACGCCGCGCTCGGCGATGAAGCGGCGCGCCGCCTCGATCAGCGCCTCCTTGAGGTTGCCGTGGTGGTAGCTTCGACGGTCTCCGGGACCTTCCCGCCAGGGTCGCACGCTCTGCTCCTCACGACGCCGCGCCAGCGTTGACGGGCGAGGGACCGGGTTGGTTTCGTCCGCGCCCCGCCTTTCTAGCATACCGCCGATGAGCGGCGCGGCGAATGTCGACTTGTCGACAGCCGGGGTCGCGACCTCGGCCCTCGGAGCTTGACGGCGGCGGCACAGAGATATGTAATGTTATTACATTCATAATCTGGAGCCGGTCCCCGTGAACGATACCCGCCTGCCCGTCACCGTGCTGTCCGGCTTCCTCGGCGCGGGCAAGACGACGCTGCTCAACCACGTCCTCAACAACCGCGAGGGCCGGCGCGTGGCGGTGATCGTCAACGACATGAGCGAGGTGAACATCGACGCGAACCTCGTGCGCGAGGGCGGCGCCGGGCTGTCGCGCACCGACGAGACCCTGGTGGAGATGACCAACGGCTGCATCTGCTGCACCCTGCGCGACGACCTCCTCGCCGAGGTTCGCAGGCTCTCCGAGGAAGGCCGCTTCGATTACCTGCTGATCGAGGGGACCGGCATCGCCGAGCCGCTGCCGGTGGCGAGCACCTTCTCCTTCCGCGACGAGGACGGCGCCTCCCTATCGGACGTGGCGCGGCTCGACACCATGGTGACGGTGGTCGACGCGGTGAACCTGCTGCGCGACTACGGCTCCAACGCCTTCCTGCGCGACCGTGGCGAGACGGCGGGCGCCGAGGACACGCGGACCCTCGTCGATCTCCTCGTGGAGCAGATCGAGTTCGCCGACGTGGTGGTGGTCAACAAGGCCGCCGACGTGTCGGCCGAAGAGCTCGCCCTGGTCCGCAGCGTCGTGCGCGGGCTGAACGCCGACGCCGCCATCATCGAGGCGAGCCACGGCCGCGTGCCGCTGGACGCCGTGCTCGATACCGGCCGCTTCAGCGAGGAGAAGGCGCAGGAGCACCCGCTCTGGTTCAAGGAGCTCTACGGCGCCCACGAGCATGTGCCCGAGACCGAGGAATACGGCATCGGCTCTTTCGTCTACCGGGCGCGGCGGCCCTTCCATCCCGAGCGGTTCAACGCCTTCATCAACCGGACCTGGCCGGGGCTGATCCGCGCCAAGGGCCATTTCTGGCTGGCGACGCGGCCGAACTGGGTCGGCGAGTTCTCGCTGGCCGGCGCCGTCGCCCGCGTCAGCGCGATGGGCTATTGGTGGAGCGCGGTCCCGCGCGGCCGCTGGCCCGAGCACGAGGAGTTCAAGGAGCGCATGGCGAGCGTGTGGAGCGAGGTCTGGGGCGACCGCCGGCAGGAGCTGGTCTTCATCGGCACCGGGCTCGACCAGGCCGCGATCACGGCGGCGCTCGACGCATGCCTCGTCGGATCGGTGCCGACCAAGCGCTTCGAGCCGGCGGCCTTCGCGGGCCTGCCGGATCCGTTCCCGGCCTGGCAACGGGACGCCGCCTGAGGCATGGCCTTCGTCAGCCTGAAAGCGTGGCGGGCGCGCTCGTCGGAGAAGGCGGCGCTGTCCGGCCGGCTCAAGGCCGATCTCGGCGCGGCGCTCGCCCTGGGTGAGGACGAATCCGTGCATCTCAACGAGATCGCCTGTCCCGACCCCGATTGTCCCGACATGGAGACGGTGGTGCTGGTGATGCGCGCCGCCGAGCCGACCCGCGCCTTCCGCATCCGCAAGACCATGGACCTGATCGGCCCGGACGATCTCGCGCTGCTGGCGGAAGACGAGCGGCTGCGGCGGGCGGCGGGCACCGTCGAGGCGCCGCCTCCTTAACGCTTGAAGATCGAGCCGGCTGCGTCGAGGGCGGCGCGCTTGGCCTCGCGGGCCTGCTCCAGCCGCGCGATCTCCTCGCGAAGGGCGGCGATACGCGAGTCGATGTCGTCGACGGACAGATCGTCGAGCTTCTGGCCGATCTCGTGGACGGCGCGCTTCGGCCGCCAGATGTCCTCGTCCATGCGGGCGTCTCTCCCTCCGCGCGTCAGGCCCACCACGATACGCCCGCACTGAGCGCGGGCAGTCCGAGGTGGCGCGCCACCGTGGCGCCGATATCGGCAAAGGTCTCGCGCCGGCCGATATCCTCCGCCGCGATGCCGGGCCCGAAGGCGAGGATCGGCACCTGCTCGCGGGTATGCTCGGTGCCGGTCCAGGTCGGGTCGTTGCCGTGGTCGGCGGTGACGATGCAGAGGTCGCCCACGCGCAGCAGCGCCTCGATCTCCGGGACGCGCGCGTCGAAGGCTTCGAGCTCGGCGGCGTAGCCCGGCACGTCGCGGCGGTGCCCGTGCTCGGTGTCGAAATCCACGAGGTTGAGGAAGACGAGGCCGCCCTCGGGCAGGTCGCGGAAGGCGGCGAGCGCCGCATCGAGGCAGGCGGCATTGCCGGAGGGCTTGATCTCGCGGCCGGTGGCGCGGTGCGCGAAGATGTCGCCGATCTTGCCGACGCTCACCACCGCCCGTCCCTCGCGCCCGGCGATGTCGAGCAGGGTGTCGCCGGGGGGCGCCACGGAAAAGTCCTTGCGGTTGCCGGTGCGCCGGAAGCCGGTTTCCGCCGAGCCGGTGAAGGGCCGCGCGATGACGCGGCCGATCCGATAGGCGTCGCACAGGGCGCGGGCCGTGCGGCAGAGCCCGTATAGCCGCTCCAACCCGAACGCCTCTTCGTGGGCGGCGATCTGGAAGACGCTGTCGGCTGAGGTGTAGCAGATGGGCTTTCCCGTGCGGACGTGCTCGGCCCCCAGCTCCTCGATGACGGCGGTGCCCGAGGCGTGGCGGTCGCCGAGGATGCCGGGAAGACCGCCCTCCGCGACCAGCGCCGCCACCAGTTCCGCCGGGAAGGCCGGCCGCGTGTCGGGAAAATGGCCCCAGTCCTCCCGCATGGGCAGGCCGGTGATCTCCCAATGGCCCGAGGGGGTGTCCTTGCCCGCCGCCGTCTCGACGGCATGGCCATGGGCGCCGCGCGGCGCGCCCTCCGGCGCGAGCCCCGACGGGATCCGGCCGGTCGCGCCCTCCGCGGCGAGGCCGATGCCGAGGGCCGCGAGATGCGGCAGGCGCAGGGGCCCCGAGCGCAGGCCGGCCCTGTCGCCGGCTCCTTCGGCGCAGCGCTCGGCGATATGGCCGAGGGTGTCCGCGCCGGCATCGCCGTAGCGACCCGCATCCGGCGCGCCGCCGATGCCGACGGAATCGAGGACGATGAGGAGAACCCGCGCCATCGTGGTCAGACCGTCTCGGGCTCTTTGTCGGCCACCGTCTCGGCCTTCAGGGCGAAGGCGGCGGCGAACAGCTCGCGGGTATAAGGCGTCACCGGCTCGGCGAAGATGCGCTCGGCCGGCCCCTCCTCCACCACCTGCCCGTTCTGCATGACGATGACGTAGTTCGCCAGGGCGCGCACCACCTTGAGGTCGTGGCTGATGAACAGATAGGCGAGCTTCCGTTCGGCCTGGAGACGGCGCAGCAGCGTCACGATCTGGGCCTGCACCGAGCGGTCGAGCGCCGAGGTCGGCTCGTCGAGCACGACGAAGCGGGGCTTGAGCACCATGGCCCGCGCGATGGCGATGCGCTGGCGCTGGCCGCCGGAGAACTCGTGCGGGTAGCGGTCCATGGTTGCCGGATCGAGCCCGACATCGACGAGCGCCTGCGCCACCACGGCCCGGCGCTCGGCGTTCGAGCGAATCTCGCCCTGCACCACCAGCCCCTCGGCGACGATGTCGGCCACCGACATGCGCGGCGAGAGCGAGCCGTAGGGGTCCTGGAAGACCACCTGCATGTCCTTGCGGAGCGGCCGCATGGCGGCGGCGCCGTAGCCCTCGATCTCACGGCCGAGGAAGACGATCCGCCCCTCCGATCCGGTCAGGCGCAGCAGGGCCAGCCCCAGCGTGGTCTTGCCGGAGCCCGATTCGCCGACGACCCCGATGGTCTCGCCCTCGCGGATGCGGAGGCTCACCCCGTCGACGGCGCGGACATGGCCGGTGGTCCTCCGCAACAATCCTTCCTTGATCGGGAACCAGACCTTGAGCGGTCCTGCCTCCACCAGGAACGGCGCATCGCCGGCGACGGGGTTGCCGCGCCCCTCCGGCTCGGAGGCGATGAGGCGCTGCGTGTAGGAGTGCTGCGGCCGGGCGAAGACTTCCGCCACCGGCCCTGCCTCGACGATCCGACCTTTGAGCATCACGCAAACGCGCGAGGCGATCCGTTGCACGATGCCGAGATCGTGGGTGATGAACAGCATCGCCATGCCGAGTCGCGCCTGGAGATCGGCCAGCAGCGACAGGATCTGCGCCTGCACGGTGACATCGAGGGCGGTGGTCGGCTCGTCGGCGACCAGAAGGTCGGGCTCGCAGGCGAGCGCCATGGCGATCATCACGCGCTGGCGCTGGCCGCCGGAAAGCTCGTGCGGATAGGCGCCCATGCGCCGCTCGGCGTCGCGCAGGCCGACGAGGTCGAGCAGTTCGAGGATGCGCGCCCGCGCCTTTTTGCCCGAGAGCCCGCGATGCAGCGCCAGCACCTCGCCGATCTGCCGCTGGATGGTGTGCAGCGGGTTCAGCGAGGTCATCGGCTCCTGAAAAACCATGGTGATGTCGGCGCCGCGCACCTTGCGCATGTCGCGCTCTGGCAGGCTCAGGAGATCGCGGCCCTTGAAGACGATGCGTCCGCCCGGATGATGCGCCGCGCCATCGAGGAGGCGCAGGATCGAGAGCGCCGTCACCGACTTGCCCGAGCCGGATTCGCCCACCAGCGCCACCGTCTCGCCGGGCGCGATGGAAAAGCTCACCCGGTCGACGGCCGTGGTGTCGCCGTCTCGCGAGCGGAACACGACGGAGAGGTCCTCGACGGACAGGAGCGGTTCGGTCATCGGCAACCGGGCTGGCCCCGGCGGCGCGCCGGGCGGCCTCGTTATAGCGCGGGCGATCCCCGGCGGCGAATGGCCGATCGGAGTGTTTGCAGCGCACGCGCCGGGCGCTAGAAGCGCGGCGTGATCCGCTTCGCTCTTCCGGCACTCGCTGCCCTCCTGCTCGCGACGGCGGCGGACGCCGCGCCCTCGGACGGCGCCGGAGAGACCGTGGAGCAGGCGCTCTGCCGGCTGATCGAGGGCTCGGCGCGCACCCACGCGCTGCCGGTGCCGTTCCTGACCCGGCTGATCTGGCGCGAGAGCAGCTTCAAGGTCGGCGTCGTCAGCCCGGCGGGCGCGCAGGGCGTCGCCCAGTTCATGCCGGGCACGGCACGCGAGCGCGGGCTCCTCGATCCCTTCGATCCCGAGCAGGCGATCCCGCACGCGGCGCATCTGCTCGCCGACCTGAAGCGCCAGTTCGGCAATCTCGGGCTGGCGGCGGCGGCCTATAACGGCGGCCCGACACGGGTCTCGAACTGGCTCGCCGGATCGGGCGGGCTGCCGGCGGAGACCCGCAACTACGTCTACGGCATCACCGGCCGCCTCGCCGAGGATTGGCGTCCCGGCGGCGGGGTTGAGATCGGCCCTCCCGAAGGCGGCAACGGCAAGGACAAGGCGCCCGAGAAACCCGCCGAGACCAGGGCCGAGAAGCCCGAGCCGGCGGCGGAAGGGCCGCAGACCTGCCTCCAGGTGACGGCGGCGCTGCGCATCCCGTCGCGCGGAGACCGCTTCGCCCTGGGGCTCAACGAAGGGCCGGCGGCGCCCTGGGGCATCCAGCTCGCGGGCAACTTCTCGAAGGCGCTGGCGCTGCGCAGTTTCTCCCAGGCCCGCTCGCGCTATGCCAGCGTGATCGGCGAGGTGCGCCCGATGATCGTCGGGACGCGCCTCAGGTTTCGCGGCACCCGCGCCTTCTACCGCGTCCGCATCCCGGCCCAGAGCCGGCAGGCGGGCGACGCGCTCTGCAACAGGATCAGGGCCGTGGGGGGCGCCTGCATCGTGCTGCGAACGTAAAGCCGCATCCTCGTCATGAAACCGCCCCGAGGTGCGTGCGATCTCACGCTGCCTCGCGGCTCGTCCCGGACCGGAATGACACGCTTCCTCACGGCCCTCGCCAGCTTCGCCTGCCTCGTGCTCGGCGCCGTCGGGATGTCCGGCTGCTCGCCCCTGGGGCTGTTCGACGCCATCGGCCCCCGCGACGGCGGCGGGCGGCAGGTCCTGCGCAACCAGCCCTTCGGGGCGAACCCGCGCCAGCGCCTCGACGTCTACGCCCCCGACGCGATGCCCGAGGCGGCCCCAGTGGTGGTGTTCTTCTACGGCGGCTCGTGGTCCTCCGGCGCCAAGGAGGACTACGCCTTCGTCGGGCACGCGCTGGCCGCCCAGGGCTTCGTGACCGTGCTGCCGGACTACCGGCTCCATCCCGAGGTCGCCTTTCCGGGCTTCCTCGAGGACGGCGCGGCGGCGGTGGCCTGGGTCCACGCCAACATCGCCCGCTTCGGCGGCGATCCCAGCCGCATCGTGCTGGCGGGCCATTCGGCCGGCGCCTACAACGCGGTGATGCTGGGGCTCGACCCGCGCTATCTGCGCGCGGCCGGCGTCGATCCGAAGGTCGTGCGCGCGGTGGCGGGGCTCTCGGGTCCCTACGACTTCCTGCCGCTCGACACCGACACCACCGTGAAAGTGTTCGGACAGGCGCCGGACAAGACGGCGACCCAGCCCGTCGCCTTCGCCGGGCCGCACTCGCCGCCCGCCTTCCTCGCCACCGGGGAGGCCGACACGGTCGTGCGGCCGCGCAACACCCAGAGCCTCGCCGCGAAGCTGCGGGCCGCCAACATCCCCGTGCAGGAGCGGATCTATCCGGGCCTCGACCACACCGACACGCTGCTCGCGCTCTCGGTGACGTTCCGCTCGAAGGCGCCGGAGCTCGCCGAGATGGCGGCCTTCATCCGGGGCCGGACCATGCAGCGGGCGCGCAGCCTCGCGCGCCATCGCTGATCCTCAGGTCTTCCGCAGCGCGGCCCGTGCCTTGGAATGGTCCGGCGCCCCCTCGAAGGCGCGCTTCATCGCCTCCCGGAGAGGCTTCGGGCGGAACGCGTCGTCGAGGGGCAGCGCCCGTTGCGGCAGGCCGTCCGGGCGGCGGCGGATCGGCGACGCGTTCAGCCAGGTGCCGCGATCGGTGAGGTTCCAGGTCACGACGTTGAGCACGGCCGGCTCGTCCAGCACCACGTCGAGGAAACGGCGGCCGAGATCGGCCACGCCCCGGTCGCGGGCCGCGATATCGGCGGGAAAGGCCCGGTCGTCCACGTCGAGCTCGGTGATCTCGATGGCGAGCCCCATCCCGGCGATTTCCCTGAGGAAGGCGCGCAGCTTCTCCTGATCGAGCGGAAACGTGCTGTAGAGATGCGCCTGCATCCCGAAGCGGCGGATCGGCACGCCCCGGCGCTTCAGCCCCTCCAGGGTCTGCAGGACGAGGCTCCGGCGCGCGTCCATCCAGGGGGCGGCCTGCTCGCAGTCGTTCTCGTTCCAGACGCCGGCGGCGGAGGGGTCGACCTCGTCGAGGATCGCGAAGGCGAGATCGATGTAGCGAGGCCCCAGCGCGGCGAGCCAGGGGGAGCGGCGCAGGCCGTCCGCCCTGCCCTCCTCCGGCGCGACGATCTCGTTGACCACGTCCCAGGCCTCGAACCGGCCCCGGTAACGCCCGGCGGCGGACCGGATCCATTGGCGCAGGAAGCTCTCGGCTCCCGGACCGGCGATGCGCGGGCGCACCCAGTCGGGGATGGCCTCGTGCCAGACGAGGGTGTGGCCGCGCATGCGCATCCCGCCGGCGGCGGCGAGCGCGAGGGTCGCATCGGCGCCCTCGTAGGTCACGAGATCGGGACGCGGCAGAACGGCGTCCATCTTGTTGGCGTTCTCGCAGACGAGCATCGCGCACTCGCGCAGCAGCGCCCGGCGGTAGCCGGCATCGCGCGCGAGGAACGGGTAGACCGCCGCGCTGCCGTAGGCGACGCCGACCCGCGCCGCCGCCGCCGCGAGCGCGTCGGCTGCGAAGGCGGATGCCGGGCCCACGGCGAAGGACGCCGCCGCGACCGAGAGGAGCTCCCGGCGGCTCAGCGATGAAACCACGGCCGATCCCTTCGCCATGCGTCTGCCCGAGCCGTGAACGGGTCCGCCGCGTGCGAGCCCCGCTTCGTCCCCGGAGACATCTAGCGCACCAGACCTTGCGGGACCGCGAACGAACGGCTGCGTCCGGCGCCGTCAACCTTACGGGCAGAGAGTCCTCGTCAGCGATATCTTCCGCGCAACGGAAAATTCGTTTCCGCGCTATAGTCCTCGACGATCGATCGATGAGGCTGCTCCCCGTGTCTTCGGCTGCCGACTATGCCGTGCGCGCCGAAACCCGCTCCGGCGACAAGCACGATATCTCGCGCGATATCCCGGACGGGCTGCGCATGGCCCTCGGCGGGGCCTGCCTGCTGGCCTTCTGGAACCACACGCCGCTCACCGATCTCAGCGATCCGGGCCATCTCGACGCCTGGGAGAGCGGCAACACCACGACGCAGGTGCTGTTCATCGGGCTCGCGCTGGCGATGGGCTGGGCGCTGCGGCGGCTCGGGATCGAGCGGCTGCGCCCGCTCCTGGCATGGCCGCTGATCGCCTGCGCCGGCTGGCTCGGGGCGACGCTGCTGACCTCCGCCGACCCGCTGCTCTCGATGCGCCGGGCCGTGCTGCTCGCCATCGTGGCGATGCTCGCGGCAGGCGTGCTGGTGCTGATGCGCTCGGTCCGGCAATTCGCGCTGACCATGGGCGGTGCGGCGCTGATCCTCGTCGGCTCGTCCTATCTCGCCGTGGCCCTCGTGCCGAATCTCGCGATCCACAACGCCTTCGACCTGCTGAACGAGCCCGAGCATAACGGCCTGTGGCGGGGCATCTTCGCCCACAAGAACGAGGCCGGCGGCGTGATGGCGATGCTCGTCATCGCCGGGCTGTTCGCGGCGGGGGCGGGCGAGCGGATCCTCGGCTGGACCGTGGCCATCGGCGCGGGCGTCTTCCTCGCCGCCACGATGTCGAAGACCTCGATCATGCTGCTGCCCATGGTGCTCGGCGCGACGAGCCTGTGCCGCTTCGTCACCGGGCCGCTGGCGCGCGCGGCGATCCTGCTCGGCCCGGTCCTGCTGCTCTCGGTGGCGACCCTCGGCTCCGCCTTCGTGCCCGCGATCCAGGAGACGGTGGGGCGCGTCCTGCCCGACACCTCCTTCACCGGCCGCACCGAGATCTGGGACTTCGCCGCGGACAAGATCGCCGAGCGACCGATCACCGGCTGGGGCTACGGCGCCTTCTGGCGGACCGAGCGGACGATGTACGGAGGCGCCGCCGAGAACAGCTGGGTCAACACCGCCGACCACGGCCACAACGCCTTCCTCGACACCGCCCTCGTCACCGGCCTGCCGGGTCTCGCCCTCACGCTGATCGCCTTCGCGCTGATGCCGCTGCGCGACCTGAACCGCGCCGCGCCCTCCACCCGCATCGACCCGGCGACGATGCTCTTCCTGCGCCTGTGGATGTTCGGGCTGACGGCGGCCTCGTTCGAATCGACCCTCTACAGCCCGAACAGCCCGCCCTGGTGCCTGTTCATCCTCGCCGTCTTCGGCCTGAGGCTGAGGGCGCGCCACCGCACGATCGCGGGCTGAACCGCTACAGCTCCGGCAGCGGGCGCGGCCGCCGGTCGGCGCCGATGGCGACGAAGGTGAAGATGCCGGACGTGACCTTCCTGGTCTCCTCGCTCTCCCGCTCCCGCCGCCAGACCTCGACTTGGATGCGCAGCGACGTGCGGCCGGTCTTCAGGATCCAGCCGTAGAGGCTGACCTCGTCGCCGACGAAGACCGGGCTGTGGAAGGTCATCGCCTCGACCGAGATGGTAGCGCAGCGCCCGCGCGAGCGCCGGGCCGCGATGTTGCCCGCCGCGAGGTCCATCTGCGCCATCAGCCAGCCGCCGAAGATGTCGCCGGCCGGGTTGGTATCGGCCGGCATGGCGATCGTACGGATCACCGGCGTGTCGCAGACGCCGGACTCGGCCGGGATCCTCGGGGCGCTGTCGTCGTTCATGGCATTCGCCGCTCACAGGTTGCGTCGGGGCCTCCTATGCCATGAGCGTGCCGCGCGTGCGTCGATCCGTCTTTTTTCGTCGCTCTCAGCCGCGCGCCTTCTCGGCCGCGTCGAGCTGGGCCGGCGTGTCCGGCGCGTTCATCGCGCGGGCCATGTCCGCCGCGCTCTGGCCGGCGGCGTCGCGCAGGGACGGATCGGCGCCGTGCTCCAAAAGCAGCGCCACCATCTCGGTGCGGTTGAACATCGCCGCCGTCATCAGCGCCGTGCGGCTGCCGTCGCCCGTGCCGTCCACGGCAGCGCCTTTCGCGAGCAGCAGGCTGGCGATGTCGATGTCACCCTTGAAGGCCGCCCCGGCAAGCGGCGTCTGGCCGCGATCGTTGGCGAGCTCGGGATCGCCGCCGGCCTCCAGGATCACGCGCGCCGCCTCCCACTGGCCGTTATAGGCGGCCAGCATCAGCAGGCTGTCGCCCTTGTCGTTGCGCAGGTTGGCCGGCAGGCCCTGGCCGAACAGCTCCGCGAGCTCCGCCGCATGGCCCATGCGGGCGAACTGGAAGACCCGGCCGGCGAAGGCCAGGGTCTCGTCGTCCAGGGTCGGCAGCGTCGGCTCGGTCATCGCGGCTCCTCGATTGGCGCCGAATCTGGGGCTGGCCGGCTCAGGGTAAAGACGCGGCCCGGCGCAGATCCGCCAGATCGAGCCGGCGCGTCACCATGACGAGGTCGCCGTCGGCGTCGCGCGGCCAGTCCTCCCGCGGCCGGTCGCGGTAGAGCTCGACCCCGTTGCCGTCGGGGTCGCGCAGGTAGAGCGCCTCGCTGACGCCGTGGTCGCTGGCGCCGTCGAGGGGAATGCCCGCCGCGTCGAGCCGCAGCAGGGCATCGGCCAGCGCCGCGCGTGTCGGATAGAGGATGGCGAGGTGATAGAGGCCCGTGGTGCCGGGCGCGGGCGGGCGCCCTCCGGCGCTCTCCCAGGTGTTGAGCCCGATATGGTGATGGTAGCCGCCCGCCGAGACGAAGGCGGCTTGTGTCCCCAGCCGCTGCATCAGCGCGAAGCCGAGCACGCCGCAATAGAACCCAAGAGCCCGATCGATCTCCGCCACCTTGAGGTGGACATGGCCGATGCGGGTCTCAGGATGGATCGGATCGTCCATGCCCGCCTCCCGTCCTTGTGCCTACTTGTCCTCGTGCCCAATGGGCGGGGTGCCTACTTGGCGGGGGTCGGCGCGCCGCCCGGCATCTTCACGATCTTGCCGCCCGGCAGGATGATGTCGCCGGGGCTCTGGCCCTTCTCGCAGGGACCGACCCAGCGCGTCTCGATGACCATCTTGCGCGTCACCGGCTCCTTCTGGCTCGGCAGGCCGGACAGGACGCTGGTGGTCTCGACCCGGATCTTGCTCTCGAAATCGCCGGAGATGAGCCCCTTTCCAGAGGCCGAGATCGGGCCGATCTTGCAGTCGCTCTCGGTCTCGTAGCCGGCGCTCGTCTTGGTGAGGGTCTTCTTGGAGCAGGTCGCGGCCCCGGCCATGCCGGATTGGGCGAGCGTGTCGGTCTTCTCGTCGATGCATTGGCGGACCGTCGAGTCGCCGCCCTCCGAGGTCACCTTCGATTCCCAGAGACCGGATTTGCGCGGCGGCAGGCTGTCCTCGCCGAGGGCGATGCCGGAGGCGCCGGCCGTCAGGGCGATGGAGAGGCTCAGGCGAGCGAACGATCGGAGCATGAGACACCCTTTCCGATTCGGCCGGGGGAGCGCCCGGCGGGGCGGAGGGCTAACCCGGCCCGCCGGGCCGGACAAGCTTCCGCCGGCCCGACAACCCTTTGCGGGAGGCGCGGAAGCGGCCATATCTTGCCCATGCCGAGTCCGAAAAAGCCCCGCCCCGCCTCGGGAAAGGCCGAGAAGCCCGAGTTGAAGCCGCTCGACGAGCATCTCGCCGCGCTGCTCAACCCCGCGCTCAACCGCGAGCGGCCGAAGCCGGCCAAGGGCGGCCGGTCGTCCGGTTTCGCGGAAGCCCCGCAAGCGGGCTACGCGGTCAGCGATGCCGTCGAGGTCGATCCGCGCCTGGCCCAGGCCCTCGGCCTGAGCGCCCCCGAGGACGCCCCCGCGCCGGCCGAGGCTGCGGAGGACGATGCGCCCTCCGTGGCCACGGAAGGCGTGTCCGCCACCATGCAGGCGCTGGAGCGGCTGCTGACCGAAGGCAACCCGCTGTTCAAGAACGGGCAGACCTGGGTGCCGCACCGGCCGGAGCGGCCGCAGAAATCGGAGGGCGGCGTCCCGTTCCGGCTCGCGTCCGACTTCACCCCCGCCGGCGACCAGCCGACCGCCATCGCCGAGCTGGTGGCCGGCGTGAGCCAGGCGGAGCGCGATCAGGTGCTGCTCGGCGTCACCGGCTCGGGCAAGACCTTCACGATGGCGAAGGTCATCGAGGAGACGCAGCGCCCGGCCCTGATCCTGGCCCCCAACAAGACGCTGGCCGCGCAGCTCTACGGGGAGTTCAAGAGCTTCTTCCCCGACAATGCGGTGGAGTATTTCGTCTCCTACTACGACTACTACCAGCCGGAGGCCTACGTCCCGCGCTCGGACACCTTCATCGAGAAGGAAAGCTCCATCAACGAGCAGATCGACCGCATGCGCCACTCGGCGACGCGCGCCCTGTTGGAGCGCGACGACGTCATCATCGTCGCCTCGGTGTCGTGCATCTACGGCATCGGCTCGGTCGAGACCTACACGGCGATGTCCTTCACCGTGAGCCTCGGCGAGAAGATCGAGCAGCGCCAGCTCATCGCCGATCTGGTGGCGCTCCAGTACAAGCGCATCCAGTCCGATTTCGCGCGCGGCACCTTCCGGGTGCGCGGCGATTCCATCGAACTCTGGCCCGCCCACCTGGAGGATCGCGGCTGGCGCATCGGCCTGTTCGGCGACGAGGTCGAAGCCATCGTCGAGTTCGATCCGCTGACCGGCAAGAAGATCAACGAGCTCAAGTTCGTGAAGGTCTACGCCAACTCGCACTACGTCACGCCGCGCCCGACCCTCCAGCAGGCGATCAAGGGCATCAAGACCGAGCTGAAGCTGCGCGTCGACGAGCTGACCAAGATGGGCCGCCTGATCGAGGCGCAGCGCCTGGAGCAGCGCTGCACCTTCGACATCGAGATGATCGAGGCCACGGGGGCCTGCAACGGCATCGAGAACTACTCGCGCTATCTCACGGGCCGCAAGCCCGGCGAGCCGCCGCCGACCCTGTTCGAGTACCTGCCGGACAACGCCCTCGTCTTCACCGACGAGAGCCACGTCACCGTACCGCAGATCGGCGGCATGTACCGGGGCGACTTCCGCCGCAAGGCGACGCTGGCCGAATACGGCTTCCGCCTGCCCTCCTGCCTCGACAACCGCCCCCTGCGCTTCGAGGAATGGGACGCCATGCGGCCCCAGTCCGTCCATGTCTCGGCGACCCCCGGCAAGTGGGAGATGGAGCGCACGGCCGGCGTCTTCGCCGAGCAGGTCATCCGCCCCACCGGCCTGATCGATCCGGTGATCGAGGTGCGCCCGGCCCGCTCGCAAGTGGACGACCTGCTCGGCGAGGTCCGCGAGGTGGCGCAGGCCGGCTACCGCACCCTCGTCACCACCCTGACGAAGCGCATGGCCGAGGACCTCACCGAGTACCTCCACGAGAACGGCGTGCGCGTGCGCTACATGCACTCGGACATCGACACGCTGGAGCGCATCGAGATCATCCGCGACCTGCGGCTCGGCGCCTTCGACGTGCTGATCGGCATCAACCTTCTGCGCGAGGGGCTCGACATCCCCGAATGTGCGCTGGTCGCCATTCTCGATGCCGACAAGGAGGGCTTCCTGCGCTCCGAGACCTCGCTGATCCAGACCATCGGCCGCGCCGCCCGCAACGCGGATGCCCGCTGCATCCTCTACGCGGACAACATCACCGGCTCCATGGAGCGGGCGATGGCGGAGACCGAGCGCCGCCGCCAGAAGCAGGTCGCCTACAACACGGAGCACGGCATCACGCCCCAGAGCGTAAAGCGCGGCATCGCTGACATCCTCGACAGCGTGTTCGAGCGCGACCATGTCCGCGTCGATACCGGCCTCGCCAAGAATGCGGCGACCGTCGGCCACAACCTCAAGGCCGTGATGGCCGATCTCGAAAAGCGCATGCGCGCGGCGGCCGCCGATCTCGATTTCGAGGAGGCCGCGCGCCTGCGCGACGAACTCAAGCGCCTCCAGGCGACGGAGCTGCTGGTCGCCGACGATCCCATGGCCCGGCAGGGCGATGTCGAGCGCGGCGCCGGACGCTTCGGCGAGAAGGCCCCCCGCGCTTCGGGAAGCCGCATCTCCAAACCGACCCTCGACAACATGGGGCCGGGGACGGACCGCGAGTTGCCGGTGGGCGGCGCGGCCCCGGTCTGGCAGGAGCGGCCTAAGCCGCGCTCGACGCAGGGGCTCGGCGGTCAGCGCCCGAAATACAAGGGACGCGGCTCGGGCAAGGGGGGGCGGTAGCGCCGCCGAGAAGGCCGCTCCTCAGAGAACCGAGGACGGCAGGCGCGGAACACGCCATCCGCCGCGCAGGATCAGCTTGCGCGCCGGCTCCTCGACGAGGAGATGGGCCGCCGCCGCCGCCGCCAGCGCGGCGAGGCTGGTGAGCCCGATGCCGAGCCAGGGATGATCCACGAGAGCGCCCTTCAGCACGGCCCGGTCGAGGGTGTTCACCATCGCGTAGACGGGGATGTGCAGCAGGTAGAGCGCGAATGAGATCTTGCCGAGGAAGATCAGCGGTCGCGCGCAGAGCGGGCCGCCGCGCATCGCCGCCCCGGCCAGGATCAGCGGCGCCCACGCGATCACCGTCAGGCCGTTATGCAGCACTGCCGGCGGCACCGCGTGGAAGCTCGCGAGCAGGATCGCTCCGGCCACGGCGAAGGCCGCCAGAAGCGCCCAGACCGGAATCCGCACCTGCCGCCAGAACGCGAAGAGGAGCAGGCCGGCCACGAACTCCGGCAGGTGCATCAGCGGGAAATACTTGATGAACTGCGCCAGCAGCACCGGCACGAGCCCGCCCGCTTCGGGCTCGATGAGCGAGACGCCGCCGCCATAGCCGGTCCACAGCATCGTCGCGAGCGCCGTGAGCATCGCCCACAGCCCCAGCGTCGCGAGCGCGACGCGCAGGGGGCTGCGCAGCACCAGGGGCAGCAGGACCGGGAACAGCGCGTAGAAGAACATCTCCACCGAGATCGACCAGCTCGGGCAGTCGAGGGAGCAGGCCGCCCCCGGCACCCAGGCATGCAGCCCGAGCGGGGCGAGCACCGCGCCCGAGGCCATCAGCCCCTGCAACGGCTGGGGCGTCTTGAGCACCCAGCCGACGAACCACGGCAGATGAACCGCCAGAGCCAGCAGGAACACCGGCGCGATCCGCGCCACCCGCGCCAGGTAGAACCGCGATTTCGCCCGCGGAGCGGCGAAGTCCACCGCGCGATAGTTGTAGGCCAGGATGAAGCCCGACAGCACGAAGAAGAACGTCACCCCGGAAAAACCCAGCAGCACCGCGTCGAGGCGCGGCGCAGCAGCGAAGAAGTAACGGTCGTAGTGGAAGGCGACGACATAGGCCGCCGCGAGGAACCGCAGCGAGGTCAGCGCGTCGAGAGCCTCCACCTTGGGGTGGGGCAAGGCGGCAATTCGCGTGCTGGGGTCGTACATCGAGGACGGCGCCATGCTTTACGGAGCATTACAGTATTCGTCACAAGGGTACACCGGCACTCATCGACAAAGCATGTATGGACTACTCAGACACCGAGGCCTCCCCTCGTTTCGGTCGTTAGGCTTACCGAACGGCATCCGTCCCCTTGCGACGATGGAACCCGGCGACCCTTTCCGGCTTTTTCCCTGCAATCAGAGGCACTGTCCTCGCCCCCGAAGATTCAAGAGCAAAGAGCGGCCCCGATGACGTTCGCGCCATCTCGCCCAGCGCCAGCCCGCAAAGCCATGTCCCGATCCATCCGCTCCAGACCTCGGGCGGGAGCCGGCGTCACCGCGCTGTTCATCGGCGGGCTGGCGGTCTCGGCCTTCGCGGCAGGGTTCGTCGGGACGGATGCCCAGAGGCCCGCGACCGCCGAGCCAGCCGCTGCCGTGATCGGCGCGCATCTCGATGCGGCATCTCCGAGCACCGATCCGATTTCGGCCGAACGCCGTTCCTGAACGCGCGCGCAGCACGTATCGTATAGCCCCGGCGCAACCCGGCGGCCGCGACGGCCGTTGATGCGCCGCAGCGCGGCAAGCGCGCGGGGAGATCGCGTCATGGGGTTGCTCGAATCCGTCATCGGCGGCGTGGTGGGACAGGTTCTCGGCGGGGGCGGCGGTTCGCGCTCCGGCTCGTCCGGCATGTCGCCCCTGGTCAAGGCGCTCCTGATGCTGCTCCTGGCCAAGGGCATGAGCGGCGGCTTCGGCGACATCTTCGGGCGGGGCGGAGGCCAGCGGTCGGTGCCCCAACCCGAGCCAGGCGGACGCGCGGGGGGCGGCCTGCGTCCCGAGCCCCGCGACGACGGCGACATGGGCGGTTTCGACCAGTATGGCGGCGGTCAGGACCGCGCTCCGGGGCGGGCGGACAGTGGTGAATTCGGCGACCTCTCCGGGATGCTCGACGGGCCGGGCGGAGCGGCGCCCGATTCGGGCGGCGCCGGTTCCTATGCGCGCAATGCCGGGCAGGAGGAGCCCGGCGCTTCCGATCTCGGTGGGCTCGACGGACTCGTGGAGCGCTTTCAGCAGAGCGGCCTCGGCGACGTCATCGGCTCCTGGATCGGGCATGGCGGCAACCGGCCCGTCCAGCCGAACCAGCTCGCCGCCGCCCTCGGAGCGGACACCCTCGACGCCCTGGAGCGCCAGACCGGCATGGACCGCGATACCCTCGCGACCCAGCTCGCCCAGATCCTCCCGGAGGTCGTCGACAAGCTGACGCCGCACGGTCGCGCCCCGGACGAGAGCGAGCGCCGGGGCTGGTAGGTCGCCGAAAACCGCGCCAGATACGACGAAGCCCCGGCGCCGGCGCCGGGGCTTCCTGTCGACCGCTTTCGATCGAAGGGCGGTTCAGTCCACCCGGCGCATCACCAGCGACGCGTTGGTGCCGCCGAAGCCGAAGGAGTTCGACAGGGCGATATCCACCCGCTTGCGCTTCGCCTCGTGGGGCGTGAGGTCGATCTTCGTCTCGACGGAAGGGTTGTCGAGGTTGAGCGTCGGCGGAATGATGCCGTCGCGGATGGCGAGGATCGAGAAGATCGCCTCCACCGAGCCGGCGGCGCCGAGGAGGTGCCCGATGGCGGACTTGGTCGAGGACATCGACACCTTCGGGGCGGCGTCGCCGAGCAGGCGCTCGACGGCCTTCAGCTCCAGCTCGTCGCCCATGGGCGTCGAGGTGCCGTGCGCATTGATGTAGTCGATGTCGCCGGGGGTGATGCCGGCCCGCTTCACGGCGGCGCTCATGCTGCGGAAGGCGCCGTCCCCGTCCGGGGCGGGCGAGGTGATGTGATAGGCGTCGCCCGAGAGGCCGTATCCGACGATCTCGGCATAAATCTTCGCGCCGCGCGCCTTGGCGTGCTCGTATTCCTCCAGCACGACGATGCCGGCGCCCTCGCCCATGACGAAGCCGTCGCGGTCCTTGTCGTAGGGGCGCGAGGCGCGGGTCGGCTGGTCGTTGAAGCCCGTGGAGAGCGCCCGGCAAGCCGCGAAGCCGGCGAGCGAAAGCCGGTTCACCGGCGATTCGGCCCCGCCCGCGACCATCACGTCCGCGTCGCCCAGCGCGATCAGGCGGGAGGCGTCGCCGATGGCGTGCGCGCCCGTGGAGCAGGCGGTGACGACGGCGTTGTTCGGGCCTTTCAGCCCATGCGCGATAGAGACCTGCCCGGAGGCGAGGTTGATGATGCGGCCGGGAATGAAGAAGGGCGAGATCCGGCGCGGCCCCTTCTCGTGGAGCGTGACGGAGGCGTCGTAGATGCCGCCGATGCCGCCGATGCCGGAGCCGATCAGCACGCCGGAGGCGCACTGGTCCTCGTAAGCAGTCGGGTGCCAGTTCGCATCGTCGAGGGCCTGTCCCGCCGCCGCCATCGCGTAGACGATGAAGGGGTCGACCTTGCGCTGCTCCTTCGCCTCCATCCACGTGTCGGGATCGAAGGTGCCGTCGGAGCCGTCGCCGAGCGGGATCTGGCAGGCGATGCGGCAGGCGAGATCGTCGCTCTCGAAACCCCGGACGGTCGCCGCACCGCTGTCCCCGGCAACCAGCCGGCTCCAGGTGTGCTCGACCCCGCTGCCGAGCGGCGTGACCATACCGAGACCCGTGACCACCACCCGACGCATCGTGCTATCCCGAAACTTCCCTGTCCAAAACGAATAACGACGCCGGGGGCGATTGGCCCCGCCGGCGCCGCCGAAAAACTCTTACGCGGAGTTCTTCTCGAGGAACTTCACGGCATCGCCGACCGTCTGGATCGTCTCGGCCGCGTCGTCGGGGATCTCGACGTTGAATTCCTCCTCGAACGCCATCACGAGCTCGACCGTGTCGAGGCTGTCGGCGCCGAGATCATCGATGAAGTTCGCGCCCTCGACCACCTTCTCGGGCTCGACGCCCAGGTGCTCGACGACGATCTTCTTCACGCGCTCAGCGATATCGCTCATCGTTGTCCGTCCTCGTTGGTCTTTAAGCGTTTGAGTGTGATGGCGCCGTGGCTGCTCGTCGCCGCCGGTCCTCGTGGACCGGGTTCGGCCGGTATCCGTCCGGGTGTCTTGAAGCGCGTCCTCGACATGCCGTCTTGGACGCCGCGCCCCGCTGAACCGTCAACCCCCCTGCCCGACTGCCGCGGGTTGTTAACACAGGGTTCCGGCGCTGGCGAGAGCCGGTTCACAAAGCGTTCAGCGAGCGGTTTCGCGAGGCGCGAGAGGCGATTGACGGTTCGCGGCCGCCCTGTCGCGGCGGCTCAGACCATGGCCATGCCGCCGTTGACGTGGAGGGTGTGGCCGGTGACGTAGGCCGCCTCGTCGGAGGCGAGATAGACCGCCGCCGCCGCCACCTCGGCGCCCTGGCCGAGCCGGCCGGCGGGCACGCGGCCGAGGATGCCCTCGCGCTGCTTCTCGTTCAGCTCGTCCGTCATCGGGGAGGTGATGAAGCCCGGCGCGATGCAATTCACCGTGATCTGGCGGGAGGCGACCTCCGCCGCGAGGGCCTTGGTCAGCCCCACGAGGCCGGCCTTGGCGGCGGCGTAGTTGCCCTGCCCCGGATTGCCCGTGGTACCGACCACGGAGCCGATATTGACGATGCGCCCGTGCCGGCGGCGCATCATGCCCTTCACGGCGGCCCGCGACAGGCGGAAGGCGGCGGTGAGGTTGACCGCGATCACCGCGTCCCACTCGTCGTCCTTCATGCGCATGAAGAGGTTGTCGCGGGTGATGCCGGCATTGTTCACGAGGATGTCGAGCCCGCCGAGCGCGGCCTCCGCCGCCGGCACCAGGGCTTCCACGGCCTCCTTCTCGGCGAGGTTGGTGGCGACCACATGGACGCGCTCCGAGCCGAGCTCGGCGGCGAGCGCCTCCAGGGCCTCGACCCGCGTGCCGGAGAGCGCCACGGAGGCGCCCTGCGCGTGCAGAGCCTTGGCTATGGCGCCGCCGAGGCCCCCGGTGGCGCCGGTGACGAGGGCTTTTTTGCCGGTGAGATCGAACATGGGCGGTCCTTTTCGTCAGGCGAGCGCCGGTAACGCGGCCACGTCGTCGGGCGTGCCGACGGGGGTGCAGGCCGCTCCCGCCGCGATCCGCTTCACCAGCCCGCTGAGCACCTTGCCAGAGCCGACCTCGTAGAACGTGTCGACGCCGGCCCCAGCCATCGCCGCGACGCTCTCGCGCCAGCGCACCGTGCCCGTCACTTGCTCGACCAGGGCCTCGCGGATGGCGGTGGGATCGCTGATCGGGGCGGCGAGCACGTTGGCGTAGACCGGCACGCGCGGCGCCGTCATGGCGACGGACTGGAGCGCTTCGCGCATGGCGTCGGCCGCCGGCGCCATCAGGCGGCAATGGAACGGCGCGGAGACGTTGAGCATCACCGCGCGCTTGATCCCGCGCGTCTGCGCGAGGCCGACCGCGCGCTCCACGGCGGCGCGCTCCCCGGAGACGACGACCTGACCGGCGCCGTTGTCGTTGGCCACGTCGAGCACGGCGCCCTCGGCCGCCTCCCCGGCGATGCCCGCCGCGACCTCGACCTCGGCCCCGATCAGCGCCGCCATGGCGCCCTCGCCGGGGGCGACGGCCCGCTGCATGGCCTCGCCGCGAATCCTCAGGAGCCGCGCCGCGTCGCCGATCGAGAAGGTGCCGGCGGCGGCGAGCGCCGAATATTCGCCGAGCGAATGACCGGCGAGGAAGGCCACGTCGCGGGCGATGTCGAGACCGCGCTCGGCCTCGAGCACCCGGACCACGGCGAGGCTCGCGGCCATCAGCGCGGGCTGGGCGTTGGCGGTGAGGGTCAGTTCCTCGACGGGCCCCTCGAACATCAGCCGCGAGAGGTTCTGCGAGAGCGCCGCGTCGACCTCGTCGAACACCGCGCGCGCCTGGGGGAACGCGTCCGCCAGCGCCTTGCCCATGCCGACGGCCTGGCTGCCCTGTCCGGGAAAGAGGAGTGCGCGCGTCATGGCCCCTACCGCGTGTTCCGCGTCCTGCCGCTTGGGAAAGAGGGCGCGGCAGTCGCACCGCAAGGCGGTGGGTGTCAACAATGCGCCGCAGCACCCGCGCAGGGCGGCGAGGCGAAAAGCTTGTTGCAGGGCGACGGGCGGTGTAAGAACCCGCTCGCATCCGGATATTTCGTTTTTTTCGCGTCAGAGGAGCCGCCGCGCATGGCTCGCGTTACCGTCGAAGATTGCATCGAGAAGGTCGAGAACCGCTTCGAGCTGGTTCTGCTCGCTAGCCACCGCGCGCGCCTGCTCGCCGCCGGCGCTCCCCTCACGGTGGACCGCGACCGCGACAAGAACCCCGTGGTGGCGCTCCGCGAGATCGGCGACGAGACCATCACCGCCGACGACCTCAAGGAACAGCTCATCCACTCGATGCAGAAATACGTCGAGGTCGACGAGCCCGAGGCCGAGACCGTGCCGCTGCTCTCCAGCTCGCCGGCCGCCGCCGCCGTGGCGCCGCAGTCCTCCAGCGACGACGGCGCCGTGCAGTTCGACCGCATGAGCGAAGAGGACCTGCTCCGGGGCCTCGAGAACCTCGCTCCCCCGGTGGAGACCGACGACGAGGGCGACTGAGCCCTCCGCGCCCGTCGAGGCCGCGAACGGACGACGCGCGGGCCGCCCGGAGGGGCGGCCCGTTCTCGTTCGACCGCCCTTCGGGCCCCCGAAACGCCGGAATTCGCGTCGCTGCGGCGATGCGGGTCTGGCGCTCGCCCGCCCGATGCGGGACACTTCGATTCCTAAAGGCTCGCGCGTGACCCCGGACGGCCGTCCGGTACGGAGACCGGGAGCCGCGGGTTCGCGTCAGGAAGGGTCAACCGGCGGATGATGCGCCAGTACGAGCTCGTGGAACGGGTCAAGCGCTACAACCCGGCCGCGAACGAGGACCTCCTGAACCGCGCCTATGTCTACGCCATGCGCGCCCACGGCACGCAGAAGCGCGCCTCGGGCGATCCGTTCTTCGCCCACCCCCTCGAAGTCGCCGCGATCCTCACCGATCTCCGGCTCGACGACGCCACCATCATCGCCGCCGTACTCCACGATACGGTGGAGGACACCTCCGCGACGCTGGACGAGATCGGCGCGATCTTCGGGCCGGAGATCGGGGCGCTGGTCGACGGGCTGACCAAGCTGAAGAAGCTCGATCTCGTCTCGAAGCGCGCGGCGCAGGGCGAGAATTTCCGCAAGCTGCTGCTCGCCGTGGCGGCGGACGTGCGCGTGCTGCTCGTCAAGCTCGCCGACCGCCTGCACAACATGCGCACGCTCCACCACATGATCCCGGAGAAGCGCGAGCGCATCGGCCAGGAGACCCTCGACATCTACGCGCCGCTCGCCGGCCGCATGGGCATGCAGGAGTTGCGCGACGAGCTGGAAGACCTCGCCTTCCGCAACATGAAGCCCGAGATCTACAAGACCATCACCCAGCGGCTGGCCGATCTCTCGCTGAAATCCGAGCGGCTGGTGGAGAGCATTGAGAACGACCTCACCGCCAAGCTCGCCGCGCGCGGGATTGCGGCGGCGGTCACGGGACGGCGCAAGCGGCCCTTCTCGATCTGGTCGAAGATGGAGCGCAAATCCGTCGCCTTTGAGCAGCTCTCCGATATCTTCGGGTTCCGTATCGTCGTCGATTCGACGGACGCGTGCTACGCGGCGCTCGGCGTGGTCCACACCACCTGGCCGATGGTTCCGGGGCGCTACAAGGACTACATCTCGACCCCGAAGCAGAACGACTACCGCTCGATCCACACCACGGTGATCGGGCCGAAGAGCCAGCGCGTCGAGCTCCAGATCCGCACCGAGGCGATGGACGAGATCGCCGAATACGGCATCGCGGCGCACGCCCATTACAAGGAATCGGCCAAGCGCGACGATCCCGGCGGCGTGCATCCGCGGCTGGCCACCGAGAGCGGCGCCTACCAGTGGCTGCGCCGGACCATCGAGCTGCTGGCCGAGGGCGACTCGCCGGAAGAGTTCCTGGAGCACACCAAGCTCGAGCTGTTCCAGGACCAGGTGTTCTGCTTCACTCCGAAGGGCCGGCTCATCGCCCTGCCGCGCGGGGCGACGCCCATCGACTTCGCCTATGCCGTGCACACCGATGTCGGCAATACGGCGGTGGGCGCCAAGATCAACGGCCGCATGGCGCCGCTGCTCCACGAACTGACCAACGGCGACGAGGTGGAGATCGCCCGCTCGGACGGGCAGTCGCCGCCGGCAGCCTGGGAATCCCTCGTCGTCACCGGCAAGGCGCGCTCGGCCATCCGCCGGGCGACGCGCTCGGCGGTGCGCCGGCAATATGCCGGGCTCGGCCGCCAGATCCTCGACCGCGCCTTCGAGCGGGCGGCCAAGAGCTTCACCGAGGACAAGCTGCGGGCGGCCCTGCCGCGTCTCGCCCGCCTCTCCACCGACGACGTGTTCGCGGCCGTGGGGCGCGGCGAGATGTTCTCGGGCGACGTCGTGAAGGCGGTCTATCCCGACTACAAGGACGAGCGCCGCACGGGCAGCCCCGGCACCACCTCGGCCATGCCGCTCAACGGCGCCGGACGGCTCAGCCGCTCGAAGGACCAGACCATGCGGATCACGTTTCCGGGCGCCCAGGCGGCCGGGACGCCCGCCTCCGCCGACGGCTCCGATCCGGCAGCGATCCCGATCCGGGGCCTCGACGGCGACCTGCCGGTGAGCTTCGCGCCGAACGGCGGCGCGGTGCCGGGAGACCGCATCGTCGGCATCCTGACGCCGGGAATCGGCGTGACCATCTATCCGATCCAGTCGCAGGCGCTGGCGGCGTTCGACAACGAGCCGGCGCGCTGGCTCGACGTGCGCTGGGAGGTGGAGGCCGGCTCGACGGAGCGCTTCCCGGCGCGCCTCGCCCTGCAATCGATCAACGAGCCCGGAACGCTGGCCCAGATCGCCCAGGTGATCGCCGACCACGACGGCAACATCGACAACGTCTCGATGAAGCGCCGCACGGCCGACTTCACCGATATCGTCATCGACCTCGCGGTCTGGGATCTCCAGCATCTCACAGCCATCGTGCAGGAATTGCGGGCCAAGCGCGCGGTGAGCCGGGTCGACCGCATCACGGGATAGGCTCCCGCGCCCTTGCCTGAGCCGGCTCGCTTTGCCAGAAGCGGCCGGCATCCCCCGACGCGGACGAGGACATCATGACGCCCGATCAGGTGCTCGACGAATTCCGCGACGCCGGCGCCCTGCTCCAGGGGCATTTCATCCTCAGCTCCGGCCTGCGCTCGCCGGTCTTCCTCCAGAAGATGGCGATCTTCTCCGAGCCGGCCCGCACCGAGCGGCTCTGCCGCCAGCTCGCCCGCGTCATCGAGGAGCGCTTCGGCAAGATCGACATCGTGGTCTCGCCGGCCATCGGCGGCATCGTGCCGGGCTACGAGACCGCCCGGCATCTCGGCGCCAGGGCGATCTTCGTGGAGCGCGACCCCGGCGGCCCGTTCTCCCTGCGGCGAGGCTTCAGCATCCCGGCCGGCACCCGAGCGGTGATCGTCGAGGACATCGTCACCACGGGGCTGTCGGCGCGCGAATGCCTCGCGGCGCTGAAGGACGAGCCGGGCGAGGTGATCGGCGCGGCCTGCCTCATCGACCGCTCGGGCGGGCGCGGCGAGATTGGCCTGCCGCTCCTCTCCCTCGTGAGCCTCGACATCCCCGCCTACCCGGCCGACGCATTGCCGCCGGAACTCGCGGCGATCCCGCCGGTGAAGCCGGGCAGCCGGGCGATCGGCTGAAACCGCTCGGATCGCGCGGAATATTCTGCCGCCGCGATTCGCATCGGCGCGGCGGGATCCGGCGTCCTGCTTGACAGGCGCCGCACCCGTACCCAAGACATTCGCACGGTCGCGAAGATCTTCGCCGGCCGGGAAACATACTGAAAAGCGGATTGTCTGCGACAAGGCACGGATCGAGTGCCGAATTTCTTCGTTCCGTTTTATGAAATCAACTTCACGTTATCTTTTTTGACACGATGAGCGATGCGATGCGCCACGCGCGGCCCGCGTCGTTCCAGCCTGTCCCAACCGGATTCGGATCACGAACATGACATTTCGCCAGCGCAGCGCGCTCTTCATCGACGGCGCGAACCTCTACGCGACTACGAAGGCCCTCGGCTTCGACATCGATTACAAGCGCTTGCTGAAGGAGTTCCAGTCCAGGGATTTCCTGATGCGTGCGTTCTACTACACGGCCATGATCGAGGATCAGGAATACTCCTCGATCCGGCCGCTGGTCGACTGGCTTGACTACAACGGCTACCGGGTGGTGACGAAGCCCGCCAAGGAGTTCACGGACTCCGCCGGGCGCCGCAAGGTGAAGGGCAACATGGACATCGAGCTCGCCATCGACGCGCTCGAGCTCGCCCCGCATATCGACCACATGGTGCTGTTCTCCGGCGACGGCGACTTCAGGTCCCTGGTCGAGGCGATGCAGCGCAAGGGCGTGCGCGTGAGCGTGGTCTCCACCATCCAGACGCAGCCGGCCATGATCGCCGACGATCTGCGCCGGCAGGCCGACGAGTTCATCGACCTCGTCCATCTCGGCTCGAAGATCGGCCGCGAGCCCGGCGAACGCCCCCAGCGCAGCTCCGCCGATGGCGGGCGGAACCGCGACGACCGCCCGGCGGCACGGCCGGGCCCGGCCCTGGAAAGCCGCTACGGCATCCGCCAGTCCAGCGCGGCGGACGAACCCGCCGGGGATTGAGCGCCGCTCAGGCGCCCGCGCCGTCGAGCCAGGCGATGACCTCGTCCGCGCTCCTGTCGGGCGGGAAGACCGGATAGAACACCTTGGTGACGACACCGTCGTCGATCACCAGGGTCAGCCGGCGCAGCAGGGTCAGCCCGGCGGCCTCGAAGGTTGGCAGCCCCGCCGCCTTGGCGAAGGCGAGATGCGGATCGGCCAGCAGTGTGAAGGGCAGGTGCAGCCGCTCGGCCGCCTCCTTCTGGTAGACGCTGGTCTGGGTCGACAGCCCGTGGAGATGGGCGACGCCGCGCGCCCTCAGATCGGCATGGTGATCGCGGAAACCGCAGGATTGCGGGGTGCAGCCCCTGGCTCCGGGGATCGCGTCCCAGTCGGGCACGAGGTTCGGCTGGCCCGGCTCGCCGGTGCGCGGATAGGCATAGGCCACCGTGCGCCCCGTCAGGCGGGCCAGCGACACGCGGCTTCCATCGGTGGCGGCGAGGGACACGTCCGGCAGGCGGCGTCCGGCGAGATGGGCGGCGGCGCCGTCGTCAACGGGTACCGGAAGATCGGCGGGCAGGTCCGTATAGGTCGGCTGCATTCTCTTCCTCCCTCCGGGCTCAGCCCTTGTCACGCAGGATGCGGGCGCGGTCGCGGTCCCAGTCGCGCTGCTTGCTGGTCTCGCGCTTGTCGTGAAGCTGCTTGCCCTTGCCGAGGCCGAGCTCGACCTTCGCCCGGCCGCGATCGTTGAAGTAGATCTTCAGCGGGATCACCGTGTAGCCCTGGCGCTGGGTCGCGCCGATGAGCTTGTCGATCTGCTTGCGGTGCAGGAGCAGCCGGCGCGGACGCTTGGTGTCGTGGTTGAAGCGGTTCGCCTCCAGGTATTCCGGGATATAGGCGTTGAACAGCATCATGTCGTTGCCGGAGGGCCCGGCATAGGACTCGCCGATGGTCGCCTTGCCGCCGCGCAGCGACTTCACCTCGGTGCCGGTGAGCGCGATGCCGGCCTCGAGCGTGTCCTCGATGGCGTAGTGGTAGCGGGCGGCGCGGTTGTCGGCGACGACGCGGCGGGACGGATCGGGTTTCGGGGCCATCGCTACGCCGGCTGTGGCGGGCGCCCGATGCGCCCGCTCTCGTCATGTCGATATGGTGACGCTCGCCCATTCCGGCGAGACGCGGGGGTGTCAGGCCTCGATCAGGCCGGCATGGCGGAGCGCCGCGTCCACCGCCGCGCGGGTCTCGTCACCCACGGGAAGGAGCGGCAGGCGCACCTCCTCGCTCATCAGGCCGAGCCGCGCCAGCGCGTATTTCACCGGCGAGGGGTTGGTCTCGAGGAAGAGCGTGGTCTGGAGCGGGAAGAGCCGGTCCTGGATCTCGAGCGCCTTGGCGTAGTCGCCCTTCAGCGTCGCCTCCTGGAGGTCGGCGCAGAGCCGGGGCGCCACGTTCGAGACCACGGAGATGCAGCCGACGCCGCCCTGGGCATTGAAGCCGAGCGCCGTCGCATCTTCGCCCGAAAGCTGGATGAAGCCTTCTCCCAGAACCTGGCGCTGGAGGCTGACACGGTCGATCTTGGCCGTGGCGTCCTTCACGCCGACGATGTTCTTGAGTTCGTAGAGGCGCCTCATGGTGTCGACGCTCATGTCGATCACCGAGCGGCCGGGAATGTTGTAGATGATGACCGGAATGCCGATGGCGTCGTTGACGGCCTTGAAGTGGGCGTACAGGCCGGCCTGCGTCGGCTTGTTGTAATACGGCGTGACGATGAGCACCGCGTCCGCGCCGGCCTCCTCCGCATGACGTGCGCGCTCGACAGCCTCGGCGGTCGAGTTCGAGCCGGCGCCGGCGATCACCGGCACCCGGCCGGCCGCGGCCTTCACGCAGAGCGCGACCACGCGGTCGTGCTCGGCATGGCTGACCGTCGGGCTCTCGCCCGTGGTGCCGACGGGGACGAGACCGTGCGTGCCCTGCGCGATCTGCCAGTCCACGAAGGCGGTGAAGGCGGCCTCGTCCAGGGCGCCGTCGCGGAACGGCGTCACCAGCGCGGTCATCGAGCCTCTGAGGCGTCGCGCGTGCGTATCGGTCATCGTCTTGGTCCCGGCGGGTCTTCTCGCGTGCCGGCTGTCCGGCGGTCCGTCGCGTGCGGCGGGCGAGACATAGGGCTTCCCACAGCGCCGCGCAAACGCGAAGCCGGCACGGTTAATCGCTTCTTAACGATGTCGGGCGGAGCTTAACGCATGTCGAATCCGCTCGGGACGACGAAAGTCATGGTGCCCCTCGGCCACGCGAAGCTCGCAGCCTCCGCCCTCCTGCTCACCGCCGGCGTGAGCCTCGCCGCCCCCTCGGGCGACGCGGGCGCTCCGGCGGCGCCGATCCTGGCCGCGACCTCCGAGGCGGCGAAGGCCGTCGCTCTCCCGACCCGGCCCGAGCCGGCCGCCGGCGACGCGAAGATCGACGAATCGAAGGCGTCCGAGAGCAAGGCCGTCGAGGGCAGGGACGATGCGGCGATGCCGCTGCGCGCTTCCGCCTATGCCTCCGCCGATCCCGAGACGCCCATCGCCTTCCCGGCGCCGGGCCTGTCGGCGACGCCTCCGGCGCCGATCCCCGAGGTGCCGGACCCCGCCCGCGCCGCCCGCTCCGGCGACACCGACGTCACGCTGCTGCGGCAGGCCATCGATTTCTACCGCAAGGGCAAGGTCGCGGACGGCGACCGCCTGCGCGACGGCTTCGGCGACCCGGCCGCGAAGGCGCTGCTCGAATGGCTGGCGATCCGGGCCGGGGCCGGCATCGGTTTCGAGCGCACCGTCGCCTTCGCCCGCGCCAATCCCGACTGGCCGGCCGGTCCGATGCTGCGGCGGCGGGCCGAGGAGGCGCTGCTCAGCGAGCGCAAGTCCCCGGCGGTGGTGCGCGCCTATTTCGGCGCCTCGAAGCCCGCGAGCGCGCCGGGCAAGTTCGCCCTGGCGCTGGCCTTCAAGGCGGAGGGACTCGACGCCGACGCCGCCGATCTCGTGCGCGACCTCTGGCGCGCAGAGACCTTCGGACGATCGCTGGAGGCCAAGGTCACGGATGCCTTCCCCGGCGTGCTGACCCGGATCGACCACCGCTTCCGCATGGAGCGCGCGCTCCTGAAGGAGGACTGGGAGACCGCCGGTCGCGCCGCCTCCTATGCCGGCGGGGGCTACGCCACCCTGGTGCGCGCCCGCCGCGCCGTCGAGGACAAGAGCTCGGGCGCCGCCGCCGCGCTCGCCGCCGTGCCGCCGAGCCTGCGCAACGACTCGTCCTACATCTTCTCGCGGGCCCAATACCTGCGCCGCGCCGACAAGCCCGCCGAGGCGGCGGCCGTGCTCGCCACGGCACCCTCGAACGGCGAGGTCCTGGTCGACGGCGACGAATGGTGGGTCGAGCGCCGGATCGTCGCCCGCAAGCTCCTCGACCTCGGCGACGCCAGGACCGCCTATACGGTCGCCGACGCCCACAGCGCCCGCACGGTGGAGAAGCGCATCGAGGCCGAGTTCCACGCCGGCTGGATCGCGCTGCGCTTCACGAACGAACCGGCCGTCGCCACCGCCCATTTCGACCGCGCGCTGGCCATCGCCGAGACGCCGATCTCGCTGGCGCGGGCCGCCTATTGGCGCGGCCGGGCGGCGGAGGCGGCGGGCGAGACGGATCGGGCGCGCGGTTTCTACGAGAAGGCGGCGCTGCAACCCATCGCCTATTACGGCCAGCTCGCCCGCGCCAAGCTCGGGCAGAAGGACCTGCCCCTGCGCAGCCCCTCCGAGCTCGACGCGGCCTCGCGAAAGGCGTTCGAGGGCCGGCTCTGCGTGCGGGCGCTGCGCCTGCTCGGAGAGGCGTCGCTCAAGGAGCTGGCGCTGCCGCTCTACATCGACACGGCGCAGAAGCTCACCAATCCGGCCGAGTTGCAGGCGCTCGGCGACCTCGCCACCGAGATGAAGGACGCGCGCGCCCTCGTCGCGGTCGGCAAGCTCGCCGTGCAGCGCGGCCTGCCGCTGGACGCGCATGCCTATCCGACCATCGGCATCCCGGCCTTCGAGGCGTTCTCGGCGGTGCCGCTGGTGGAGCGGGCCATGGTCTTCGCCATCGCCCGGCAGGAGAGCCAGTTCGATCCCCGCGCCCAGTCCGGCGTCGGCGCGCGCGGGCTCATGCAGATGATGCCGGCCACCGCCCAGCGCACGGCGCGCCGCGTCAGCGCCTCCTACGACCAGGACCGGCTGACGAGCGACCCCGCCTACAACGCCCGCCTCGGCCAGGCCCATCTCGGCGAGCTGATGGAGGACTGGAAGGGCTCCTACATCCTCGCCTTCGCCTCCTACAACGCGGGCGGCGGCAACGTGAAGAAGTGGATCGACGCCTACGGAGACCCGCGCAAGGCCGATGTCGACCCGGTCGACTGGGTCGAGCGCATCCCCTTCACCGAGACGCGCAACTACGTGCAGCGGGTGATGGAGAACCTTCAAGTCTACCGGAACCGCCTCGACGCGACGAGCGCGCTGCTCATCGACGGCGATCTCCACCGGGGCGCGCGCTGAGCTACCCTCCGACGGCGGCCGGCTCGGGCTTGCGGCGCGAGATCCGCCCGACGAGGGCCCCCGCGAGGCAGCCGGCGAGATAGGCAGGCAGCATCAGGGCCGCGCTCTCGACCCATAGCCCGGCCCGCCCCGGCACGACCCCGGACAGCGCCGCGCCCCACAGGACCGCCACGGCGACGGTGAGGATCGCCGGGGCCACGGCGCCGCGCGGCAGGCCGGAGAGCCGGCCCGCGCCGAGCCCGAGCGCCACGGCCCCGGCGAGCCCCGGCCACAGAAAGGTCAGCAGCAGGATCATGATGCGAGGCCGGTTCCCGTCCGAGTGAGCGTCGGCGCGGCTTGTTCCGCCACCGTCTTTCTCGTGGTCGTCTTTCTCGTCGTCCTCACGGGCGCGGCTCGAAGCCGATGCCCAGCGCCGCCGGCCGGCTCGCCTCGCCGACAACGATCCGGTCGAGGGGAACGCCGGCGGCGAGCAGATAGTCGAGGATCGCGAGCGCCCGCTGCCGCGCGAGATCGGGTTCCGGCGCGGCGAGGTCGGAGGACGCCACCGTCGCGGCCGCCTTGGTCTCGGCCTTGTCCTCGGCCGGAGCGGCCGTCCCGGCGCCATCGGTCGTCGCGGGCGGCACCGGGGCGACGGCGTTCGTCGCGACGGTGCCATGCGCGGCCGCGGCCTTCGCGGCGGTCTCCGGTTTCTTCGACGGGCCGGGTTTCGCGCCGGGCTTGGCGTCCTTCGAGGCGTTCGGGGCGGGCGCCTTGCCAGGCGCGGCATCCTTGGCGACGCTCTTCGTGACCGTGTTCTTGGCGACGGCACTCTTGGCCGCGCCATTCCTGGCGGCCGCGTTCTTGGAAGCCGCGTTCTTGGCGATCGATGCCGTCTGCGGGACGGCGGGGTCCGTGGCGGGCTTCGGCTTGGTGCCGGGCGGATCGACATGGCCGCTGACGGCGATGCGCAGACCGGGACATGCCTTCACCAGCGCGGCCAGGGCGTCGAGCTGCGGATAGAAGCCCGTCTTCAGAAGCGCGCTGCCGGGTTCGAAGACCAGGGGCCTGGCCGTCTCCGAGGCGAAGCGGCTGCGGCAGGTCTCCGCGTCGGACTGCGAAGGCGCGCCGGGCGCCTGGACGGTGACGCGCCCCGTCCAGGCGGGGGGAAGGGCGCGGGGAAGCGAGTCGGTCAGGCGCTGCGCGCTCTGGCGGTAGAGGCTCTCGCCCGACAGCGTAAGCACGGAATCGGCGACGGCGACCTCCCCGGAGGCCAGCGTCGCCAGCGACGGCACCGCCGCTTCCAGCGCCTCGGCGAGACCGGCCGGCGCGCCCTCGGCGAGGCGGGTGCGGTCCACGATGCGCTCGCGGAAGAAGCGCGGTCGCAGGGCGGCGAGCAGCCGCTCGCGCGCGGCGGCATCCGGCAGATGCCCGGTCAGCACCACGGCATCCGCCTCGCGGCGGATGGCGACCTTGTAGGGCGAGAGCGGCGAGGCGCCGACCGCGACGCTCCCCGCCCCGACCCCCGCCGGCCGCGCATCGCGCAGCAGCCCGGCGATCTCCTCGCGGGCCTGGGAATCGAGGGCGTCGCCGGAGACGGAGACGCGCCCGTCCGCGAACCGGACCTCGCCCTGCCGCAGCAGCCCGGCGAGGCGGAGGCTGAAACGGGCAAGGGCATCCGCGTCGACGGCGGCCGGCAGGCCCCGCGCCGTCTGCGTGCGGTCGTCGACGAACGCGCCCTCCGCCGTCTCGGCGGCCACCGCGCGGATGCCGGCGCGGGCCGCCTCGGTGGGGACGTGCCCCGTCAGCACCAGCCCGCCGTCGGGACGGCGCTCGACCCCGAAGCGGGCATCGGCGACGGTCGGCGGCAGGATCTCCAGGCGCCCGAAGCTGTAGCCGCGCGGCGGCTCGGCGAAGGCGGTGCGCAGCGCGTCGTAGGCGGCGACGCTCAACGCCTCACCCTTGATCTCGATGACGCTGCCGGTGAGCGTCGCGGTGCCGCCCTTGGCGAGTTCGCGCAGGCGGGCGAGCGAGAAGGCGGCCGCCGCCGGAAAGCCGGGCGGCGCGCCGCGCGCGGCCTTCGCCTCGTCGGAGAGCCGCGTCGTCGCCGGCAGGTCGGCGGTGACGAGGGCGGCGAGCGCGGCGCGGCCGATCTCGGCGGGACGGCTCCCGGAGAGCGCGATGGCGTCGCCGCCGCCGCGCGTCGCGGTCCAGACGAAGGGCGACGCCTCCCCGATCAACGACACCTCGGAGCGGATCAGCCGGGGGCCGGACAGGG
The DNA here is from genome assembly GCF_050591105.1 of Methylobacterium endophyticum. NCBI lineage: Bacteria > Pseudomonadati > Pseudomonadota > Alphaproteobacteria > Hyphomicrobiales > Methylobacteriaceae > Methylobacterium > Methylobacterium endophyticum. The sequence continues at coordinate 398,980 of NZ_JBNHES010000002.1, forward strand.
CGGCGAGCCGCCGCAACGCCGCGTCCTCCTGGGCCGGCCCCGGTGCCTCGCCCTTGGCGATCAGGTCGCGGCCGAAGGCGGAGACCCTGAGCCAGGGCTCGGGGCTGCCCGCCGACGCCTCGGCGCCGATCCGCGCGCCCGCGCTCTCCAGGGCCTGCTCGACGGAGGGCGCCGCGAACGAGGCCGCGCCCACCCAGACCAGCGCCAGGACGGGAAGCCCGGCGAGCCAGCCGTAGCGGGGGCCGGTGAGAGGGCGCAGGCGCGAAAGCACGGAGGAACTCGTCGGCACGGCCGTTCGGGGATGGTCAGGAAGCGCCGGTTTCACGGCATCTTGATGTCCGCCTCACGCCGCCGGACCGTCCTCGCGCAGCATCTCGAGGGTGAGCCAGCGCTCCTCGCAGGCCGACAGCTCGGTCTCGGCCTGGGCGAGCATGGCGGACGCCTTCTCGAAGCGGGCCGGATCGCGGGCGTAGAGATCGGCATCGTCGAGGACGACGCGGAGCTTGGCGATGGCCGTCTCGAGCTTGCCCATGCGCTCGGGCAGCGTCTTGAGCTCGTGCTGCTCCTTGAAGCCGAGGCGGTTGCGGGCCGGCGGCGGCTCGGCGGCGGGCTTGGGCTTGGCCGCGCCGGAGGCGGGCTTCGCGGCGCCGGCCACGGTGCGCGCCTGCACGCCCTGCCCGCGCTGGGTCAGCATGTCCGAATAGCCCCCGGCATACTCGATCCAGCGGCCCTCCCCCTCGCTGACGAGCACGCTGCCGACCACTCGGTCGAGGAAGTCGCGATCGTGGCTGACCAGGATCAGCGTGCCGGCATAGTCGCCGAGCATCTCCTGCAAGAGGTCGAGGGTCTCGAGGTCGAGATCGTTGGTGGGCTCGTCGAGGACGAGGAGATTGGCCGGCTGCGCCAGGGCGCGGGCGATGAGCAGGCGGTTGCGCTCGCCGCCCGAGAGCACGCTCACCGGGGTGCGGGCCTGCTCGGGGGCGAACAGGAAGTCCTTGAGATAGCCGACGACGTGCCGGCTCTGGCCGCCGACCATGACGTGGTCGCCGCGTCCGCCCGTGAGCACGTCGCTCACCGTCATGGTGGGCTCCAGCACGGCGCGGGCCTGGTCGAGCAGCATCAGCTTGAGGTTCGTGCCGAGCACGACGGCGCCCGAATCGGGGTCGGACTTGCCGGTGAGCAGGTTGACCAGCGTCGTCTTGCCCGCGCCGTTGGCGCCCACGATGCCGAGCCGGTCCCCGCGCATGACGCGCAGCGACAGCCGGTCCACGATCCTGCGCTCGCCATAGGCCTTGGAGACGGCGCGCGCCTCGACCACGAGGGCGCCCGACGATTCGGCCTCCGTCGAGGTCATGGTGGCGCTCCCCAGCGGGCGCCGCGTCTCGCGGGCCTGCCGGCGCAGGTCGTGCAGGTTGCCGAGCCGCCGGACGTTGCGCTTGCGCCGCGCGGTGACGCCGTAGCGCAGCCAGTGCTCCTCCGCCGCGATCTTGCGGTCGAGCTTGTGCAGGTCGCGCTCCTCCTCCTCGAAGAAGGCGTCGCGCCACGCCTCGAACTGCGAGAAGCCCTGCTCGATCCGGCGGGTGACGCCGCGGTCGAGCCAGATCGTGGTCCGCGACAGGGCCGAGAGGAAGCGCCGGTCGTGGCTGATGAGGACGAGCGCGGCGCGGGTGTTGCGCAACTCCGTCTCCAGCCACTCGATGGCCGGCAGGTCGAGATGGTTGGTGGGCTCGTCCAGCAGCAGAATGTCGGGCTCGGGGGCGAGCGCCTGGGCGAGCGCCGCGCGCCGCCCTTCCCCGCCGGAGAGCTTTTCGGGGTTTTCCTCTCCGGTGAGCCCCAGGCTTTCGAGGAGATAGCGGGCGCGGTGCGATTCGCTGCCGTCCGCCGCCAGCCCCGATTCGACGAAGGCGAGCGTCGTGGCGAAGCCGGAGAAATCCGGCTCCTGCGCGAGATAGCGCATCGTCGTCCCCGGCTGCACGAAGCGGGTGCCGCGATCGGGCTCCATCAGCCCGGCGGCGATGCGCATCAGCGTGGATTTGCCCGAGCCGTTGCGGCCGACGAGGCAGGTGCGCTCGCCGGGGGAGACGGCGAACTCCGCCCGTTCGATGAGCGGGGTGCCGCCGAAAGTGAGGGCGACGTCCTGAAGGGTCAGTAGCGGGGGGGCGGCCATGGGCCGTGCTTATGGCAGAGCGGCCGCTCAGAACAACTCACGGCCGGCCGCCCCGGCTCACATCGTCGGATTGGCGGGTCCCGTGGGGGACGGCGTCTCGATGGGAGCGCCGGGATCGTTCACGGGGATCTCGGTCGGCTGGCCGCCGGGCGACTCGGAAGGAGAATTGTCGGGAATCTCGGGGCCGGGCGCCGGAGGGGGAACCTGCGGGCTGTCCGGCGCCTCGCGAGGAGTCTCCGGGAGCGGCGTCTCGGGGACAGGAATCTCGGGGATCGGGCCGGGATTGGACATGGCGTGCGCTGCTCGTTTCATGGCGGGAGCTTTTCCAGCCAACGGAGCGTGCGGCGGCCCGGTTCCTGGCGGAGGCCCGCTACTTCTTGGTGAGGAGCAGGGTGCCCTCCTTGCCGAGCGACTTCTTCACCTTCTCGGCGAACAGCGCGAGCAGCAGCGGCAGGCGCACCTCGATGCGCACGCTCTGGGGACCGACATCGATGGAGCCGTCGACGCTCTGCGTGAGCGCCGAGAGGGCGAAGTCGAGCCGGTCCCCGGTCCAGGCGAGATTTCCGATGGTGACGCCGCTCTTGGCGAGCAGGGCCCGCCCCTGATCGACACCGGATTCGATGCGCCGCTTCGCCTCGGCCTGGCCGAGTTCGTGGGGCAGTTCGACGATCAGGGGCTTGGCCATCGGGGCGGAACGATCTCCGTGAGGTTCGTTCCCCGAGATGGGGTCGGGTCGGGCAGCGGACAACGCCGGCCGGGCGCGACCCCGCGCGATCAGCGCATCACTTGAAGCGAGACGTAGCTGGTGCCGGTCATGCCGATGGCGCGGGCCGAGCCGCGCGCGAGATCGATCACCCGGCCGTGCACGAAAGGCCCGCGATCGTTGATGCGCACCACCACGGAGCGGCCGTTGCTCTTGTTCTGGACCAGCACGCGGGTGCCGAAGGGCAGGCTGCGGTGGGCGGCGGTCAAACCGTTCGGATTGAAGCGCTCTCCGCTCGCGGTGCGGTGGCCGCTGGCGTACCAGGAGGCGTTGCCGCCGGCGGAGGCGGGGGCGGACAAGGCGGTGACGGCGGCGATCGAACCAATGGCGAGTGCTGCATTCCGGCGGACGGTCTTCGAGTTCATTCGCATTCCCTGAGTTGTTGTCGAGGGCCGCGGAAAATGAAGCCGATGACGGCCGAAATGAGACGCGATGTTCGACTGGCCGCGAGCCTGTCTGATCCGCATATCGACGGGCGCGATCGCCACGAATGTGGAGATGTATTGCGATAGAAATCGAACCGGGCGTTTGTCTCGCGGTTCTAAGCTGACGACTTGCGATGTCAGAAACCGCAAGTGATCGAGACGGCTAAGCTTTGCCGGGCCGCGGGGGCCCAGACCTGCGCTCAGCGAAACCCAGCCTCCCGCCCGCCGCAGGGAACCGGGGGCATTCGGGGCACCGACGCGCGAAACCGTGGGCAATCGAGGCGCGGGGGATCGTCATCTTGCGAGAACGGCACGAATAGTTCGCCGCTCTCGGACAGCGGCCAAGCATAGCGTTAGGACGACCAAGACAAAGCACGCGGCGGCAACGACTTAGCCGTTGGCGCGACGGGAGGAATGCAAGAGTAAGGGCGCGACTAGGCAAAAATTGCAGCCCCAAACTGAGACGCAATTTCCTGAAACGCTCAACCCGACCTTTACCCTAACGGCCCCATGGTCTGCCGGTCAGTCGCGTAACCGAGTTCGCCATGGCTTCCCTGCGTACCGTGGCCGCCGGCGCCACCTCCCGGAAACTTGTCTCGCGTACCGGGCGGGTCGCGTCGGCGCCACGGATGGGTCCCACCCCCGTCTCCCAGCGCCTCCCCCTCGACGAGGTCCTCGTCGGCGACTGCATCGCGGCGATGAACGCCCTGCCGCCGGCCAGCGTCGACTGCGTCTTCGCCGATCCGCCCTACAACCTCCAGCTCGGTGAGGGCTCGCTGCTGCGCCCCGACCAGAGCCGTGTCGATGCGGTCGACGACGCCTGGGACCGGTTCGCCAGCTTCGAGACCTACGATTCCTTCACCCGCGAATGGCTCGCCGCCGCCCGCCGGGTGATGAAGCCGAACGCCACCCTGTGGGTCATCGGCTCGTACCACAACATCTTCCGCGTCGGGTCCGCGCTCCAGGATCTTGGTTTCTGGATCCTCAACGACATCGTCTGGCGCAAGGCCAACCCGATGCCGAACTTCCGCGGCAAGCGCTTCACCAACGCCCACGAGACGCTGATCTGGGCCTCCCGCTCGGCCGACTCGAAGGGCTACACCTTCCATTACGAGGCGCTCAAAGGGGGTAACGAGGACCTCCAGATGCGCTCGGACTGGTTCATCCCCCTCTGCACGGGGGACGAGCGCCTGAAGGGCGAGGACGGCCAGAAGGTCCACCCGACCCAGAAGCCCGAGGCGCTGCTCGCGCGCACCATCCTGTCCGCGACCAATCCCGGCGACGTGATCCTCGACCCGTTCTTCGGCACCGGCACCACCGGCGCCGTCGCCCGCCGGCTCGGCCGCCGCTTCATCGGCATCGAGCGCGAGACGGTCTACGCCGAGGCGGCGCGCGCCCGCATCGACGCGGTCGAGCCGATCTCGCAGGCCGCCCTGATGCTGGCCCCGGCCAAGCGCGCCGAGCCGCGCGTGCCCTTCCTCAGCGTCATCGAGGCGGGCCATGTGCGCGCCGGCGAGACGCTCAGCGACGCGCGCGGCCGCTTCCAGGCGGTGGTGCGCCCCGACGGCACCCTGATGGCCGGGCCCGCCATGGGCTCGATCCACAAGATCGGCGCCCTCGTGCAGGGCCTGCCGGCCTGCAACGGCTGGGAGTTCTGGCACGCCGAGCGCGGCGGCCAGCGGGTCGTGATCGACAGCTTCCGCGCCTCCATGCGGGCGCAGATGGGCACGGCCGGCTGATTTTTTGCCGATTTAGCGACGCGACGGGCGGCGGGGGGCGGTGGACGCCTTCCGCCGTGTCGCTTTGGGAGCCGGCGCGGCAGGCTCCGGCTCGTCCGACTCCGGTATCCTGGCGACCACGCGAGGGGCCGGTTTCGGAACCGGGCGGAACACCGGCTGCGCCTCGGCCATGTCCTCGGTGGCGGCCAGGAGAGGGGCCGGCTCCGGCGGCTTTCTCGGCCGCCCGCGTTTCGGCGCCTCGGGCTTCGGGTCGAGGGCGTGCGCCAGCACCTTCCTCATCACCCCCGGCAGCGGCTCCGAATCGAGCTCGCCCGGCGCCGTGAATCGCATGCCGTCCGGCGGCTGCGTCGAAGCGCCGACGCGGGCGGAAAAAACCGTCATTTCCAGCGGGAAATGCGTGAAGACGTGGCGCACGATGCCCGGCAGCCGCTTCCATCGCGCGTCGAGCGGCGCGTCGAGGAGCGCCATGGCCGGATCGTAATCGACCGTCCACTCGCTCGTCGGCGGCTCGGCCATGGCGCCGAGGAGGCCCGAGGCCGGCCGGGTCCGCAGCAGCAGCGCCTCGTCCCCGGCGCGGATCGCGACGAAGGCCGCGCCACGGCGCAGAATGCCTTTCTCCTTCTTGAGCTTCCTCGGAAACGTCTCCTGGAGGCCGCGCGCCCGTGCCGCGCAGGGCGACATCCAGGGGCAGAGGGCGCAGGCCGGACGCTTCGGCGTGCAGATCGTGGAGCCCAGATCCATCAGGCCTTGCGCGAAATCGCCGGGCCTGTCGGCGGGGACGAGATCCTGCACCAGGGCGCGAATCGCCGGGCGGCTCCCCGGCAGAGGCTCCTCGATGGCGAAGACCCGCGTCGCCACCCGCTCGACATTGCCGTCGACGGCGGCCTCCCGCCGGTCGAAGGCAATGGCGGCGATGGCGCCCGCCGTATAGGCGCCGATCCCCGGCAGCTTGCGCAGGCCCTCGGCCGTGTCGGGAAAGGCGCCGGCCGCCGCCACCGCCCTGGCGCAGGCATGGAGGTTGCGGGCGCGGGAATAGTAGCCGAGACCGGCCCAGGCCGACATCACCTGCTCCTCGGGCGCATCGGCGAGCGCGGCGACATCCGGAAAGCGCGCGAGAAAGCGCTCGAAGTAAGGCTTCACCGCCGCGATGGTGGTCTGCTGGAGCATCACCTCGGAGAGCCAGACCCGGTAGGGATCGGGCCGCTCCCCCGGCAGCGCCCGCCACGGCAGCACCCGGCGATGCCGGTCGTACCAGGCGAGGAGGTCGGCGGCCCGCGGCGGGGTTTTCGGAGGCTCGGGCGCTGCCATGCTGGAGCCGGTCATAGCCGTACGCTCCGGCGCCTCCAAGGCTTCGCAGGCGGCTTGCGAACAATTGGCGAACGGTTCTCGCTCGACCGGCCCCGCTCCAGCGTGCTAGCCAAGCGCAATCTCATGAACGGACCTTCGCGATGACGCTGACGACCCAGGACCGGATCCTGATCGAGACCCGCGTCGCCAATGACGGTCCGAGCGTCGCCGTCGCCTACGTGCTGTGGTTCTTCCTCGGCATCGTCGCGGCGCACCGCTTCTATCTCGGACGCCCCGGCACGGCGATCCTCCAGATCCTCTCCTACCTCGTGCTGATCGGCTTCGTCTGGATCCTCGTCGATCTCTTCCTCATCCCCGGCATGGTCCGGGCGAGGCAGGCCGAGATCCGGGACCGGCTCACGCAGGCCGCCATCGCGGCGGGGGGCGCCTGAGCGGAACGGCCTCCCGCGATGCCATCGGCCGCGCTATGGTGGAGCGTGAGCGCTTCGGGGACTTGCTGACATGGCGCGGATCAAGCCGCTCGCCGAACTGATCGAGTCCTGCGTCGGGCCCGCCTTCGCGGCGCAGGGCTTCGCCTCGACGGATATCCTGGCGGCCTGGGACGGCATCGTCGGCGAGCGGCTCGCGCGCCATTCCCGCCCCTCCAAGCTCGAATGGCCGAAGCGGCGGCGCGGCGAGGAGGGTCGTTCCCAGCCCGGCACCCTCGTGGTGCGGGTGGAGAGCGCCTTCGCCCTCGATCTCCAGCATCTCGCCCCCGTGCTCGTGGAGCGGGTGAACGCCTATTACGGCTGGGCCTGCATCGGCCGGATCGTGCTCCAGCAGGATCGGATCTCGCGCGCGCCGAGGCGGCCGCAGCCGGTTCCGCTCGATCCCGCCCGGCGCGGCGGCATCGCGCTCGCCGTCGCGCGGATCGAGGACGAGCGCCTGCGCGACGCCCTCGACCGGCTTGGAATCGCCGTCGCGACGCAGGATCGCTGAGGCAAAGCCGCGCGCGGGCCTCCGCTGCGCTTGCCACACGGCGCCCTTGATCCTACCGCACGCTCCGATATCGACACGGACGCCACCGGAGCTCGGACAGACCATGATCACGCGGCGCGACGCACTCAAAGCCACCGGCCTCGCGCTCGGCGCGGCCCTGGTCCTGCCGAAGCTGTCGGTGTCGGCGCTGGCACAGAGTCAGGCCGTCGCCGGCCTGATGGAGCCCGGCCCGCTCGGCGACGTCTGGCTCGGACCCGCCGACGCCAAGGTGACGATCATCGAATACGCCTCGATGACCTGCTCGCATTGCGCGGCCTTCCACAAGTTCACCTGGCCGGAGCTGCGCAGCCGCTACATCGACACCGGCAAGGTGCGCTTCACCCTGCGCGAGTTCCCCCTCGACCCGCTGGCCACCGCCGCCTTCATGCTGGCGCGCTGCGACGGCGACGCGAAATACTTCCCCATCACCGACCTGCTCTTCGACCAGCAGCCAGCCTGGGCCTATGTGCAGAAGCCGCAATCGCCCGTCGACGCCATGGAGCAGCTCCTGCGGCAGGCCGGCTTCTCGAAGGAGAAGTTCGAGGCCTGCCTCAAGGACAAGAAGCTCTACGAGGGCGTCAATGCCGTGAAGCAGCGCGGGCTCGACACCTTCAACGTCGATTCGACGCCGACGTTCTTCATCAACGGCGAGCGCTACAAGGGCGAGATGACGCTCGAGGGCATGGAAAAGATCATCAAGCCGATCCTCGGCGCCTGACCCCGGCGGGGCGGCTCCGAAAGCACCTTGGAAAGAAGCGGCGGAGACGCCGGCCCGGAATTGGAATTCTTATTGTTCGACAAGGACTTGATGGCAATTTCGCCCGCCTTGACACCCAAGGGGGGCGAAACTATGGTGCGCCGCGCTTGAAGGGGGCATTCGGGCCGGTTCCTCTCTCCGAAATGTGAGTTTTCGCCGTGGGTTCGAACGGATCTGGCGAGGACGGAGCAGACGGCGGACGAGGCGACGGTCGGGCGGCCCCGGATAGCGATCTCTCCGCGAGGCTCAGACGTCTCGAAACGCAGATCGAACGGAAGCGGCCCAAGGCCCCTCCCGGTCCTTCGTCGCGTTCCGGGCCGGCTGGAGGGCCATCCCCGCTCGGGCAAGCCATGACGATCTCCACGGAGTTCGTCGCGGGCGTCGCCGCGGGGGGAATCCTCGGCTGGATCTTCGACCATTTCCTCGGCACCAAGCCGTGGGGGCTGATCGTGTTCCTGATGCTGGGCTTCGTCACGGGCGTCTACAACGTGATGCGGTTGTCCGGCTTCAGCCGGTCCCGCTCCGGGGGAGACGGCCAGGAGCCACGAGGGGACTAGTTTTGGAGCGCGGCGGCACCGGGGCGGAACCCCGGTCGGGACCGGCGCGGGCTTGAGGGGCGAAAGCAGGTATGGCGGGCAACATCGACCCGGCGCATTCGGTCGCCCTGCGACCGGACCCGATCCATCAGTTCGAGCTGAAGTCGATCCTGCCGTTCGGGCATATCGGCCACCAGGAGATCGCCTTCACGCAGTCGGCGCTGTACATGTTCGCCGCCGTGGCGGTGATCGCGCTGCTCACCATCGTGGCCACCTCGGGCCGCTCGATCGTGCCGGGCCGGCTCCAGTCGCTCGCCGAGATCTTCTACGAGTTCATCGCCGACACGCTGCACCAGGCCACCGGGGATTCCGGCAAGCGCTTCATGCCGCTGGTGTTCTCGCTGTTCATGTTCGTGCTGGTGCTCAACCTGTTCGGCATGATCCCCTACGCCTTCGCGGTGACGAGCCATCTCATCGTGACCTTCGGGCTCGCCTTCCTCGTCATCAGCGTCGTGGTGGTCTACGGCGTGATGAAGCACGGCACGCATTTCTTCGGCCTGTTCGTGCCGTCGGGCGTGCCGAAGCCGCTGCTGGCGCTGCTGGTGCCGATCGAGGTGATCTCGTTCATCTCGCGTCCGATCAGCCTCTCGGTGCGTCTCTTCGCGAACGTGCTCGCCGGCCACATCGCCATGAAGATCTTCGCCTTCTTCGTGGTGGGCCTGCTTTCCGCGGGCGCCTGGAGCGTGCTATCGCCCCTGCCGCTTGTCCTCACCATCGCGCTGACCGCCCTGGAGTTCCTGGTGGCGGCCCTTCAGGCCTACGTCTTCGCGACGTTGACGGCGATCTACCTCAACGATGCCCTTCACCCCGGCCACTGACCACTGGCGGCCGGCTCCATCCCACCGACACTCGACACGTCGATAGAAGAACTGATCAGGAGTAAGACATGGATCCCGTCGCTGCGAAGTACATCGGCGCCGGCCTCGCCTGCCTCGGCATGGCGGGCGCGGGTATCGGCCTTGGCAACCTCTTCGGCCAGTTCCTCGCCGGTGCCCTCCGCAACCCGTCGGCCGCCGACGGCCAGCGCGCCACGCTGCTCCTGGGCTTCGCCCTCACCGAGGCGCTCGGCATCTTCTCGCTGCTGATCGCGCTGCTGCTGCTCTTCGCCGTCTGATCTTTCGGACACCGTCGCCGCGCTTCCCACAGTGGAAGCCGGCGGCCTGAGCGAGCGTACCGGATGCGCCCCTCATGCGATGGGGCGCTCCGTCTTTCTGGATCGAACCGGACGAGGTCATGGCGCAGCCCAATCCCCCCCCGCACCCGAAGCCGGCCGCGGACATGCACGCGGGCGCCCATACCCAGCAGGCCGCCCCGCATGGCAGCGCCTTCCCGCCCTTCGAAACCCACACCTTTCTCTCGCAGCTGATCTGGCTCGCCCTCGCCTTCGGCCTGCTCTACTACCTGATGGACAAGATCGCGCTGCCGCGCATCCAGTCGATCCTGCACGACCGCGCCAACCGCCTCTCCGCGGACCTCGACGAGGCCCAGCGGATGAAGGCCGAGGCCGACGCTGCCGGCGCCGCCTACGAGAAGTCCCTCGCCGACGCGCAGGCCAAGGCCCGCGAGATCGCGCAGGGCACCCGCAACGCGCTCTCCTCCGAGGCCGAGACCAAGCGCAAGGCCCTCGAGACGCAGCTCAACGAGAAGATCGCGGCCTCCGAGGCGACCATTCGCGCCCGCACAGCAGAGGCCATGGGCAACGTGCGCGGCATCGCCTCCGACACGGCCTCCGCCATCGTCGAACGCCTGACGGGACACGCCCCGGACCAGGCCTCCCTCGACCGCGCGCTCGACAGCGCCGCGACCGCGCACTGACAGGGACCGCCGAACAATGTTGATGACAGCGGAATTCTGGGTCGCCGTCGCGTTCGTCGTGTTCATGGCGATCGTCTGGAAGGTCGGCGGCTTCGGCGCGATGACCAAGGGCCTCGACGGCCGCGCCAAGCGCGTGCGCCACGAGCTCGACGAGGCGCGCCGCCTGCGCGAGGAGGCCGCCGCCGTGCTCGCCGACTACAAGCGCCGCCAGACGGAGGCCGAGCGCGAGGCGGAGGCCATCGTGGCCAGCGCCCGCGAGGAGGCCGAGCGCATCGCCGCCGAGGGCCACAAGCGCCTCGACGACTTCATCGCCCGTCGCACCAAGGCGGCCGAGACCAAGATCGCCCAGGCCGAGGTCCAGGCCGCCGCCCAGGTTCGCGCCGCCGCCGCCGAGGCAGCGGTCAAGGTCTCCGAGACCATCCTGCGCGAGCGCATGCAGGGCGACGCCGCCCAAAACCTGGTCCGGTCGAGCCTGGGCGAGGTCCGCAACCGCTTGGCGCGCTGAAGACCACGCTTCTTTCCGCGTTCAAGCCAAAGGCCGCCCCTCAACGGGGGCGGCCTTCTTCGTTTCATACGGTTTCCGGCAGCGCTCTTTCTCCCTCTCCCCTCTGCGGGAGAGGGTGGCCCGCGAAGCGGGTCGGGAGAGGGGCGCGCCCTTTCCGGATATGTCGCTCCCCTCTCCCGACCCTCGCTGACGCGAGGCCCACCCTCCCCCGCAAAGGCAGGGCTATCGCACATGAGTAAAGAGATTGAAGAGATAGTCTTTGCTCCACGCGGCGTGCTTCATCTTCTTGCGGATGGGCAGGTCGGACGGGTGTGACTCCAAGATGTTGCGCGCGAGGCGGCGGAGCAGGGCGAGATTCTCCGGGCCATAGTTCTTTCTCGATCGCGCATCGTCCTCGTGGAAGACGACGTCCAGCGTCCAGTGGAGGTGGTTCTCGATCCCCCAATGCGCGCGAACCAGCATCGCGAGCCGGCTTGGCGTGAGCTGGCGCGAGA